>DATHPO010000184.1:0-101813 GCA_035483835.1 Terriglobales bacterium
ATAAAGGACAAGGGAGAGGTCGCTTACCTCCTGTCTTTCACGGCGGGGAAAGAGTTCGAGGCCACCACGGACGGCCTGAAGAATACCGACGTGCACCTTTTCGTCTACGACTCCTCCGGCGCGGAAGTCGCTAAGGACGACTCGCCCGGACCGAAGTGTTCGGTTAAGGTCACGCCGACGGAGGACGGGCAGTACAAGTTCGTCATCACGAACGCCGGCGGGGCCAACACGGTGAGCTTCAAAGTAAAGGTCGCCAAATGATGACTCGCCGCTTGCCAAAAAAGACACTAAGATTCGCGACAAATGGCTTTCGAAAAGCTGCGGACTATCGTCATAACGGCGATCCCTAAGCCGAGATCCGCTAGATTGCCGAAACCACCGCCTACTTCCCGAAAACGCGCTCTGAGGACGCGACGCTTATCCCCTCAGAATATGAGATCAGCGGAGCGGGTCCGCTGCTCGCCATCTGTATGTTAGTGTGTTTGCCGGGACAGCACGGTACGGCCCACTCTGGCGATGCTCACTCGCAGTTTCACCTCGCTGCTGATATTCATTTTGGCCGGAGTTGCGCCTCTTCATGGTCAGGATCAGTCTGCAAGTGCTGTTTCTCCCAGCACGATCGCTGCGGATCGTCCAGCGATTACGAACTCCAGCATCGTCGTCCCGAACGGCAGCATTCAGATGGAGAATGGTTTCCTAGAAACCAGCAGCCAGGGACAGAGCGTCATTGACGGCCCGGAGACCTTGGTGCGGTTTGGCGTCGCCTCGAAAACGGAGCTACGGTTCACCTTGCCGGACTACTTCCAGAACCTGAACAGTCCCGGCACCTTCGACACGGGATTCAGCGATTTCGCTTTCGGAGTAAAACAACAACTTGGCCCCACGCCGGGTGGATTCGACGTGTCCGCAATCCTCTTTCTCAGTTTCCCGACCGGCTCCCACACGGTCTCCAGCGGCGGCTACGATCCTGGATTGCAAGTGCCTTGGTCCCGCGCACTCACCGCCAAATGGACCGCCGCCGGAATGTTCTCGTTGTACTGGCCTACACAGGGCCGCACACGAAATCTGACCGGCCAGTCCACGTTTCTCATAGATCGCCAACTAATCGGACCTTGGGATGCGTTTGTCGAATACGCGGACAGCTTCCCGGAACGCGGCGGGCCGCAGCACTTGCTGCACTTCGGAACAGCACTCAAACTCGCGAAGCGGCACCAGCTAGATTTCCACGTTGGGGTGGGCTTATCGTCGGCCGCACCGGATCATTTTATCGGGGTCGGCTATTCGTTTGTATTTCAGGGAATCCGCCGTTAGGGGCCGGATTCAGAGCGGGGCTTGTGAATCTTCATAGCGCAATTCAATACCTGCTGTTTGTCGTTATCGTTACCCTCCTGGTGAAGCCCCTCGGAGGCTACATGGAACGAGTCTTTTCCAGGAAACGGACGGTGCTTGACCATTTATGTCTTCCTGTTGAGCGGTTTATCTACCGCGTGACTACTGTAAATCCAGATATAGAGATGACCGGCAAACAGTATGCGACGGGTTTCGTGCTCTTTAGCTTGATCGGCACACTCCTACTGTATTCCATCCTCAGAATGCAGCAGTTTCTTCCTTGGTTCTTTCCTCAGTATTTCACAACGCCCTTATCCCCAGACTTGGCCATGAACACGGCGATCAGCTTTTCGACGACGACTACGTGGCAGGCCTACGCTGGTGAGAACACGATGAGCTATTTCAGCCAGATGGTGGGACTCTGTGCGCAGAACTTCCTGGCTGGCGCCGCCGGATTGGCTGTGGGTGTTGCCTTTATTCGCGGACTGGCCAGACAGCTCTCCGATACGCTCGGTAACTTTTGGGTTGATTTGACGCGCGGGCTACTCTGGATCTTTTTACCTATCGCTTTGGCAGGTGCCTTGCTTCTCGTCTGGCAGGGAGTTCCGATGAACTTCCGCCCCTATGTGGTTGCCACTACCGTCGAGGGTGCCAAGCAGGTCATACCCCAGGGCCCCGTAGCCGCGCTAGAGCTTATCAAGAATCTTGGCACAAACGGCGGTGGCTTCTTTAACGCCAATGGGGCTCATCCGTATGAGAACCCGACGCCTTTTACAAATTTCCTCGAAATGCTGGCTATTGTCCTGCTGCCGGCGGCATTGACCAACACCTTTGGAAGGATGGTTGGCCAGCCTCGGCAGGGCTGGCTTTTCTACTGTGTAATGTTGGTTCTTTTCGGGGGTGGACTGGCGTCTGTACAGCACCTTGAGCAACGAGGGGATCCCCGTCTCGAGGGCGTGGATTTCCGAAGTAGTCGTGACCAGTCAGGTGGGAACATGGAAGGTAAGGAGGTGCGCTTCGGCATTAGCGGCTCGGCCCTCACGGCTGTCGTTACATCAAACACTGCGACAGGATCCTACAACTCCATGCACGACAGCTATACCTCGCTCGGGGGCATGGTTTTGCTGGCAAACATGCTGCTGGGTGAGCTTGTTTTCGGAGGCCTCGGGACTGGTCTTTACAGCATGGTCATGGCCGCGGCCATCGCCGTATTTCTCGCCGGACTCATGATTGGGCGTACGCCTGAATACCTGGGGAAAAAAATAGGGCCCACAGAAAACAAAATGATCATGCTGTATGCGTTGGCTGCACCGCTGTTCATCTTGCTACTCACCGCCATCGCCGTGAGCACCAAAGCAGGATTGGCCGGGTTGACGATCAACCGCGGCCCGCACGGTTTTACAGAGATTCTTTTTGCGTACGCTTCTTGCTTTACCAACAATGGGCAGATCTTTGCCAGTTTGAACGCGAATACTCCCTTTTACAATCTCACCACAGGTTTAGCAATGTTGGCCGGCAGGTTTGGCTTGGCAATACCTGCATTGGCATTTGCGGCGCTATTTGCTCGTCAGAGAAATACGCCTTCTTCCTCAGGAACTCTTCCTACTTATTCCTTTACGTTTGGCGTCTTGCTCACAGCCTGCCTGATCATTCTCGTGGCCCTCAGCTATCTTCCTGCCTTGGCGCTCGGTCCCGTGCTGGAACGATTGCTCCTCGGAAGGTAAAGCGTCTAAAATTCACATCGCATGCCCGTCCCGCGCCCTACCAAGCTCCGTTCGCAACGCGACATCAATCTGTGGCGCATTCCGTTGCAGCTCTCGCTCGTCGCCGTCGCACTGTTCGTGATCACCCTGATTCCAGACGTGCTCGACAAGTATGGCGTCATTCACATCCCCTCGTGGCTAACCATGGGCAGCATTGACGACGCACGCGCGATCCTGTCGGCGATGATGGGCGCGGTCGCAACCGTGCTCGCGCTGATTTTCTCCGTCGCCCTTCTCGTGCTGTCGATGGTCTCGACGCTGTTCGGCCCACGCCTGCTCTACCGGTTCTTACAGGATTGGGTCACCCAGACCACGATCGGCCTGTTCATGGCCACCTTCGTATACATCTGTCTTGTCTTCCTGGTCACGCATCAGGATCCGCAGTCGTCGTTCATCCCGCAGATTTCGTTGATCACAAGCTGGGTGCTCGTCGTACTCAGTTTCGGGTTCCTCGTCTACTACAGCCATCGGGTCGCGAGTTCGATTCAGAACCCCGACATGATCGGCGCGATCGTCGACGACCTTTACGTCGCGGCTGGCAGCGCGCACGTTGCTGGCCCTGGTGAGGGCACGGGCCCGGTGCCCAACGACGATGCGATTCTGCGCCAGGCAGAGACGGGCGCGATGGTGTCGTGCTCGAAGAGCGGTTACTTACAGCATGTGGATCACCGCGAGCTGGTCGCGGCCGCACGCGCGGCGGACGCACTGATCGTTCTCAGGTTCCGTCCCGGCCAGTTCGTGCTCCGCGGCGAACCGCTCGCAGCAGTCGTCCCGGAGGACAACGTCGCCACGCTCAAGGCCGCGATAGATCGTGGAATTCACATCGGCAGGCACCGCACGCTCACCCAGGATAGCGAGTTCGGCATAGCGCAAGTCGTCGAAATCGCCATCCGCGCGCTATCGCCCGCGGTCAACGATACGTTCACCGGCGTTGCCTGCGTCGACTGGCTCGCCGACGCGCTGCTCACGCTAGCTGAGCGGCCCCCGCTTGAAGGGA
Organism: Terriglobales bacterium; assembly: GCA_035483835.1. Lineage (GTDB taxonomy): Bacteria > Acidobacteriota > Terriglobia > Terriglobales > Acidobacteriaceae > JABDBE01. The sequence goes on from DATHPO010000184.1 coordinate 4,090, forward strand.
ACTGGTTCGACACTAGCAGCAGGCTCCGGGTTTGGATGCCTCCCGTACGGCTCGAACGCCTTGCCAAGCTCGCGTTCGATCAGATCCGCCAGGCCTCAGCAACGACCCCCGCCGTGCTGATCCGTCAGCTCGAAACGATCCTCCGGCTGGCACCGCGGCTTCCAGACGCCTGCCGTCAAGTTCTGTCAGAACAAGCGGACGCGATCCGCGAAATCGCAAGCGCGCTGGTCGCACTTGATCGGCACGATCTCGATGCAGCGTGGCATCGGGCGCACAGCGCGCTCGGTGCGCTGCCCAGAAGCTCAACTGGTCCGCTCCATTAAGGCTGCTTCCTTGATTGGGCGGCATTACCTCGTTTACTGTGGTCGCTAAGACGACGCCAGACGGTCCTCTCGGCTAATGCTCAGTGGTTCAAGAGATTCGTGAATGCGCCTTCAAAGCGCATTCACATTCGCTCCGGAAGATGCAATTTTTTGGCGAGTCCTGACGCGATAGTAGACGTGCCATAGACATATCACGCGCCCCCTAAAAATCGAGGCGCAGCGCCAATTGCCCCGTACGATTGCCACCCAGTCCTTGCGGCAACGTGCTCGTCAGCACGCCGAAAGTGCTTTGGTTGCTGATGTTCAACGAAGGCGGCGCGAAGTTCGGGTGATTGAGCACGTTGGTAAAGGTCGCTTCAAACCGCAAGCGAAAACGTTCCGTCAGAGAAAACTGCTTAGCGAGGCCTGCGTTCACGTTGATCTCTCCGGGACCCTGCAAAATCCCCAGGCCGCAAGTGCCGAACCGCCCGGCGTTGTTCGGGGGAGCCGCAAACGAATTGAAGTTATAGTAGTTCAGCACTGATCGATTCGCAGGGACAGGATTGCCCGTGCAATCGGGCCGCGCGATCGCGCCTCCCAAATAGCGCAGGTTGTTCAGGTCGGTGTTCGACTGATCGGAGACAGGATTCATGATAGGAGTGAGCCACTGACCGGTCTGTAGCTGCGTCACCGTACTGAAACTCCAGTTTCCAAAAGCGCCGTTCATGAGCTTACCGCCACCTGCCCAGTGCCGCCCCGGTCCGTAAGGCAATTGGTAAGTGCCGGTGAACAGGAATCGTTGCCGCGGCGTTCCCACCACGTTGCCGCGGTCGTAGCGCAGATTGTAACGGTTCGCAATCTCCACGGCGTAGGGCTCTTCGCCGGCGAACACCGTAGGTGCATCGCTGCCTTGCGCATCGCTGATGTTCTTCGCCCAGGTATAACTCCCCAGAAGGGTCAATCCGTACGAGGTCCTATGCCGCACTTCGGCAACTCCAGCCTCATAGTTTGAGTTTCCGATGCTGTCCGCATACATCAACATACCGAACTGCGGATAGGGAGAGCGCGGGTCGGCCCAAGGCGGAATGCCATTTGGTTCCCCGGGCGCAAGAGTGGCCACGTAAGGGGTGGTGCTCGGCCGAATTTGGTTCAGGTCAACGGTGACGGGAAGATGCCACGTCGCCTGGCCAACGTAGCTGAGGCGGACGCTGGTGCTAGTCGTAACCTGGCGCTCAACGGTCAGGTTCCATTGCGCCGACGTGGCGTCCTTGAGATTCGGATTGTTTCCCTCCTCGAACGATCCTCCACCCAACGCAACTAGGCCCGGAACCGAAGTTTGCGGGAACTGGAACGCCGGCGTACCGTTGGTCACAGAATTGGTGAAGCTAAGCAGGTCGGAAAGACCGACACCCGCATTGTTGAACGACAATGGTCCAAGAGTCGTCATGGTGAAGAGCCCAAATCCCGCGCGAATCACGGTCTTGTCATTATTGAATGGCCGATAAGCAACACTCACGCGCGGGTCAAAATCATGCTTTGGAGTATTTCGCAAACCTTGTGGCAATCCCGCCTGGCTGGCCGAGACCGTGGGCGTACAGGGAATCGAAGTGTTTCTATTCGAGAGCGGACAGCCGTTGTACGACTCCAAAACCGCCGTATACACGCTCGTGAGGAGCGGGCTAGCTCCCACCACTGGGAAGAACTTATCGGGAAGCACGATGCTGTTAATTTTCGGGTCGAAACTGGCCAGGTCACCGAGAGTTTCCTTAAACGCGGGGAGGAATTCCCAACGCAAACCGAAGTTCAATGTCAGGTGGCTATTCACCTGCCATTCGTCTTGGCCGTAGAGGCCCCAGTGCCAGCTGTAGGCGTTGGCCTGCGGGCTAGTGATCGCGAAGTACGACTGTGCCGGCAAACCAAGGAGAAAATCGCCAAAAGAATACTGTGTGAGAGCGCCGGTAAACTGGAAGGACCCATAGTCATCGGATGGCGCGTAGTATAACGGCGCGTTGTAGAGCACTCCGCGCACATCCATTCCAAAGCGAAGGGCATGCTGGCGCAGGTGGCGAGAGACATTATCGGTGAATTCGTAGGTTCGCGAAATGGTAGTTCCAACGCGGCCTTGCCCAATCGAGGAAATGGTGCCATCACCGAACGCGAATGTTGGAAAGGCTTGACCCGTTGGATGCATGGCGAGGTTTACCCCATTGTTTAAGACCAGCCCAAGCTGTGAAAGGGCCTGAGCTCCCTGGATTGGGAAGGTTTCATTTGCCGTGAAATTCGTAAGCCCGAAGCGGAATTCGTTGATCAGGCTCGGCGTGATGACATAGTTGTAGGAGATCACCAGGCTGCGGTTCTGCTCGTGAGCCTGATCGTTCGGCAGGAAGATATTGGCCGGTGAAATAACCGTGTCGTTGTTATATTCATTGAGGAATACGTTTTTCCAGCTGTAGCGTGCATAGAGTTGTTGTTTCGGGGTGATCGTTTGATCGACCCGCAGATCCCAGCCGTTGGAATTCGACGGGATGGGCACCAGTGTCTGATAGTTGTAGCCGTTACCATTCACGTTGGGCAGCGGGTAATACGTGCTTAGCAGTGTTTGTGCCACGGGGTTAATGCAGTCTTTCGGGTTGCTGCACGGATTCCCGGGGCCGCCTGGAATGGTGTTATTCGGATAGGATCCCCCGGTGAACGGGTCCTTCAGCGGTGCACCCACTGCTGCTACCAGGCCCGTGAGATTGCCAGCTCTTTCGGCCGCTGTTGGAAGCAGGAGCAGTTCGGGCGAGGATGTGGTCTTGCGATTACCTTCGTAGTCGAAAAAGAAAAATGTCCTGTCGCTCCCGTTGTAAAGCTTCGGCAGGCGCACCGGCCCGCCCAGGCTGCCTCCGAAAGTGTTGAATCGCTTCGGGGCCCTCGTAGGAAAGTTATAGATCGTGGCGTCCATAGCCGCGCTCTGGAAGTACTCAAACGCGCTTCCATGAAACTGGTTGCCGCCGCTTTTCGTTGTAAAGGTTACGTCGCCCATCTGCGCAAACTCAGCGTTGTTGTTGAACGCCGTGACGCTCATTTCCTGAATTCCTTCCATAGACGGATACGCATCTTTTAACGCCCCATTCGCGCGCACGTTTGCGGTGGAGATCCCGTCTACCGAGAAACCGGTCTGCGCCGACGTCGAGCCGCCCACGCTGACGTTCCCCTGGCTATCCGAAGTGACATTGGGATTCGTGGCCAGCGCCGCGAGCGGACTGCTGGAGACCGCCCGCGAATTGATCGGCAGCGTGCTGATCTCCACATTGCTTTCGATGCTGGAGAGAGTGGCGTTTTCCGTATTGATTAATGGCACTGCATCATCGGATACCTCGATGCTCTGTGCGGAAGAAGCCAACTTGAGGGTCACATCAAAACGCAGCGTCTGCCGCGCATCCAACTGCGCCCCCGTGACCTTGTATTCTGCAAAACCTCCGGCGACTACCACCAATTCATAGTGTCCCGGCTTGAGGTTGACGAAATGAAATGTGCCATCAGCGTCCGTTGCGGCGGTATGCTGCGTATGCTCGTCGACATTCGTCAATGTCACTTGCGCTCCTGGCACAAATCCCTGTCCTGGATCCTTGACGATGCCGATCATTTCACCAAAGGTGGATTGCGCCTCCAGAGGCGCTACCGACGTGTGAAACAATAAGAGGGAGAGATAAGCCGCCGCCAAACTCAAAAACCTGACCTGAAACTTTTTCATGAGGACACCTCGTGCGAGCAACGTAGGGCACGAGGCGTTAAGAATCTGTGAAGACTTCCATGGAAAGATCAATGCGCTTGTAGCAATCTTTTTTCTGACTCCCGGACTCTCGACGGTCGGAATCAAAAATATATTTGTTTGCAGAAAAGTTTTCGCACATCGAGCACAAGCGGCCAATGCCTGGCACACTGCCGCGCCAAAACAAGTTCATAGGTTCAACGGGTGGGCGTCAAAAAGCTTTAGTCCTGCGCCCAATTCATGTTCAGGTCCGAACGGTTTTCTGTTCTTTGATCGAAACGAAGCGTGCGCGTTCAGAACACTCGTTGAAGTACAAGCCTATCCTCCTCCTAGTTCTCGATACTTGGCGGATGGGAAAAGGAATGGTGCGGGGCACAGGTGGGAATTGAAGGGTGATAAGCCGGGTCCGGCGTTCTTGTTGGGCGCACAGTCGGTGTTATTTCCCCACACTTGAGAAACGGCTCACGCGCAATTGGGATTGCGCTAGTTCCTTGACATCCAACTGGCCGTTCTTGGCCTTATCCAGTCTGTCGAACTCCGCTTCCATAAACGCCATCCATTCCTGCTTAGAGATCTTGCCGTTCTTGTCGGTATCCATAATGAGAAGCAATTGCTTGACCTCGGCATCTCCGAGGCTAAGTTTTTCCTGGGGCTTCGGAACTGATGCCTTTTGCGCGACCGCAGTCCTTAGAATGGTGCAGGTCGCGACCAACACCACGATTCCAGTCATGACCCACGCAGTGCTCGTTCGCTTCAGCATGATTGGCTCCTTCGTGTTTGTGTACTGCACCTTGGATTTCCATTCTCGCTTTCGACTCACGACGAGTCTGAAAACACTTGCCTCAGGGTGATCCTTGGGATCCATGAGCGGGTTTTGCGAAGAGACGAGGAAAGGCCGACCTGATTGGTTCGTGAGGGCGTTCTTGCGGGTGGGCAATTGGCGGCCATGTGCTCTACGCTTGTCGCCGTAGGTCCACTGGAACAATGCGTAGATCATGAAGGCAATACCGAGGATGGAAAACGAGAGAAATAAGTTGAGTGACATCGTTCCCTCCCCATGGAAAATGGGCGCCCTGCGTGAGTTAAGAAGAGAATCGTAGAGAAGACGCTGAAAAGTCCTGAAGAGTTCATCAGGAATTTGTTAGGACGTAATTCTAGGGGAGCTTCGCTTGAACTCACTGACTCCAGCGCGTCTTCACGGGATCAGTAACGATAAGTCGGCTTTAAGAAGTGATCTGCGCGCTTGGCATCGATCCTGGACGGATGCCGTACCACACGGAACGATCTGCTTATCCTTAGAAGTCGACAACCAGAGGTGTCATACCAGTGTCATGCGAATTGTGATGAATGGCGGCAAATGGTAACGAGGACTGAAAAGAGAAGGTAAATCTGAGTTAGCCCCATTTGATCAGAACTTGCTGATTCCCCTCGATTTGTCTCGGCTCCGGCACAATTGTGATTAAATCAGGCACAAGGCTGTTAACCGAATGCTCTAGTCCTTGTCCAAATCGTCCTTTTTAGGCATCCTACAGACCAAACAAGGCTAAAGCCCGCTCAGCGCGTTCCACGTCGAAATGGTTCGCGCGCAAAATTTCGAAGTAACCCAGTCTGTCTCCTAAGCACAACCTATGGTCAGCTTGAAGCTTGTATCCATGGCAGGTCCCGCAGATACATTGAAGATTTTCCCGACGGTCCGGATTCCCTGCCTTCAATCGGCGGATAAGTCTTGCGGGTACAATGTGATCCACATGCCGCTTCGTTCTAGTCTTCCTAAAATCCACCCCACACAATTCCACCTCGCAATTTCCGCGGAGAGCTGGGACTCGATGAAATCTCCACCCGTTTCGGCTCGGAGCTAGACCGGGCCACTTACGGTCCACACCTTCCCAACGCACTGGTTTTTCTTGCGTCCTAAATTTTGCCTTACAGAACTCGCAGCGACGATAACGGTATGTCTTGCTGCGGAGACACTTGGTTCTGAAGACTTCTGTTCGGCTGTTTCTGCAGTAGGGACAACGCATGATAAGCCTCCTTTCATTCAAAATGAACAGGGCAAGGATGTGCGCTTCGATGTTGCAAAGATTGGTCGGGTTCCAGATTCGCTGCCGGAATTGCAGTCCGAAACCGTTCATACCGCTCGATCAGCTACCATAAGTTTCTCAAAACCATTTTGAGGAGTCGTACGTGATATCCTGATGTTTATTTTGGAGGGGCAGAAAGAGCCACGGAGGGCCGGCTGAAAATCTTTCGGGCTAATTTTGCACTTGACAACACTGAACAGACCTGTTCAATATACTACAAGTGAGCGGTCGATGTCAGAAGTAGCCAGGGACATCGACGTCCAGCGGGCCACGCTTTACGAGTGGATACGGAAGAAGAAAATACCGAGTCCCAGGCTACGAAAGGCATCAGGCGTTCGTTTACGCGTCTGGACGAGTGATGAGGTCGAGCAGATCAAGAAATATAAGGCCGATCACTATCGAGAAAAGCCGACGCTCAGAAAGAAAAAGCTAGGCGAAAAAAGCGAGTGAACTGACGGGACGCGTCGGTGCGGTAAACACCGAACGCGCCCCTAACCAACAGTCGCACGTATGAGGTGCAACGATGGCTGCACAAGAAGTTATCCATTTCCCATTCCGGACGCAACTTCCCTGGCGTCCTCATTCCCCAGCTCATTCCCCTCCTGAGCCAGTCGCGGAACCTCCTCCCTAGCTGAAAACAGGGAGGATATTTGTCCCTTGATGCGGGACTCTGAGCCGCTCCGCTGTTCGTGTCTCTAACCAAAACTCTAAACCGTCTCCGGTAACAGGCAAGCATTGAACGACGAAACCCAAACGGTGGCCCTCAAGAGCAAAAATGGTGCGGAAATGAGCAAGGGTGACGCCTTTACTGAAATTTACCTCTGGAACCTGAACGTCGACCGCCTGATCCGTGTTCTTGAGCGTCTGGAGATCCATTCCATTCGTTCGCAGCGAGAGCTGAAAGCCTACGCAATCCGGCTCGAAGAAATCCGTGCCGGACTGAATGCCGATTTTGCCGAGGTGATGCTAGCGCGAGAACGCGCGGATGAATTTCGCTTTTGGTACTGGCGAACTGCTTTAGAAAAGCAAGCAAAACCAGCGAATTGAGCTAGTCGCCCAGACAGTCTGAAAAATGGGTCCTCCCGTACCCTACTCAGTCACTGGGTTTTTGCTCACGACTTATAAGACTCAGATTTCGACCGTTTCCTCACCCGAAGTTTTCTCCGTTCGACTGCAACGAAAAGCGCGAGTCGTAGCAATCAAAGCATTGCGTCGGTTGCTTGTTTATTGCGTCGTCGAACAGTAAATAAGGGCGTTCATGGGTGAGTGGAAAGCATCGGTCACTGTGCGGGTCAATCCAGCACTCCGCGCTGAATTATGGCAATTTGCCACCAGGGAGCGCCGATCCCTCGGGAACATCGGCGCTACCCTGTTGGAATGGGCCTTCGAACAGCTAAAGGTAGCCGGTTCGACCGAGCGGTTACTGCAGTACAAGATTCGGCAGACCGTCAAGCAGCCGGAGCGTAGTGGGGCCGCGAGGCAAAAGCCGTGAACACATTTTTCACGGCTCGATTGGCCTCGCTGCATTTCACGTTGAAATGCGGTGCGGAGGAAGGCGCTACCTCTGCCGTTGGCTCCGTAACCGACGAAGCCCTTCTTGCGCTTCTTCAGGCAGGTGAGCAAGATGCCTTGGGCTGCCTATTTCAGCGTTACGCGCAACTTGCGCGTGGCGTTGCAACTCGTATCCTGAGAGACGCTGCAGAAGCAGAAGATCTCGTTCAGGACTTGTTCCTCTTCATTCAGCGGAAGTGCAGCATCTTCGACAGCTCTAAGAGCACTGCGCGCTCCTGGATCGTTCAAATGGCTTACCACCGATCCCTGCAGAGACGCCGCTATCTCACCTCCCGCCAGTTCTACTCGCAAGCGGAAATCGGAAACGACGCCAACCAGGTGGTCGGAATACCGACCGGAGAAACCGATTATTCCGAAGAGGCGGTTTTTGGGCGTAATGGTTTGAGCAAGGTTCTCAAGTCTCTCACAGAGGACCAGCGTGAGATCTTGCGCCTCCACTTCTTCGAAGGCTATACGCTCGCAGAGATCGGCGAGAAAGTGGCGCAGCCCCTAGGGAATGTGAGGCACCATTATTACCGCGGCCTGGATAAGCTGCGTAAGCACATGTTTGCGAATAACGTCCCTGTAGAAAAACACCATGAAGGGTAGTCGGAACAATCCGGAGGGCGAGGGTTGGTCGGAGATGGGACCACACGATAAATTCATCGAGATGTGCGCCATCTCGACCTCCGGCGACCTGACCGAAGAAGAGAGGATGGACCTTCATGCGCACCTCGCCGAATGTCCGGAGTGCCGACAAGCTCTGAAGGAATTCGAAGCCGCCGCTGACGTCGGCATGCCACTGCTTCACGCTCACCTAGCTAGCTCGCATTCCTCGGAATCGACCTCCATTCCTGCAGAAACCGCCAAGACCATGGGAGCAACTACGACGGTCCAAGCGAAAACGGCCCGCAGCGAAAAAGAGCCGATCGAAAGCAGAAATGGACTTAGCTTTTCGCACCGAAACAGTCAACGCCGCATGCAGGTGAATTGGAATTACGTGTGGATGCCGTTCGCAGCCGCCGTGGTGCTGGCGGCTGCACTGGTTATCTACTCATATCAATTTGGCAAACACAAAGGCCAGGAGGTCGCCAAGACGACTGTCCAACCTCCCGATACGAAACTCGACGCGCTCGAGCAGAGGATCAGCGACATGGGACACGAACGGGAAATGTTAAAAGCCCACGTCGTCGAGCGCGACGGCATGATTGCCGATCTGCATCGCCAGCTGGCAGAACAGTCGGCGATTCTGGCAGCCGCGAAGAGTGTCGAGACGGATCTCGAGCATTCTCTCCAGAATGCCCAAGCCGAGAAGCAAGAAGGAGCTCAAGAACGGGCCACGCTCAACCAGAAACTCGACTCCCTCCGGGCTTCGCTTCAGAAGACCGAAACCGAACTCGATTCTGTGGGGAAACAGCGCTCGCAGGATCTATCGCTCGCTGAGAGTTTAGAAGTTCAAATCCGGGATCTCCATGGTCAGCTTCGCGACCGCGAAGAAGAAGTCGGCAAGCAGCAGGACTTGCTCGCTCATGACCGGGACATCCGCGAATTGATGGGTGCGCGGGACCTGTACATCGCCGAGGTCTACGACGTGGCTCGGGATGGCCAAACCCAGAAACCGTACGGACGGGTCTTCTACACACGAGGAAAGTCTCTCGTTTTTTACGCGTACGACCTCGATCAGCAAGCCGGGTTGAAGAACGGCAACGCCTTTCAGGCGTGGGGCAGCCATGGGCTGGACAGACAGCAGGCTACCAGCTTGGGAGTCTTTTATGAGGACAATGTCGCCAAGAAACGATGGGTGGTGAAGTTCGATGATCCGAAGAAACTAGAACAGATTGACGCCGTCTTCGTAACTGTCGAACCGAACGGCGGAAGCCATAGGCCGAGTGGAAAACCGCTGCTGTTTGCCTACTTGAAGGTTGATCCGAATCATCCCTAGGTTGGATTTCCTCGGCGGTTCGCCATTTCGGGATAGATATCGTGTCCAGAGGTTGGTACAAAAGCCGGGGTCTCCCGCGTAGACGTAGTAGATGCTTTCAATCTGTCTTCTGCGGGGGAAACCACGTGCGTCGATTCATTTTTCTTCTGATCCAGAGTCTACTTTGCCTTTCGCAAGCAATCGCACAGTCTCCCAATGGAACCATCAATGGAATCGTGCTCGATCCTTCCGGCGCGGCAATAGCCGGGGCCGAAGTCGTGGTCGTGAACGATGCTACTGGAGTTCAGTACACCACTAAGACAAACGGAGAAGGAATCTACGTTGTGCCCAACCTTCCCCCGGGATCCTATCGCATCCAGGTATCAAATAGCGGATTTAAGACCATTATCAAGCCTGACATCGTCATTCATGTGCTGGACGCGCTGGCAATCAACTTTACCCTGCCGATCGGTGCGGCGTCTGAGATTGTTACCGTCAAAGGCGGCTCGCCATTGGTGAATACGGAGAATGCGGCCGTGGGCACCGTAGTTGACCGGAAGTATGTCGAGAACATGGCCCTGAATGGGCGTAGCTTCCAAGATTTGATCCTGTTAACGCCTGGCTTGGTCACGAATAGTCCGCAAGGACAGCAAGCTACGTCCATCGGGCACAGCGGGGAATTCAGTGTGAACGGCCAGCGCACGGAATCGAACTACTACGTCGTCGATGGCATCAGTGCGAATACGGGAATTTCTCCTGGCGATGTCGGATCCGGTAACAGCGGCTCCGTAGCAGCGGCTACAGCCCTGGGAACGACTCAGGCGCTTGTCTCTATCGATGCGCTTCAGGAGTTCAGGGTTCAGAGTTCAAGTTATTCAGCTGAGTACGGCAGAAACCCGGGAGGACAATTTTCGTTTGTGACGCGATCTGGGACCAATCAATGGCACGGCACAACCTTCGAATATCTACGGAATAACTACTTCGATGCCAACAATTGGTTCAATGACTTTTTCGAGCAGCCGGAACCGCCGCTTCGACAGAACGATTTCGGCGGGACGTTCAGTGGACCAATCGAGCTTTCAAGACTCTACGACGGGAAAAACAGAACCTTTTTCTTCTTTTCTTATGAGGGCCTGCGCCTTCTCCAGCCTCAACCGTCAACGCAAAGCCAAGTACCGGATGCCTACCTGCGGACCTGCGCAGCACCGTCCCTTAGGAAAGTGTGGAATGCCTTTCCACAGCCGACCGCGGCCAGTACGACTCCGGACTGTACGGAGGCCGATCTAACGAATGGCTTGGCAGACTTTGTTGGTACCTGGTCCAACCCGGCAGCTTTAGATGCATACAGCGTTCGAATAGACCACTATTTCACCGACAGACTAAAATTGTTCTTCCGATTCGCCGACACGCCGTCGAGTGCAACTACAAGGCTGCTAGACAATGTCGGCCTGGGCGGGACGCCGTCCGTCGAGCAACCATTTCGCACTACATCGCGAGCCTACACTTTTGGCACCACAAGCGTGCTATCACCACGTGTCAGCAACGAAATGCGGTTTGGATACAGCTCCACCGTGGCTCACGTGAGCGATTTGATCGATGATTTTGGAGGTGCGGTTCCGATCAACTTGGCTCAGCTTCAGCAGCTGAGTGATTCCTCGCAGGGCTATTCTGTTCAAGTGAAGTTGTTCAGCGGGAGTTTTTCGCCTGCCGCTATTCAAGGCCTCTCTTCGGGCTCGCAGAGTCAATGGAGCCTCACCGACTCTCTAACCGTGCTCCTCGGCCGGCAGCAATTCAAATTCGGTGTTGACTATCGCCGGCTGACGCCGATCCAGGGAAGGAATTTTCCCCAGCTGGACTATTTCTTCTTTTCGGCAAGCGAAGCGACGGCGAATGCACCGAGTTTCACGCTGGGCTTCAATGGGCCTGCTGCGCATCCGCTGTATACGAATTTTTCGACTTTCGTGCAAGATGAATGGAAGCTCACCACACGCTTGAATGTTTCTATGGGCTTGCGATGGGAAGTGAACCCTGCCCCCAGTGTGACGCAAGGCCTCAAGCCATACACAGTCCAGGGTGCTGCCAATTTTGCGACGATGACTCTGGCTCCTCAAGGGACGGCGCTCTGGAGCACAACATGGTCTAATCTTGCGCCACGTTTGGGTGTGGCGTATGTCGCCCGTCAGGCTCAAGGAGACGAGACAGTCATCCGGATGGGTGGTGGCCTGTTCTTTGACACGGGCCAACAATTGGGCTCAGAAGGATTCTCCGGCGTTGGACTTGACAATTCCACGCTCTTGTCAGGGAGCTCGGCAGCGTTTCCCATTCTTCGGTCCAGCGTGCCGCCCGCAATCCAGACTCCAGTCGTACCTTATGGCACGGTGTACGCGTATCCTCACCTTGAGCTTCCCTACACCGTCCAATGGAATGCCGCGGTTGAGCAGGCGCTGGGACTTTCCCAATCGGTGTCGCTGACCTACGTCGGCTCGCACGCCGGAAGGCTCTTAGAAAATGATCAAGTCAGCGTCAAGCCTTTCAATCCGAATTTTACTACTGTCGAGTTTTTCAGGAATGGACTCACGGCTGACTACGATGCGTTTCAGGCTCAGTTCAAGCGAACGCTATCGCATGGTTTGACAGCATTAGCTTCTTATACTTGGAGTCACGCCATTGACGACGGATCGTACAATTTTGCGTTTCCCTACGAGCGGGGGAACAGTGATTACGACGTTCGACATTCATTTTCCTCGGCCTTTTCATATGATTTGCCGAGCACTTTTCAGAATCGATTTGTCCGCGTTCTTTTGAGTCATTGGGGTCTTGATGACCGTTTTACCGCTCGGACAGGCTTCCCTGTAACGTTGCAAGGCACGACTGTCGTTAATCCTGCGACAGGCCAGAGCTTCAATGGGGGACTCAATCTTATTGCTGGCGTTCCTCTCTATCTGTCGGGTGCGCAGTATCCGGGAGGGAGATCAATCAATCCAGCCGCTTTCTCAAAGCCAGCCTCGGGATCTACAGGAGATGCGCCCCGAAACTTCGTGCGAGGCATTGGAGCATGGCAAATGAACACCTCCGTCCGCCGGGATTTTCCTGTCAAGGAGCGCCTAAAGCTGCAGTTTCGAGCGGAGTCATTCAACATATTCAATCATCCGAATTTCGGGATGATCGACCCGAACTATGGCTCCGCGACATTCGGCCAGGCGATCTCGACGTTAAACGCAAGTCTTGGAGGTCTCAATTCTCTGTATCAAACCGGCGGTCCGCGTTCGATCCAACTCTCTCTCAGACTGACATTCTGATTGGTATTTCTGAAAAGGGATGATTTGCAGTCGTCGACAGCGTTGTCGGCTGTGCATATCGGGGAGGGAAAGGAGTTCAATGTCTTGGCAGGCTCGGGGTCTGGCGTCGTTTTTTCTTACTAACTCTCTCATAATAGTCGCCTTGGCCGACCTGCAGCAGGTGTCCAACCACGCTTCGATCGTGTCGACGCGCAAACCGGAGACACATCTGTTCGGCGTGCGAGACTCCATTGAAATGACGAGGTTTGGCCGGAACGAAAGCGAAGCGAAGTTCTCGCCTGACGGCAAATATTTCGCTGTCGTTACATCCAAGGGAATCCTTGCCTCCGACGAAATTGAATCTACGCTCTGGATATTTCGTTCTCGAGAGACAAAAGAGTTATTGCGGGCGGTAGCTAGTTCAAAACAACTAGTTCCTAAGTGTCTTGCCCGATTGGCAGCCGTCCCTCAGGTGCAGTATTCCGACTCATATCAGTCACTTATCACAGACCTACGGTGGATGCCGGACTCCAAAGCTATCCTCTTTCTCGGGCAAGATCCCCGAGGGAAGCGTCACCTGCATCGGGCGGAGGTGACTTCCGGCGTGGATGAGATGCTCACACCACAGGAAGTTGATGCTGTTCAATTCGAATCGGTCGGCGGACACATCGCTTACCGGGTCGCGAGGCCCAACGAGACGCGCGGGCCTGGTGAGGTGATCAATGCAGACGCTCGGGAAGTAACGGGAGTGCCACTAACCTGGCTGCTCTTTCCGAAGATGGCCAACCTATTTCGAGAGATCGACGAACTGGCGGTCGTGCACCCCGGAGAAAACCGCCGGTTGATTGATCCAGATACCCGTGACCCAGTTCGATTGTCGAGTTTTCCTCCTCCGCCAGCTGGGGTTTTGGCACTGTCCCCAGACGGCCAAACTGCGGTGGCCTTGGTGCCCGACAAAGTCTTTCCGATATTATGGGAGTCCTATGAGCCGAACTTTCCGTACCTGAAACTCCATTCAAACCGCGACGAAAATCTCTCGGATTTCTGGCCGGCGAGCTACGCCGCCGTCGATTTGAATAGCGGGAAAACCGAGCGGTTAGTTAACGCACCAAACGCGTGGACTCTCGGTTCCGCAGATACTAATCAAGTGAAATGGTCTTCCGATACAAAGAAGCTGCTGCTCACGAATACTTACCTCCCGTTAGACGGCGTTGGAAAATCGGAGAAACTGCAGCGACTTCATCATTGCGCAGCTGCAATAGTCGAGCTGCCTTCCAAAGAAACCAACTGCGTAGTCTTCGCCACGTATGACAGGGCAAAGAAATATTTGATGGCGGCCTCTTTTGGCGAAAGTGATAACGAAGTGGTTCTGAAGTTTTGGAACGCCCCGGATATGACCACGAATGAGCGGTACCGCTGGGAAGATGGTGTTTGGAGAGTATTTGATCATCCGACGGATGGCAGACGTCAGGCCTTGCGTCCCTTTGAGGAAGCCGATTCGGAAGGTCTTTCCATTGCGGTCAGGCAGGATCTCAACACGCCACCTGCACTTTGGGCCCATGATCGCAAGGCCGGGCGGAGCAAAAAGATATGGGATCCTAATCCCGAACTAGCTACATTCAACCTCGGCGAGGCGTCAGAATTTGTTTGGACGGACAAAACCGGATACCAATGGAGAGGGGGCCTAGTCAAGCCACCAAATTATGTCTCTGGACGGCGATATCCACTGGTAATTCAAACTCACGGCTTTCAGGCAAATGAATTCATCACTGATGGAGCGTTCACGACGGCATTTGCAGCACGGCCCCTCGCCAGCGCGGGAATGATGGTCCTCCAAGTGGCTTCTCGGCACGATCGTATGGTGACCCGAGACGAGGCTTCTTATCAGGTTGAGGGCCTTGAATCAGCTATCCAGCATTTGACTGATGACGGACTGATTGACCCCAACAGGGTCGGGATCATTGGGTTCAGCCGGACGTGCTATTACGTGGAGAGTGCACTCAGCAGCGGCCCGAACCGGTTTGCTGCGGCAACGCTTGCCGATGGCGTGGATGAGAGCTACATGCAATACCTTTTGTTTGGTGTTGGGCAGTCTCACAGCGAGAGTGAAGGAATCTACGGTACTGCTCCCTTCGGAGATGGATTAAAGAGATGGGTTGAGAGTGCGCCAGGATTCCAGCTTTCTCATGTTAAGACACCTCTCCGAATAGAAGCCATTACGCCCGCAAGCCTCTTGGAAGAATGGGAAATTTACGCTTCTCTGATGAAACAGGGGAAAGCGGTTGATTTGATTTATTTTCCAAATGGCCAACACATATTGCAGAAGCCTGTCGAACGACTAGCCTCACAACAAGGGAATGTGGATTGGTTTCGGTTCTGGCTAGAGGGAGAAGAGGACAGCGATCCAACCAAGGCCAACCAGTATGCCTTGTGGAGACGATTGCGAACTAAACGTCTTTCGTAATCCCCAAGTTCTCCGTGATCATCGCTCACCAGTACGGTCGCCAAGGGCAATCTGGAAGCTATGCAACCCTGATGAAGCCGGGAAGTTCGACAGTCTCTGCGTGTGCCAACCGTAACGATCGAGAAGATAAGATGAGCAACGGCCGCCAGTCTTGTCAGGGGGCGCCCAAGCACGTTGGGCGCCCCTGTTTGCCTATTCGTCCGCCTCATAGGCGGAGGGGGTTTGGATCTGGCTACCGCATACATTGTCTTCCGGCGTTACGCTCTTCGAGGTCATACCTTGAATCGCTTCTAGCGCCGCAGCTGATTTTGCAATTTCTGGTTTTTTGTAAGTCATCATTTCATTCTCCTATTCGATTGTGAATTGTTAAACATTCAACTCTTTCGAGTTGAATTCCGTATGGCACTCACCGCCAACGTGATCCAAAACGGATGGATCGAGACAGTCTTTCACTTCTCATTTCTGACGATTTTCCTTCGTCCCTGCCCCTTCTAGTCTGAGTCGATCTTCCGTTTGTTGTCGGGAACTGCAAATTCGAGAATGTTTCTAAACCAGTGCTTCTCGGCGCGAGAGACCACAACGTGCAGTAATTTCCAGTCTCTTAGACTCTGCAGCCAGCATTCGATAGCAAGCAAGCGCAACAATGGAATCGCAGGTGTATCGTCGCCACATCGGGCTTTTTTCAAGCCTGTGACGAATAGATCTCGGTCGACGATGCCAAATGAGCTGCTGACCATATCCCGGGTGATCTCAATTAGCCGTGGCCATTCGCTGCTGACGTCCATCAGGGGCGCTCTGACAATGAAAGCCTTGCGTTTGCGATTCAGAAGTTCGTCTGGGACGACGCCTACAAGGGCGCGACGCATGAGGGAGCGGCGATGACCTGGCCGCACGACTTGTTCTCGGGGAACGGCATAGATAAACTCAAGCAGTTCACGATCAAGATATGGGTAGCGTTTTTCGTGAGCTGGGTCTGCCGATAGCACGGAGCAAAAAACTTGCCTTCGCAAAACCTCCAGCGTGCTCAGATTGTCTTGAAAGCTTGGCAGGGAACCTAGCAAGCGCACTCTGGTTTGATAGCCGGTTGAGGCGGCCCGATTGCGTCTAAAAAATTTGTTCCGTAACCAAGGAGGAGGACCCAGTTGCTTGGGAAAGCCGACGAGGGTTGGTGGGAAAAACCCCCTCGCAGCTTCGACGAGCAGATTAACCCACGGTTGTCTCTTGTTGAGAGCCCACAATTTCAGTCGATGAGTCAACGTCCTAAGCTTGGCCTTTGCAAGAAGGTCTTCAAGTTCAGGGATCGGCGTCGGCACACCACCCATGACTTCATCGCCGCCTGTACCGGAGAGGACGACACGATTCCCTTGGGAATTCAAACACGCCGTATACTCTAGTTCGGCCTCGCTAATGCGGCCGTTGAAGGCGGGAGTAGCAGCAAAACATTGGGGCTCCAGCCGATTGAATAACGACTTTCGTTTACCGACATTTATGTGGCAGCCCGGTCTTCCGCGCTTCTGTTCGACTTTGATGAAATAGGGGCGTTCGTTCCAGTTCGGCTCCGAATCGTCGTAATAGGAGACCGTGTCGAGACGCAGAGTTTCTACAGCGCCTCCGGCAATGATGCTGTCGGCCATGCAAACGATCGAGGAAGAATCCATCCCGCCGCTCAGTTCAGCGAGGATGGGGGAGTCAGCCCGCAGCCTTCGCTTTACAGACTCGGCGAATACCTTGCGGAAGTGTTGCTCGTATTCGGCGTCCGCTTGGTAACGGATCTTTTTGGACGGATCGAAATCCCAATACTTCTTGATGATCTGTCGTCCGGGCTCTAATCTTACAAAGCAGGATGGTGGCGCAGAGTGGATACCCACGTACGGCGTCAAGTGGGATGCCGGGAAGAACGACAGCCAGCCCGCGATGTATTCTTCCTCGAGAGTGAACGTCTTCCCTGCCAGGAGGACCATCGGGTCGAGGATAGTGCTCCAGATGATTTGGTTTTGATCGGACGAGTAGTAAAGATGCCGCGTCCCGATCGGGTCCTTGGCCAGGATGAGCGATCGGCATCTTGGATCCCACACGGAGAGTGCCCAATCCCCGATCAGCTTGGCAAAGCATTCCGTTCCCCACGCTTCATAGGCTGCCACGACGATTGCCAGGTCGGTCGAGTCGGCAGTCACAGCTTCTCTCAGTTCTCGAATGAACTCTTCTCGGTTGTCCAGCCTTCCGTCCCAGCAAACCACTGCACCTGAAGGGGTTACATACGGCTGGGCCTCTTTCCTTGACTCCTTGGTCGTATGGAAGCCCCGGAAGAGGATTCCGACGTTATCCTTTATATAGGCACCTCCTCCGTCCGGCCCGTAGGGTGCTAGCATCTCTCGTGCTCTTGCCAGATAGTCTTGGTCGGTTGGCCGGCCATCGATGTTCCATCTTCCGAATTGCACGCTCACCCGATTTCTCCTTCGCTTCTCTTTCGCCATTCCCTCGTCAGCAGCGGTCCAGCACCGCGTACATCTCGTGCATGTACGATTTGTCGTTGACCACCCGGCCTTCGACTTCCACCCAGGCATGGGCTTTGAATGGCATTTGCTGTGCACCGATAACCAGCCGGGCGGGGATTCCGTATTGCCTTAGGAGGCATGCCGTTGCCGCCGACCGCTGCAAACAGAGCGCTTCTTTCCAGTACCAAATGCAGGCCATGTCCACAGCAGCGCAAATCTCTTCGACGCCTAGAGGGCTCGCCGCCTTTTTTCGTACGCGATAGTTTCGGACCTTCTCGTAGAGCGCGGAAAAATTTCCGCGCGCGAGGTAGAGGTCGAAATAGATCAGCTTCCCATAAGCCTTGAGCGCGAGAACGGACATGGTGAAGAACTCTCCTTTTCCTTCTAATTCACACCGTCAGTTGCAGCTGCTCGCAAAGAAATGCCATGCGGTCCGTCAGCGCTTCCACCCGCTCGCTCAAAGGCAGGACCGGGGAATGCCCGCGGAACGGGCTGTAGTCGAGAAAAATTGGCAGTCCCGAAGAATTCGCCGCTTGGAGTCGGGCCGTCATCTTGCGCGCGTGCAGCGGATTGCAATTCCGGTCGGCATCCCCCGAGACGAGCATCGTCGCCGGGTAGGAGATGCCGTCGCGCACCTGGTGGTACGGCGAGTAGCGCCGCAGCGCTTCGAAGTCGTCCGGGTCTTCCGCCGTTCCGAACTCCTCGCTCCACACTCGCGCGTTGTCGAACAAGTGATAGCGGAGCATGTCGAGCATCGGGACCATGCATACTGCCGCGCGAAATAGTTCCGGCCGCTGCGTAATGGCCGCGCCCACAAGCAACCCGGAATTCGATCCTCCGAAGATCGCGAGCTTGGCTGACGTTGTTCGTCCCGTCTCAATAAGCCATTCGGCTGCCGCGAGGAAATCGTCATAAGCCGTTTGGCGGTTCCGCCTCTTGGCTGCTTCGTGCCATTTCGGTCCGAATTCCGATCCTCCCCTGATGTTGGGCAGAGCAAACAAACATCCTCGCTCGATGAGGAAGGCAACAAAGACGCTGAATTGCGGCGTCATCGAAACGCCGTATCCGCCATAGGAAGTCATAATGGCCGGATGGCAGCCGTCTGCGAGAACTTCTTTACGCCCCACGAGGTACATCGGAATACTTGTTCCGTCTTTGGACGGATACCAGACCTGCATGTGGCAGACGCCGGACGGGCCGGCGGGGACGGTTTTCTTCGCCCACAGCGAACATTCCTTTTTCACTGGAGAATAGCGAACGATGCGGATCGGATCCGTGAACGTTTCCCTTTCAAGGAGCACTTCGTCGCTCTCGGGCCCTGCACCGGTGATCCGAATCGTCTCCTCCACGTTGATGGCAATCTCCTCGGTCTTTCGCCCGGCGAGATCGTAGACGCGGATTTGACGGTCCATGTCCTTGGCAGAGAGAGTCACGATGCGATCGCCAGCCACGGCCCACTGCAGGATGCGGCGGTCGCTCTCGGGAATCAGATCCATCCATTCGGCCTCGGCGCCAGGCCGCAGCCGCAATTCCACGAGGCGCAGATTCGGCGAGTTGCGGTTGGTGATGGCAAGGATTCTGTCGCGAAAGAACATAGGGCCGAAACTGTAGTCGGCGTCTCGAACGATGTGTTCTGGTACGGTTTCGCTTTCCCACGGTTGCAGATAAAAATCAGTGCGGGTCTTCTCGGAGAACCGGTAAACGAGGAAACCAATCCTGCTCCGATCGGAGATGAGGCACAGCCTTATCTTTTCGCCCTCACCCGCAAAGAAAATCTCCCTGTCTTCGCTGAACTCGGTGCCGAGGACATGGCAGAAGGCTGCACGGCGATTTCGTTCCTTCCCGTTTGCTTGCTCGTGAACGTAGCAGAAACTCTTTCCATCCGGCGCGAACGCGAAGCCCCGCAAATATCCTCGAGGAAGAATGTCTGTCAGCGTCCTTCTGCTCTCGATTTCGAGTAGCTTGAACGCCCCTGTTCGTTCGCCGCCCTCTTTGACTTCGAAGAGCAGCAGACGCCCGTCCGGTGAAACTCGGAGCGGCTTCACGGCGGTGTATTTTCCGGGGCCATGTTCGGCAGGATCTACCAGCAGAAGGTCTTCTCCATCGGCTTCCTCACGCATGCAGATGCATGGCTGCTCTTGGTCCGCGAGCCGCTTGCGGAAGAAATATCTGCTCCCTACTTTCTGCAGCGAATCGTACGTCTCGACCGCCAGAAACTCTCGAATGCGCTGGCGGATACGGTCTCGCCCTGGGAAGTGATCCAGGCAGGCACGCGCAAACTGTCTCTGCTCTTCAATCCACTGCCTGGTGCGCGGGGCGTCCTGGTCTTCGAGCCAGCGGTAGGGATCCGTGACGGAAATCCCGTGGAGAATCTCGGTGACTGGCTCGACAGTGGAAAACGGAGGAGTCAAAGTTAGTTCAGGCACCGTTCGCTCCTTTCCGCCGCGAGCACCGTGTCGCGGTACATTCGGCGTGTCAGGCTACGGAAGTACGCGGCGAGCGCTGGATTCGAAACGGGATCGAGCGTGCGCCAGGCATCGCCCGCAATCGCGTGGATGAAGACGGCGACCGGAGGCACCGCTGCAATCGCCCGCCGCAAATCATCTGGCGAAAAGAACGAAGCCCAAGGTCGCAGATAGGTGGCAGTGATCCGAGAATCCGCCGCTGGCTCCTCGATCCCGCACCGTTCCATGTGCCGGCGGAGATATTCAAAGGTGATTACGGGGTTCGTGACGCAAGCCTCAGCCCAGTCAAGGAAAACACAGCGCTCCGGAGAGACGATCAGGTTTCCCGGGTTGCAGTCGAGGTGCCCCAGCGTGTCCGGAAACTCGAAGCTCTGCAGCAGCGAAAAGGCATCTTTCAGTCCTTCTCCAAGAGAGAGAAGTTCCGTGCCCACGAGCGGCGCTGGAGATTGTTTTTCCTGAACGCGCATGAACGCTCCCATGCGCGTAACAAAGCGGTCGATGTGCCTCGCAGCCAGCGGGAGACGAAGGTCCTTGCATTTTCCGTCGACGAGTTCCGCGGCCCTGCCGATCGACTCGATCTGCAATTCGGCCAGCCCTTCTGCGGCTCTCTCCCAGGCGGAGCATTCGGTCAGTTCGTCGAGTGGCCTGCCCGCGACTTCTTCAGACAGCCAGCCGTTCCAGGAAGGGTGCACGCCGAGAATGCGCGGGACATGGCTCGGAAAGCGATCTGCGAGGAGCAATGTGACGGGCAGCTCATGGGCGTTGGGTTCCCCGGCGGCTTTGAACCATATGGCAGGTCCGTCCGTTTCGAGGCGCAAGAGGCTGAAGGTCGGGCTCGCATTGTGTTGGCGGAAGTTGCCAGTCAGGCGCAGCCCCAGCGGGGCAGTTTGTTCGTAGGTCCATTGGAAGAGCTCACGCAGCCAGCCGGGTTTCGCGAACGGCCCAAACTTTTCTCCGGAGGCGTAGGAAGCGAGTTCCGCTAAGGCATCCCGGATCGTGGAGGCGTCCTCGGCGCTGGTGCAATCTGCGGCGACGTGGACTGGCATCCAATGGGTTCGGGGCGGGGCCTTTTGGTTTCGCTTCACGCACTCCAGGATGGCGATGGCCGCTCCTGCAGATGGGCCAGACGCGCCACAACTCGGCAGGAGCAGGCAGAAGGTTTCGAGATCCCAAGCCTTCCGAATCTCGTTGGTGAGCTGTTCCGCGATTCGTTGTTGCTTCTGGATCTCGACGCGGGGCAAAGTCCAGCCGGCATCCTGCGGCGACAGCAAAATCTCCGTTGCGTCGCGACGGAGGATGAGTAAACGGTAGGCATCCACGGTTTTTACGTGCGACATCTTGGGACCTCCTTTCCGCAGTCCTTCAGAGAACACCGTCGGGACGAGCGGGCTGCAGGATGTGGTTTTTGTGCAGTTCCTCGATGAATTCGATGACATCCGCACGTACCATTTCCTTGCTTGCTCCGTAGTCGCGGCTGATCTCATCTGCGATTCTCGTTTCGTCGTATCCCCTTTGCATTAGTTCAAGGATCTTGGCCCCGACAATATTCAGACAGAACATCTGGCCGTGATGGACGTCCAGTAGAACTCCGCCATCCACAGTCTGCGTTTGCCGGATTGTGTCGGATATTCGCAACATGGCTTTCAAGTGCCCGACGAATTCAGTCTCATCGCCTCGTGTGAAACGAATCTCGCATCTGCCGGAAAGGAATGCCAGAGACAAGGCTTTCTGTTCGCGGCGGGGTACCCCTTGGCGCTAACTTGCTGTCAGAGCGGCAATTAGAATGTAGCGGCCGGTCAGTCCCACACTGGCCGTGTTCGCAAAGGTGACATAGGAAATGCACTGCGAAGGCGCTTTGATTCGGAGAACAGAGAAGTTCTGGGTTTAAACTGTGGAGACTATAGGAGTTAAGGGTTTGGCATCGAAGAAACGCGTTACGGAGAGTGGAAGGGTTCCATCTCCGAAGAGTTGCCCACGCTGCGCCGCAAGAATTCTTCCCGTCCGCAAGATGGACTGCAGGTGAAGAGATACCAGTAGTATCAGCTCTTCTCCGCACGTCATCTGAAAGCTTTCTGGAATCAATCAGTTGCGGCGCGTGTAGTATAACGCCACAGCGTTTGAGGTCCCTTGCCCATCCTGCGCGGCCGGAGACCCCAGCGCTACTCAGTCGCAGTCCAGACGAGTCGCGCAAGCAATCGTCGCTGTTCACCAGGCTTATCTTACAAAAAGTTGTTGGCTGTTACCTGGATGTGAATCACTGACATTTCACCCCCTTTCGCTTGACTTGTTGGTGGCAACAGGACTAAACGACTGCCTGTTCAGACTTGGCTTTCCTGTTCTGCCATGTACACGAGATCAGGCTTAAAGGTAAGGAGCTGCTGTCTGAGCTGGAACTGAGCTGGAAGAAAGGCCATTCGTCATGGCGACGCTGGAAACCAATCACTCGGCAGCGGCTGAACGAACGGGCATCGTAGACTGCCACGAGGGACGCAACTGCATATGAAAACCAAGTCACGTGTGTGGATCCGGATGGCGTCCGCCGGTGCCTTTTTGGCTGTTTTGTCGGCTCACGCCCAAGGGTCGACTTGCGATTTGAGCCACTACAAGAGCGTTCCAGGGTTGTCAGCCAGTGTTGCTGAGAACACATTAATCGTGACCTGGGACGGTGAGGCGAACAATGAACTACGGCTCGGCCTGACGATTAAGGACGGAACGCCGACCATTCGGGACTTGGCTATCAGACTCAAGGGGGCGCAGTGGGTCACGCTGGCAAGTAATCTCATGCCCGAGTTTCACGTGGTCACCGGTTTCCGGCGCCTGCCTTTGGAGCAAATAAGGCCGCTAATGAGCGCAGGCATTCCGCTCACGCCCGAAATCGTCGAGCAGAACAAGTGGGAGGCCTTCTGGGACGCGCCTTTGCGAATTCCAGGAAGCGCCGAGGGACCCGGCTCGAGTAGCGTTCTTGGTTGGATGCCCCCAGCCTCATCGGTCGGCGGCCTTCCGGGGCTGCCACGCACACCCGATGAGATCAATCGCGCTTCCGCTGTATTTGAGGCTCAGAATTGCGACGTAATTACCAACGGGGAGCGCGTCGAAATATCCTTCCCTGGCGTGAAGCTTGGCGTCTTCTCCGGGAAGCTGCAATACACGGTCTACAAGGGCACGAACTTGATTCGTCAAGAAGTGATTGCGAAGACCGAGGAGCCCTCGGTGGCTTACAAGTACGATGCCGGCCTTGACGGGCTGGAGATCGGGGCCGGGTCGCGGATCGTTTGGCACGACATTGCCAACAACTGGCAGGACCACGGATTTGATGGTCCCGCGAACAAACAAGAGTCCGTCGTACGGGCAGGCAACCGACTGATGGCCACAGAAGTCAATGGAGGTTCAATCGCAACATTCCCGCCACCGCATACGTTCTTCTGGGCGCGCGAATTAGCCTTCAACCTCGGCTACAACTGGTATCGCAAGGATAGCGCCTCGCGGTTCTCGTTCGGAATCCGCGAGCCCGAGAGTGAGGCAGATCCAGCTATTGCTGGCCGAGGCCCCGGTGACTGGCGGGAATGTTTCTCGTTGAAGAGCGCGCGACCTGGAACGTGGCAGCGGATGCCGGTCTATTTCTACGTTAGCAACGGATCCGCTCAAGCCACGATCAGGTCAGCACTCTCCTACACGCGGGAAGATCACTACAAGCCGCTGCCCGGGTACTTGGTCATGGTGGCGCATTTTCACCCGCTCCTGGCGCAGCAACTTCAAGCATTCGGTAGCGGCCTCGCCACCACGTTGCCTGATGTCGAAGTGCTGAAGGCCGCGGGGGTCAATATCTACGCTCCGGCGGATGGCGGTAACTTGCATAGCAGTGAGGGAATGTCGGCAAGAGATGGTGCCCTTCGCCACGTGAAGAATCTCGACGTTTACTACGAAATTGCCCGGCTGCATTCGGATAAGGACTTCTGGATCTTGCCGGCCGAGGAAATCACCGTTAGCGACCTCGCCCAACAACTCGGTGGGCATACCGATGTCCTTGTGTCGCACCCGGTCTTATGGGGCCAATCGCGCGAGGCCGGTCAACCGCTTGTTGAGAATGATCCGAAGTACGGCAAGGTGTATCACATTGGCAGTCCGGCAGACCTCATGGAGATGGCACGCCGCGAGGACTTGCTGATTTATGAGCCACATCCGCGTTCGAAAGCGTCGGCCGGCTACCCTGATGCGATCAAAGACACAGCCTACTTTCGCGATGAGAATTATGGGGGATTCGGCTTCCGCTGGGGAATGGGACTAGACGGATCGGAACAGCGCTTGTGCGAATACCGCTGCTTGCCGGTGTTGGACGAAACAAACAACTGGATTGCAGACCTGCCCACACCGCCGAAATATCTGGAGGCCATCTCCGAGCTCCATGGTATGGGGCCTGGTGACGACGTCTACGCGAATAATCCGGTCAGCTATGTAAAGGTTGCCGAGCCACCCGGGATCGACAACTGGAGGCCGGTCATCGACGCAATGAAGCGCGGAGATCATTTCGTGACCTCGGGGGAAGTGTTGATTCCGTCCAACGCCGTAGAAGGGACAGGCAATAAGCGGACCATCGTGGCGGATGTGGAATGGACGTTCCCGTTGGAGTTCGTTGAGGTCGTCTGGGGTGATGGACAGCGGACCGACAGGCAGATCATCTCTGCCACTGACCTCCCAGCGTTCGGTCGGCACCATTTCCAAATCCCATTCGACGCCGCCGGAAAGAAGTGGGTGCGTTTTGCGGTGTGGGACTCGGCGGGGGACGGCGCTCTTGTCCAGCCGGTGAAGCTCTGGCGGGCTCCGACAATCACAACACCCGCCATGCGCTAGACCAACACGAATAAAAAGGGTCTCTTACGAAGCGGCAGCCTCTAGGGATCCAACCGCGACTAACGACAACCCGCAAAGAATTGTTCGTTGCCCGGGCACACGCGTCGTTCGAAGGACGGAATTTCGGTGCCGTGGGGAGAAACATACGCGCGAGCCTCGGGTAATGGGAGTGGGAGGATAGATGAAAAAAATATTCTGTTACCTACTGATAGCATTCTGGGCGTTCTCCGTTGCCACTCGCTCTCAGGAGTACCCGGAGTTAAAGCTTGTCCAAACTATTCCCATACACAGCGTATCTGCCCGTTTCGATCACTTCGCCATTGATCTCACGAGGATGCGGCTATTCCTTCCCGCGGAGGAGAACCACAGTCTGGAGATCATCGACTTGCGCAAAGGAGAAATGATTCACTCCATTCCGGGGTTCGAAAAAGCACACGCGGTGTACTATCGCCCAGATACCAATGAATTCCTCGTTAGCGACGATAACGGCATCTGTAAGATTTTTCGCGGAGATTCGTTTGATTTGATTAAGGACATTAGACTAACGCTCGACTACGCCGACGGGCTGCGCTTCGATCCAGAAAGCAACTTGGCCTACGTCGTTAATGCTCACAAATCAGCAGAAGGAGCACCCCGGTTTTCCTATTTGGCCATAATTGATACCAAAAATTGGGAACATGTTGGGGACATTAAAATCGAGGGAGATCGCATCGAAGGGGTCGCAATTGAACCCTCGGGATCGAGGCTTTTTCTTGATGTTAGTGGACGCCACGAAATTGGCCTGGTGAGCCGAGACAAACGCACTCAGGTCGGCGCGTGGCAGTACTCAGCGGAAGGGGTTCCTTATGCGGCGGTATTGGATCGAGTCGGCCATCGGTTGCTAGTGGCGCTTCGCAGGCCCGCCGCATTAATGGTCCTCGATTCTGATTCGGGGAAGATGATCACGAGCATGCCAACCAAGGAAGGAATTGACGATATCTATTTTGACTCCGCTCGCCACCGCATTTATCTTTCCGCAGGAGTGGTGGGAAGTACGGAAGGATATATTGTCGTATTCAAACAGATTGACCCTGATCATTATGAGCCGGAAGGAACAATCTCAACCGGCGGCTCGTCACCCACGTCCTTATTTGTTCCCGAGCTAAATCGATACTATATCGCTGTCCAGAGTCACGGAGCCAAGGAAGCTGAAGTGCAAGTTTATGAAGTGAAGCCGTGACCAGTCTAGGCGGATCTGCGTAGAGCTTCCGCAAGCATCCCTTTCCCCACGAAGCTGGAGAGCTTTGGTTGCAGGCGATGTCAACGGAGCGTCTGAATTGAGAACGACTCGGAGGTCGAGCAGTGACTGACAAAACAACGATGGCTCTACAACTCGTTCGGGCGTGCTTCGCTGCATGCAATCTCCCCGGGGACGGTGCCCCCGTCCAGCCGTTAACGTTTTCGTCCACGAAAGGATACGCCATGAACAATTCTCAAGCCCTTATCCTTAGGGTCTCCAGCGTGTGTTTTGCAGTGATCGCAAGGGCCGCAGTTGTTCTCGCACTTATGGGCGCTACCTTATTTGCGTTCACCGGCCTGGCCGGAGCGCAGGGCGGCGCTCCGCAGGAAGGGACAGGTAGAGTAGAGCAAGAGCGTATTCGGACCGCAGATCGCGCCGGTGCGAGTCGTCAGCCAAATCCCTTGATGCCGGCAGAGCGGGAGCTGGCGATGAAGATCAAGGACCCCTTTACGTTGACTGCCGTCGGCGACCTCATCCTCCGTACTCCTATTGCTCAGCTTGCCGAACCCGCATTTCAAAATCTCGTGAAACACATTCGCGATGCTGACGTGGGTTTCGCCAATATGGAAGGACCTCTCATCGACCATGACAACTATCCCTATTCGATAGGCGGGGTTGGCTTCGGAGGCGCTCCAATGAGTGCCTTAGCGACCATAAAGAGCATGGGTGTCAAGATCATGGGCACTGCTAACAACATGCAGATGGACGCTGACATCACCGGGATGCTTGAGACCATTCGGATGTTGAACGAAGGAGGAATAATCCACGCAGGCACGGGTCGGAATCTCGAAGAGGCCCGTTCAGCGGGGTTTCTAGGGACACCAAAAGGGGTCGTGGGCCTGGTTTCCGCATGGTCGATGGATTCCGCGCGGCGCGATGGTGCGACATATCGGATGGGCGACTCAGGAGGGCACCCTGGCTTGAATGCGTTGCATGTGACGATGCAGGGCATAGTTACCGCGGAGCAGATGGAACAGTTGAGGAAGATTCGCGATTCGATCTACGCGCGGCGCGGTGAGGTTTTTGCTCCAGTAGCACCTGCCCGTGCTGATGAACGGAAGGATCGACTCGAATTATTCAACCAACGGTTCGCGGTGGGACCCAAGCCCGGCGATCTGCACTACACGATGGACCCCGACGACCTGCGAGAGATCCTGCGCAGCATACGCGACGGCAAGCAATATTCAGACTTCATGATTGCCACGGTGCACTGTCATCAGGGGAATTACGCTTTTCAGACATATACGTATGACAATGACACGCCAGACTTTCTGATCGACTTCGCTCATCAGGCAATCGATAACGGCGCAGATGTATTTGTCGGCCACGGTGTCCACACGCTGCGTGGGGTTGAGATCTATAAAGGGAAGCCCATCTTTTACGGTCTGAACACATTTGTCTACCAGTACCAGTGGTCACTTCCGCAAAACCAAGGAGGTGAGCTGACGGACGCGGAGGAACTTATGCTGCCCAGTGGTTTTGCGGGCAGCCGGGTGATTCAACCGGAACGAATGGAGGCGCTGCTCACGGAGAGTCATTTCGAAAATGGCCAACTGACCGAAGTCCGGCTGTATCCAGTTGACTTGGGGCAGGACCTGAGTCGACCGTTTTCTCGCACTGGAATACCGATGACCCCTTCACCAGAGATGGCAGAGCGAGTGCTAGAAAAGATACAGAGGCTCTCAAAACCTTTCGGTACAAAGATTGTCATTGAGAATGGCGTTGGAGTGATTCGTGTATCGGGCGAACAATCGCGAGTGGCCACTCCCTGAGGGACTCCCACTGCGGGTGGAACCTGGGCGCCGACACGATAAGCCGTTATGAACTAGTGCGTGGCGATGGTTAAGAGCCAACGTGAATTCCTAGCTGATTGAGGGCCCCACTGGCTCGGACCCAAGAGCACTGGAAGTCTCGTTGTGACAGTGTCTGCTTGGAGGGTGGCCACGTTGCAGCCCGAAAGGCGGCTCTCTCATCTTGCGGGATTTGCAGGCGGACGATTAATTCAAACGTCCCCGCGTCTACTTGTCGCGCTTCCCCAATATTTCGGGCTGCAACTCCCGGTGGGTAACGTAGGAAATTTCGGTGGGAACGGCGTCCCGGTACTTGATCTTGAGAACCAGCTGAAAGTAGCGAGGTAGACTGCCGTCCGGCTTTCGAAGCTTTGACGTCAACTGCCGGGTGAAAGCTGGGTCCGTGAACCATTGAACCGCGCCCTGCACGCCGGGGCTGTGATTGCTGTTGAAGGTCTGGATGTCACCCGTCCCCAGCGGTCCGGGCATATGGCACACAAGCGCGTATACTTCTCCGTCGTCTGCGGTGCGGCTGGCTTCGTTCGCGCCAATGGAGGGGTAGTCGTCGGCGAAGAAGGCCTTTTCGCCAGCCTTGGCTTTCAAGTCGTAGATCCCGTCTTCACGCATCACCAAGTCCTGACCCACGGGAAGCTTGCTCAATTGATCGCGAAAAACACGCGCGGCGCCGACGAACAGGATATTGTTGTCGACGATCTGCGGCCAGGAAATCAGGCTGCTCCTTGTTATCGACATCTTAAGTCCGGAAAAATCGAGGAGCTTCCCGAGGCGGAAAGCCGCGCTCGTCTCGCCCAACCCGGTGTAGTAATAGCGCTCTTGGATCGCGGGGCTGTTCAAGGTCTTGCGGAGGGCCTGCACTTTCGGGGAGGCCAAAACGTCGTCCCACTGGTTCAAAGTCTGGTCGCGATAGAAGCCGCTTCCCTGAAACCCTACGAATAAGGGAGAGGAAACCACGACGATCAGAGGGCGTTTCGATTCCAGGAAGGGCCGCCAGAGCTCCTGGAGCTCCGGTGTCCACGCCTCCCGCAACGGAGCGCTGACCCGATGCTCCTGCCAGGAAAGGACCGTCATTCCAATCGCCCAAACAGCTAAAATCGGCACTGCTAGAATCTGGATTCTCGACCACGCGAGTGCACGGCGTTCCCATGTGAGCTGGAAGTGCCCCTTGGGAACATCCAGGAGGATGGGATCGCGTTCACCTTCGGTACGATAGTAATCCGCAAGCCTGAGGCGCAGCCGTCCAATCTGAATTCGAACCAGCGAGTCGTGGCCGGGGTCATAACTGGCGGGCCTGCCGAGGCCGTCAGTCGCAACGGTGTATTCCTTTAACTGGCTCGCTTCGCCTGCGATGGATTTCTCGGCTAGAAACTTCAGCAAGCGCCGCAAGACCTCCGCATTGCGGAACGTCTCGCTATTCGCGACCCGCTCAACTTGTTCGTGGACCGCCCCTGCCTGTTCGGACATTAGAGTGGGAGAATATATCAGCTCGTCGCCGGGCGTCATCTGAAACTTTTCTGGAATCAATCAGTTACGGCACGTGTAGCGTAACGCCGCGGTGCCCGGCGGCGCCCTCTGCCCCGCGGAGACAAGCGGCACTAATTGCTTATGAAGCGCACCTTAGGAGACGTGCGGGCTGTTACCTCGATGTGAATCACTGGCACTTCACCCCCTTTCGCTTGACTTGTTGGCGGCAACGGGACTAAACCACTCGCTGTTCAGACCGTTAGATCATCCTTCTTTGCGCAAACATAACCGCAGCCCGTTTTTTGCGGTGAGAGTGGGGTCTTTATGTACAGACAGTTCTCAGGATTAGGGCTTTTGGCAGCGTTGATGTTAAGCCTCGCGCTCGCTGGGTCGCTACAAGGACAAGTTGCCGGAGCAATGCTCACGGGTACGGTGAGCGACCAATCCGGAGCGACCGTCCCGAACGCAAAGGTATCCATTAAAAGCGCAGCGACGGGCCTAACTCGCGAGATCACCAGCGACACCGAAGGTGTTTACTCCGCGCCGAACTTACCGCCCGGAAAGTATGACGTAATCGTCTCGGCAGGAGGGTTCGCCACCGTCGTGCAGAAGGACATCACGCTGACGGTCGGGGAGTCGCAGCTTCTAAATGTTTCGCTGCGGCTTGGACAGAGTACTCAAACAGTTCAAGTTACGGCTGGGGTCCCCACTGTGGACCTGGCTTCATCAACGATGAGTGACGAGGTCAATTCAACGACCGTGCGCGAGTTGCCTTTGAATGGCCGCGACTGGACCCTGCTGGCGACTCTCCAACCGGGAGCTTCTGCTATTCGACCGCAGGCAGCTACTACTAGCACTTCTAACCGCGCCAACCGAGGGCTGGGAAACCAATTGACTGCCAACGGTCATCGTCCCTTTGAAAATAACTATCGGCTAGACGGCATCAGTATCAATGATTACACAAACGCCGCACCAGGCAGCGTTCTCGGCTTGGAGTTGGGCGTTGACGCCGTCCAGGAGTTTTCTGTCGAGTTGAGCAATTATTCGGCGGCCTACGGTAAAACGACCGGCGCGGTTATCAACGCGATTACAAAGTCAGGCACGAACTCGTTCCACGGCGATGCCTACTGGTTCCTACGAAATTCGTACCTTGATGCGCGGAACTTCTTCGACCCTGCCCAGGTTCCGCCTTTCCGCCGCAACCAATTTGGCGGCTCGGCCGGCGGCCCTATTCAAAAAGACAAGATGTGGGTGTTTGGCGACTTCGAGGGTATCCGTCAGTTGCTTGCTACGACCAGCCGCAATACAGTGCCGACCGCCGCAGCTCGCGCCGGCAACCTGTGCTCGCAGCCCAATGTCGGTTCAGGCAGCCCGTGTACGCCAACGACCGTGCAGGTCGATCCCCAGATAGCGCATTTCCTCCAATTATATCCCCTTCCAAACGCCGGTGTGCTAAGCCACGGGGACATAGGTATTTTCAACTCTGCCCCAGCCGTCATCACTAGCGAAAATCACGTCGTGACGCGAGTTGATCGCCGACTTTCAGGAAACGATACCCTTTCAGGCACCTACTTCTATGACGGCGCACGCCAAACGTTTCCTGATGCTTTCCTTTCCTATATTAGCGAGAACACTAGCGGCGCCCAGATGCTTTCGTTGGAAGAAACGCACGTTTTCGGGCCGACGCTAGTGAATACCATCCGACTTGGTTGGAGTCGAACGCGTGCTTTTGTGAGCCCAGGAGTGAGCGCGATCAATCCCCTAGCCAGCGATACGTCATTCGGAGTCATCGCCGGGGGAGGCGCGCCGACCGTAAGCATTTCGGGGCTGACACTTATGCCAGGAGGTCTGGGCGCGAATTCGCTTTTCAATCACCATCAGGATAGCGTGCAGTTCTATGACGACGCCTTTTGGAGCCGAGGCGTTCACTCCCTGAAATTTGGTTTCGCACTCGAACACTTTCGATACAACCTTTTCGGTGAAAACAGACCAAACGGACAGGTGGCATTCCCCTCGCTGCAGGGCTTCCTCCTCAACCAGCCCAGTTCCGCCAGCTTTCCCGGTACGGTGACTATACCTCCGACACCCACAGGCACTCTTCAGAATCTTTTCGGGGTGTATGTGCAAGACGACTGGCGAGTTCGGCCGAATCTCACCTTAAACCTTGGACTACGTTACGAGCCGTCGAGCATGCCCTCTGAGGAGCACGGCCGGTGGCAGGTGTTGACAAATTTATTCACCGGTGTCCCGACTCCAACCTCAACTCTGTGGGCGAATAACTACAGCAACAAAAACTTCGCACCCCGCGTGGGCTTCTCTTATGATCCGTTTCATAACGGCAAGACAGCCATCCGCGGCGGCTTTGGCATATTCGACGTGGACTTCCTTCCTTGGATTTACACGCAGGGAAACTCGCAGGTGTTCCCGTTCGAGCTGACGCTCTCGGTGAATCCGCCGATTCCCACGGGCGCATTCCCGAACGGATTGGTTGGACTTGCAACGCCGACGCTGGCCAATACGGCGGTGAGGTATATCCAACAGAACACCGGCAGGACCTACTCCATGAACTGGAACTTCAACATCCAGCGAGAGATTGCTCGGAATACCACGGTCACGGTGGGCTATGTGGGCCAGCACACTGTGCGGAATCCGTTCGACGGGGGTGTAAACGAGGTTCTAGGGACGCCAAGCGCCGCTGGTCTGATGTGGTCAGGCGGCAAAGGCACGCGACTAAACCCCTCGGTGGGGTCCATCCGCGGAACCACATTCGACACTTCAGCGCACTACAACGCACTTGAGGCCCAGATGATCAAGCGGATGGGTAGGGGCATCCAATTCCAAACGTCTTATACTTTTTCGAAGTGCATCGATTACGGCTCTGCGGGTGCCATTGATAATTTTCTTAACTCTGGTGCGTCCGGCACGGTCTCGGGAGAGCTGTCTCTCTTCCCAAACGCGTATAGACGTGGTCTTTGCGATTTCGACATTCGGCAGATTTTTGTCGGAAACGCCGTCTGGATGCTGCCAAGCCTGCAATCATCTTCTCGCCTTGTATCCCACATTTTGGGAGGATGGGAGCTTAACGGAATATTTTCTGCCAGCAGCGGCTCTCCGTTCACCCCGGGCATTGGCGGGACTCCTTTGGGGTCGAACACTCCCGCCAGTCGCCCAGACCGATTGATGGGAGGCGGCTGCGATAATCCTGTCAATCCGGGAAATGCCAATCAGTACATCAAGGTGAACTGTTTTACTCCTCCGGTGGTCCCAAGCAACCTGATCGGATCCCTGCCTTTCCCATGCGTGCCTGCGGCGGCGGCTGTCGCGATAGCAAACACTTGTATGAACCTCTTCGGCAACGTCGGGCGCAATAGCGTTATTGGTCCGGGCCTCGAAGATTTCGACGCAGCGCTGATCAAGAACACTTACGTTTCGAAAATCTCCGAGACCTTCAATGTTCAATTTAGAGTTGAGATGTTCAACGTATTCAATCGGGCCAATTTCCAGGCGCCTAATCCCAATGACGGCAACTCCATCGTTCTAACATCGACCGGGACTGTCGCCGGGACGGGAGGAGTTCTTGTTTCCACGGTCACGCCCTCCCGGCAACTTCAGGTAGCTCTGAAAATCATATGGTGATGTGCCGACTCTAGCTCGTGACGATTTAGGGTTTTTCTAGGGAGGCTCGTAGATGCAGAACGCTAGCAATCATTACTGGAGAAAAGCGATATGAAGACATTCTTCCCGTTGGTTGCAGTAGTTATGGCTAGTGCGTTCGGACAAGCACAGAACAGCGAGCCCCTCACCCTGATTCAAACCATCGAAATACCAGATGTAGCGGAGGGCCATCACACCGATCATCTGGGCATTGACTTGAAGGGGCATCGGCTGTTCGCCACGACGGGCGAGGGGCACGAGGTAGCCGTCATTGATCTCGAAACGGGCAAGGTCATCCACAAAATCCCGGTGGCAAGCCCTCATGCAGTGGTGTACAGGGGCGACCTCGACAGGATCTATGTATCAGACGACGATCCCGCTGGGCCGGGATTGAAAACCTTCGACGGCGGCAATTACAAACTCATCCATGAGGTCAAGCTCCTTAAGCGTACAGACTCCATGGGTTATGACCCGGCTACGAAACGGCTTTACCTCGTGAATGGAGGGAAGGTCACAGGCGCGGATTACTCGTTTCTTACCGTTCTGGACAGCACAACGGGCGAGCGCGTCAGGGACATTAAGGTCCCGGCAGGAACGCTTGAGGATATGCAGATCGACCAAGCCGGGCCGCGCCTTTACATCGCTCTCATGGATAAAAAGCAGGTTGCGGTCGTGAATCGGGTCGAGGGCATCGTTCTGGACACATGGCCCGTGAGCAAGGGAACGCCGGTGGCTACAGCCGTTGATGAGGCCCACCATCGTCTGTTTGTCGCCACGCGAAGCGGTCAATTGCATGGCGATATTGTCGTCCTGGATACAGAAACGGGCAAAGAGATCACCGCATTGCCGATCGGTGGATTGGCGGATTATCTGGTATTCGATCCGCGAAACGGACGCATCTATGCGACCTGCAGTACCGCCGAGGTTTATGTCTATCAAGAGCGTGCCGCCGATTCCTACGTTCTGCTTGGGAAACCTGAAACAGCCCTCTTGGCGAGAACAGGCCTGCTGGTCCCCGAGCTGTCTCGATTCTTTGTTCTTTCGCCCAATACAGGTCTCCGGCCCGCAGAAATTCTAGTCTTTCAGGTTCAGTGATCGAGAATGAAACGTGTGTGGAGATTCCGCCATATGCACCTTAGAACGGTTGCCACTATCCTCGCTGCTCGCGTAGGCGCACGAATCCCATTCGACATGAAGACCATTCGCCGCCTCTCGGTGCTCATTCTACTGTTGTCAGCCTTGGCGCTGCCGGTCTCCAGTCTTGCTGGCCCTAGGAAGGTTTCGGCTAATGACGAGTTTTTCATTTACATTGGTTCATCTAAGTCAGAGAGGACCGACAGCAAAGGCATTTACGTTTACCGGTTCAAGGCCGGGACTGGCCAGCTGACCTCTCTCGGCTTGGTCAAAGTCATGAACCCGGCGTTCTTGGCGGTTCATCCGAGCCGACGGTTCCTTTATGCAGTGAATCAGACGGCGGACTACGATACGAGTGCTGTGACTGCATTCGCTATGGATCGGACCACAGGCGAGCTCACTCTCTTGAATCAAGTTTCGTCCCGTGGCGCCAATCCCGTCTACGTGATGTTGGACAAGACGGGAAGATATGCCCTGATTGCGAATTACATCGGTGACACGGTTGCTGCGTTTCCCCTGCTTGATGACGGTCGCCTGGGTGAGGCGTCTGCCTTTGTGCAGTACAGCGAGTCGAGTGTCAATCATCCGGAACGCCCAAAAGGGGCGTTCCCGCATTCGATCGACCTGTCACCCGACAACCGCTTCGCGCTTGTAACAGCCCTCGGGCTGGACAAGTTATTCGTCTACCGTTTTGACCAAGCGCGCGGGTCGCTTGCGCAGAATGATATCCCATTTTTTAGCGTAGCCCCTGGAGGTGGGCCGCGCCACATTGCCTTTGATCCTAGCGGCAAGCATGTGTATTCAATGAACGAAACGGCAGGCACCGTCACCGTTTTCTCATACAACGCGGCTGATGGGGGCTTGCACGAGTTGCAGACGATCTCGACGCTTCCGAAAGACTTTAAGGACAAAAACGCTTCCGCTGAGATTAAAGTGTATCCCTCAGGTAAGTTTCTTTACGCCTCGAACCGAGGTCACGACAGCATCGCAGTCTTCGCCATCGAACCCAAAAAAGGTACGCTCCGACCGGTTGAGAACGTCCCTACCCAAGGGAAGGCGCCTGGCAACTTTCAATTCGACCCAACGGGCTCATACCTCTTCGTAGCCAATGAGAATTCGAACAACGTTGTTGTTTTTCGCGTCGATCCCAAAGTTGGCCGTTTGTCTTCAACCGGTCAGGTGCTCGAAGTGCCCTGCCCACAAAACATGGTGTTCGTTGCGATTGAATAGTTCGCCAGAATGCAGAGGTTGGCGATAGCTGAGTAAGGAAAATCTCGGAGCACCTCAATATTCAGTTTCGAGTGGAGGCCTTCAACATGTTCAATCCCGCGAATTCACGCCTCCGCTCGATCGCCACTCCATCTTCGACAAGGGCGGGAACCCCGTGCCGCTTGAGCGTTTCCATGACCACACCTTCTCGACAGCCCCATTTGCGCTTCAAGCTTATGTGGTGATGGAGGCAGGGATGTCTTGGACTGTCGAACCGAAGATAACAACAAAAGCTTAGGAAAGCCGCGATGCTTAGAGGACGAGAACGAAGAGAGCAAGTCCGCGCCGTGATCCGCGTTACCAGCGGTAATTTCCTGGAAATGTATGACTTCATCGTCTATGGATATTACGCTGTTTATATTGGGCGCACCTTTTTTCCTGCATCCAGTAATTTTGCCTCCTTAATGCTTTCTCTAGTCACCTTTGGGGCCGGCTACCTAATGCGGCCTGTGGGTGCCGTAGTTCTCGGGGCCTATATGGACCGAAATGGTAGACGGAAGGGTCTCCTGCTGACGCTCGGGTTGATGGCGGTCGGCACGTTCACAATTGCGGTGACTCCGTCGTATTCCGCAATCGGCATTGCCGCACCGGTCGTTGTTGTCATCGGCCGCTTGTTGCAGGGTTTGTCGGCCGGAGTGGAAGTGGGCGGCGTTTCCATCTATCTGGCAGAGATTGCCAGCGAAGGAAACCGCGGGTTTTATTGCTCCTGGCAGTCGGCGAGTCAGCAAGCCGCCGCCGTTTTCACCGCTGCTACAGGATTGGTGCTTACACGGACCTTGAGCAGTGCCCAGATGAGTTCATGGGGATGGCGAGTCCCCTTCCTCATCGGTTGTCTGATCATCCCTGTCATTTTTTGGTTACGCCGATCGTTGGAAGAAACGCCGGCGTTTCGACAGGCACGACATCCCCAACAGGCCATCGACTTGTTCCGGATCCTTGCAGGGAACTGGCGCATCGTAGTCATTGGCGTTACCGTTTGCGTGTTCACGACCACGTTTTTTTATCTGATCACGGCGTACACCCCAACCTTTGGCCAGAACGCCCTGCGCTTAGATGCGGCGAGCACTTTTCTAGTGACCCTATGTGTCGGAGTTTCCAATTTTGTGTGGTTGCCTATCAGCGGCGCAATCACGGATCGAATCGGCCGTCGGCATTTCCTACTCCTCATGCCCGTTCTCGCGCTGGCCACTGTGCACGCATCCATGTCCTGGCTCGCGGCCCATCCAAGCTTTACAAAGCTATTGATCGTCGAACTCTGGTTTTCATGCCTCTACGGTATTTATAACGGCGCGATGATTCCTTTCCTGGCGGAGATCATGCCCGGCAAGATCCGTACGTCGGGCTTTGCGCTCGCCTACAGTCTGGCGACTGCGCTATTCGGTGGCTTTACACCGGCAGTCTGCACCTTCCTCATCGAATACACTGGCAGCAAGGCCGCTCCTTCGTTGTGGCTTCTTTTCGCGGCCGTAATTAGCCTCGTTGGCGTGGTTTTGTCTTGGAACAAGCAGGTAGAAATCATGGAATCTCCGGTCGCTGCACAGATCGGACATACAGGGTGAGACGCCAAACTCCCGTGAGGTGACATGTTTATATGAGAAGCAAATCGATTACCTTGCAAGTGGCAGCGTCATTCATCACTAGCCTCCTCCTTATCCCTCCGCAGACAACGGGCACCGAACTGAAGGTGATGACCTCGGGCGGATTCACTGCCGCCTATCGCGAGCTAGTTCCGGAATTCGAGCGGAGGACCGGACACAAGATCGTTACGGCATATGGAGCGTCAATGGGCAACGCAACGGATTCGATACCCAACCGCCTCCAAAGAGGTGAGCCGGCAGATCTAGTAATTCTATCAAGTCCCGCTCTGGCTGAATTGGTGAAGCAAGGCAAAGTCGTTCCGGGAAGCCGAGTGGACCTTGCAGAATCGATTATCGGCATGGCCGTGCGTGCCGGGGCGGCGAAGCCAGACATTAGCACAGTGGAGGCACTCAAACGTACCCTCGTGAGTGCAAACTCGATCGCCTACTCGGATAGTGCCAGCGGCGTGTATCTGTCCACCGAGCTGTTCCCGCGCCTTGGCATTGCCGACAAGATACGGAGTAAGTGCAAACGAATCGAGAGCGAGATGGTCGGGACGGTGATCGCACGTGGCGACGCGGAGATCGGATTTCAGCAAATGAGTGAGTTGCTCCCGATTTCTGGGATCGACGTCGTCGGACCATTACCGGCAGCGGTTCAAAGGGTCACCGTGTTTTCAGGGGGAGTCATAGTTGGCGCGCATCAACCCGAGATTGCCGCGCACTTGCTACGATTTTTCGCTTCGCCCGAAGCAGCGGGAGCAATCGGGAGGAGCGGTTTGCGTCCGATATGTTATCCGCCCGCTTGTTCCCCGGAGCCAGACCACCTCAACCGGAACTCCCAATGCCAATCAGGTCAAGAACCGTGTCCAGGTATATCACCTTGAAAGAAGCTGACAAAACTCTTGCGAGTTTGGCCAGCGAATCCACGCTCGTCTGTTATGCCGTCTGCAAGGGAAGTCCTTGGCATGCTCAATGGGCAGGAAAGATCAGGAATCCTCATAGTGGTCGGTCGGTTCTCACTGCAGGTCAAACAGCAAATTTGGTGTCCATCCATGAGTTTGGAGCAATCGTCTCGGCGGAGGATGAAGAAATCGCTCGATTCTGCTTCCGAGATCCCAAAAGCTCCGTAGATTCCGAATTCGAAGTTAATCTCGTCATTGCCAGGCTGCTGGACTAGATAGCGAGTCGCTACCGTTGGTGCAGAGAATGACTCAATGGCGAGGGCCTGAAAACTTGATCGGCGGTGGCGAACTGCGTGGGTAGAGAGGATGTTAGTGCAAGGCCGAGTCAAATGGTTCAATAATTCGAAAGGATTCGGATTCATCGGACGCGATGACGGTCCAGATGTATTTGTCCATTACACAGCAATCGTAAGCGACGGATACAAGATGCTGAACGAAGGGGACATCGTCGAATTCGAAATTGTCCAAGGTCCTAAAGGCCCACAAGCTTCAAATGTAATCCGGCGTAGTCCTGATCCACATAGCTAAGCGAGCCGCTGGGGTGAGCTGTTCCGCGACTCGCGGTTGCTTCCATCCAGGTGGAGATTCGGCTACCAAGCGGACCAACGGGATGGAGCGCCTGTCTTCTAGACAGAATGCCGCAGGTTCGAGTCCTGCCGGGCGCGCCATCTCATTGAACTGAAAAGAGTAAGAGGAATCGCACTTCACCTTTGACCCTCTGCGCAGAAACTAACTCGGTCAACTTCCTCGAACCCCGTTTCTGGCCAACTTCCGAGTAGCCCACGCCTCGCCAGCAGTCATCGCTGTCTCAGGGGCCAGCCATGTCAAAATGCTTTCGCGAACACCAACTGCCTATCAATCGCGCGCTGCCGCAGCTCGACGAGTTTCGAAACATACTGCTTCCAAAATGACCAACTAGGCGCAGAGGTGTTTTTACTGAGGCTGCGCGCCGAGCTTTGTCAGAGCGGCTTCGCACAATTGCAATTTCGCCTCGACTTTGGCGGGATCACCGGCGTCGAAGCCGGAGGGTGCCACAGGGAGGGGATGATCGACGCGGCGCCAAGCTTGCATGCTCTTGAGATACCAAGCGCGAGCCTGTGTCCACCTAGCTTTTTGAGTCGCTGCGTTTCCACGAGATTGGCGAGCTCTGCGCAATTCAAGGTCGCCTAGGCCCGAATAGGAGTCCGCCGCCAGGTACGGCACACTGGCATCAGCATTCTGCTTCGCAAGCTCAGGTTCAACTTCTTTCAGAACCTGATGAAAATAGTCTGCGGCGAGTTTCGAATTGCCTGCTCGCGAGGCCGCTTCACCCATTTTTTCCGTGCAACTTAGGGCGCGTACCGGGATTCCATGATCATGCGAATCTGTCTTCCCTAGGGACTCAAAAGACGCGCGAGCCTCATTGAGATCTTTGAGCGCCGCCTCGAGCTTGCCCAGGTTGCCGAAGGTAATTCCATTCGTGGAGACAATAGCCGCGAAATAGCCCTGTTGCTGCTTGTTCTCCGGGGCTGAAGCCACAAGGGCACGCATGATTTGATCGCTCTTCTCGATGTAGTCCACGCTTTGAGGATCGCGGCCCAGTTTGCTCAACTCGTTCGCAGTATTGGCGTAAGCGATGGCGAGACCTTGCTGAAAGAGAGTGTTTTGGGGGTCCGCAAGAGCCAGTTCCCTGGAAACCTCCAGCCCTTGCGCGAAGTTTTCGAGCGACT
Organism: Terriglobales bacterium; assembly: GCA_035483835.1. Taxonomy (GTDB): domain Bacteria; phylum Acidobacteriota; class Terriglobia; order Terriglobales; family Acidobacteriaceae; genus JABDBE01. Next base: position 44,108 of record DATHPO010000184.1, read on the forward strand.
GCTGAGTATCACCTAGTCTGTCATAGGCTTGTCCAAGATGACTATAGGCAACAGCGACGCCGCGGGCATAGCGAGTGTCCGCGAAGCGCTCCCGCAGCTTTTGGTCAATTTCCAACTCTTTCTTGAAGCACGCGAGGGCGGCATTAAGGTCCTTTTCGTGATAAGTCAGAATGCCGCCAAGATGGACGAGATCGGTCGCGTAGGCGTGCTGAACATCAAAGTCGTCCGGACTAAGGGCGAGCATGATTTCATCGATGGTAATGGCTTTGCGATAACTATCTTCAGACCTCGCGGGATCGCCGCCACCGCCTACGGAGCCGTGCTCTAGATTCTGGCCGGCGATCTCATAGTCAAATCCAAGCTCTTTCAGAATCTTCAGGTCCTTGGGGTGCGCGTTGTTCAGAGCTTCCGAGATCGCAACAGCGGAGGCAATACTTTGAACCGCATCCGCATAGACTCCAAGCGCCCATTGTTGGTTCGAGACCAAGCGATAACTTTGGGCTAAAGCGAGTTGGTCGTTCCGGTCGCTCGATTTCGCGCGAACGAGCTCCCGAATCGCGAGTGCCTTCTGGTAGCTGACGAGGCTGCCTTGGGTGTCTCCTAAGCTGTTCTGCAAATAATGGCCTTGTACTAGCCCAACGCGTTCGTATGCCGTTGCCAATTCCCGCTGCAAAGCGAGATCGTTGCCAGACTCTTGAGCCAAGGCATTGAGATACTGAAGCGCTCGATCAACGATCAATTTTCTCGCTGGCGTAGAGCCTGGAAGGTCCTTAATAGAGTCGTGGACGTCGAAGATCAGCGAATTAGCTAGGCTGCGGACATCGTTGAACCGCCGCCGAGCGATACGGGCTTCGCGGAGAGTGATCAGCAATGCTGCGATCAGCGTAAAGGCAACTGCCACGGTAGCCCCAACACTTGCTTTGTGGCGCATCACGAATTTCGAGGCTCGGTAGCCGGGCGTGTCTTTGCGGGCAATGACTGGCAAATGTTCCAGATGACGGCGAACATCCTCCGAGAATTGCTCAACCGTTGCATATCGCCTCTCGGGTTCTTTTTTCAACGCCTTGAGCACAATGTTGTCCAAATCTCCGCTTAGGACGTGGCGGAGCTTCTCACGTTTTGGGTCCGGGCCCTTTTGCTCCCGCACCTTGACAGGGGAGACGACGTCGTTGGAGTCATTGCTTTTTTCGAAGCGCGTCACGGCGGTACTTGGTTTTTCCGGATCCGTGTCGCAAATCGCTTTGATGATCTCGTGAGGGGCAGTGCTGGAAACGTGATAGGGGCGCCGACCAGTAAGAAGCAAGTAGAGAATCACGCCTAGCGAATATACGTCACTTACAGTCGTAACAGGGTTACCCCGAACCTGCTCGGGACTGGCAAAATCCGGCGTCATGATGCGCATCACCGTGAGTGTGCGATCTTCTTCAGTCCCTTCCTGCTCGGGGTCCACAATTTTGGCGATGCCGAAATCGAGCAGCTTGGGAACCCCATCTTCTGTGACAAGAATATTTCCGGGCTTCAAGTCGCGGTGCACTACGAGATTTTGATGTGCGTACTGTACGGCTGAACAAACGGTTCGAAAGAGGTTCAATCGGTCAGCGGTCGAAAGGCCATGGCGGGCGCAGTATTCATCGATCGGCATACCTGCAACAAATTCCAACGCCACGTAGGGCAGTCCCTCTTCCGTGACTCCGCCATCCAACAGCCTAGCGATATTGGGATGCTCCAGGCCTGCGAGAATATGGCATTCATTTTTGAATCGCACGACGAAAAAATCGGTGCTTAGGCCGCTCCGAATGAGCTTGATGGCCACTTGCTTGTCGTACAATCCATCGGCACGCGCGGCACGATACACCGCGCCCATGCCGCCTTCCCCGATCTGTTCCAGTAACTCGTAGTGACCCAAGCGTCGTCCTGTCCACACGCCTGGCGTACTAGCCATAAGGTCGGCTGCTTGCACTGCAGCAGGCTGCTCGAGAAAGGCGTCGTCTTGCTCATGTGACGTTAAGAGCGACTCGACCTCGCTGCGCATGGATTCATGGCCGGCGCACGCAGAATCGAGAAATGTTTCGCGAGCCTGCGGATCTAACTCAAGCGCTGTCTGCAGGACTCCCTTGACCTTGTGCCATTCTTCGGGAGTCATTGAGTTTCGGCCCTTCGGACCTCGCGGCGTAACCAGGCGCGCGCCGTGGCCCATTCTCGTTTCACAGTGGTGGGCGATACGCCAACAATCTCCGCAGTCTCCTCAATCGACAGACCGCCAAAAAATCGCAGCTCGACGATCCGCGTTTGTTGAGGGTCCAGTTTGGCGAGCTCGTTGAGCGCATCATCCAGGACGACAAGGTCCATGTTTTGTGGGTTCTGAGCGCCTATTGCGTCTTTGAGTTCCAACTTGAGACCGCCGCCGCGTTTGGCGGCGCGATGTCCGCGCGCGTGATCGACCAGGATCTGCCGCATCAACTGAGACGCTATGGCCAGAAAGTGACCGCGGTTCGCAACTTCGGCGGGCTCCTGCTTCATGAGCCGGAGATACGCCTCGTGAACCAGAGCAGTACTTTGGAGAGTATGGTCCGGACGTTCCTGTTGTAAGTGATGCTGAGCGATACGGCGCAGCTCTTGATAAACCAGGGGGATAAGGGCTTGGAGCGCTTCCGGATCACCGGCGCGCCATTTGACCAAGAGGGCGCTAACAGGCTGGGGCGACGATTCGGACACGTGCACACCCTCGGTTACGCTGGGGACTTCCCACTTGCTCAACAACCTAGAGTAAGGGTCGCGCGAAGTCAATTCCCATTGCCGTGGAGGGATGGATAGAGCCGTCGGGGGTGCGGATTCTGCTATGCGCCATGTAGCGACTAGGACGATCAGTCCCATTACGCTCTTTTCCCTGGTCTAATAAGCGAAAACCGTCAGCGAACCAGGTCAAACGGAACCAGTTTTCACCAGACAGGGATGCTTGGGAATGAGCTACTCCAGAACACCTCCGGGTCCTCCTTCGTTCCCTGGTCCATTCCATCTGCGAATTTCGCTTATGTAAATAACAAAGGGCAGCGAATTCGGGCCTCTCGACGCGAGCCCGAAGGGCTATCCGACCCTCAGGACAAGTTTATGTCCGAAGCCACCGCCAGAAAGAAGCGGGGATTTGGAGACGCGGTTGATATGAGACGCAATTACCGGCTCGTTGCGGTGAAATACCTTATAAGGAAAATTGCGCGATTTGCGCCGTTTCTACTCCTGCTCGGAACGTGGCTCACGATGGCCCCGGGCGCTGCCGGTCAGACTCCCGTGGGATGCAACACTGGCTGGGCGGCTTTTCAGCGTATCACTGGCTCCTTTCAGCTCACCGGCAGCGGGTCCCAAACCATCGACGATGGTCTTGGGGCCACTACTGTCAATTCCGTCAGGGAGAACATAAATGGCACGGTCGACATGACTGCGTTCGGCTTGCCGTTGCCCGGCGGAGGAACATGCTATTCGGGCTTTTGGATCGGAACATCTGCGATTCTCGCTAACCTCGACGAAATTTCCACATACACCGATCCCTCAGCAGGCACAACCCAAACGACAGAAATCGCCGTCTCTGGCGGCCAAAATCTTCTCGCTCCCCCTACTTCCAATCCCCTAAGTGGTCCGGCACTTCAAGCCAATCCCTTAAACGGCACCCTGCGACTGAATACCGGCTCTTTGTTCGGTGCTGACACCGGGTTCGTGAACGCGACGCAAACTGCTACCGATGCCGGGGTAGTTTCAACGCAGCAAGTGCAGACACCTTGGGGACCAATCATGACCACCGCGGTTCCCGCTCAGGGGAATTTCCTAACTGTGCCTCTTCCCACGACTGTCGGCCCAATCACAGGCTCCACTACGTTTCAAGCAACCCCGGGTGGGCTAGGTGGACTCACAGCGAACTGGACGCTGACATGGAACCTTACTCCGATACCGCCGAATCTCGACCTTATTGTCAGCATTCCAGCCTATGCGAAATGGCGACCCACCGCGGGTAGAACCGAGAAAGATACCGGTGTCGATCCTTCTACAGGTCAACCCAATACCCTGGAAATTGACACGCAGCTGGTTGACAAATCTACCGGGCAGACTGCTTATCCCGACAAGCTTGTTTTTTCACTTGTGGAAGACTCCACGGAGCCGGGCGTGACCCTAAACTGGCCTCCGGCGGGATCCGCTACCAGCGATCCCGACTTAACTTTCGACGCAGCATTCAATCCCCTTGCCACCGTCGGCCCGGATGGCATGACGGCGACACTCGTTCCCATCAATGGAGTACCGCTGACAGACACAAATGCCTTTGTTTCTCCGCACGACTGGGGCGGCTGGGCCACACTGAATGTGACTGCGACGTTAGGCGGCCAGACCATTACAGGTCACCTGCAGGACGATTCCAACACTACAAACATTTTGATACCGAAGCGTCAGCCAGGCTCCCACGTCGCCGACATCTGGAAAACACTGCACAACGTCGCTCTAAGCACTCCTGACGATGATGATTCCGAGCCCAACCCTTCCGGGTATCCCGGCTGCGTTGGCGACGGTTTCACGCTCTACGAGGAATATCGCGGCTTCATGGAAAATGGCAAACACATTGAAGGTGATCCGGGCAAAAAGGACTTTTTTGTTGAAAACCTAATCGGCGCGGACGCGGAACCCGGTATCTTCCTCTTCACAGAACTCACGGGACTCGCCGTTCATAAAGACATCAAGAAAATCGAAACGAAAATAGACCACGCAAACGGCACGCTTGGCTCCATCCTCATAAACTTCAACTTCTCTCAGGGCGCACATGTTACCGACCAGCATGGAGTAACCATCGTTACGCAATACACGACTCCTGGCGACCCGGAGGAAAGCCGGATGGATGGCGGCCTTACAATCCTAACTGTCAAAGGCTTCCATGCTAAACCGGGAATCACCGATGGCATTGCCATGCAACCTCGAGACGCGCCCGGAACGCTTAGGCTGGGCAACAACCATGGCGGTGTCATTACCGCCTCAGATGCCTTCTTTCAGTATGACGTCGGGATCGCTCATGAATTGTTACACTCCGTAGGCGTAGACCATCACGGGGACCACGATGCGGGCTTTAAAGCTTTCTATTTTCGCCGACCAGATGACCCAGAAAACCCAACCGGGCAGCCCGCGTACTTCGTATTCGACAAAACGCAACAACAATACGTACCCGTCCAGCTTCTTCCAGAGCAAGGAGGGCCCGACGCCGCAACGACCGAATGGGAAAAAATTGAAGAGGACTACAACTCCTGCAAAGCCGTCGAAGCTGCGCCGGCTCTATACCCCGCATCCGTGGTACTAGCGTGTGATAACTACATTCAGCTCATCAACTCAATCACGAAGTCTAATTTCCAGGTACTTTACGTGGGCAGTCCGCAAGCAGAGCACAGCGGGAACGATCAGTGCGTGATGCGCTACTTCTTTGCCCAAACCTATCCATCAGTGGCGAACAGCAGCACCTACTATCTTGTTCCCGCGGGAACTGAGCCGTTAGGCACCATGCTTTGCGATGCCGCGGTCGGTACTGGGGTTAACGACCCTAACAGGAAACCACAGCCGCGCTATTTTGACGCTGCGCCGGGCCGCGGCGGATGCCAATTCTGGGTATGCGTCAGCGACAACAAAAACTATCCATTTGTTCCGGATTGAGGCCGTATGAAACGATTACTCCTCTTTCTCGCGTTTCCCATCTTTCCGCTTGGCGGTTTTGCGCAGCAACCGCCGGCCGTAGCCGCGCCGGAAATCTCGATTTCCGCAAATGGTTCGAACAATGCGACGGTCTACCAGGGCTGGCCACTCATCGTAAGCCTCAGCATTCTGAACTCGACCCGGCTTCAAGGGGCTAGCGCCACGCCGCTTGTTATCGCTCCACAGACTGGCAACTGGACGGATGCCATCCAGTTTACTGCCGTCTCGAGTTCCGGCTCTTCCTTCCAGTGGCCGTTGAAATTAGTGGGCTCACCGGCGTCTCCTTCGCTTACTCTGCAGCGCAGCAGCTACGTCAGGGCCGTCTGGCAAGTGTCTCCTGCTGATACGTTGACTCTGCCTTCGGATACGTACCAGCTCACCGCCACGCTCCAAGTCGCTAACTCGACGGGGTGGAACGGCGTTGCTGCAAGTTCGCCGGTAACCGTTCAGATTGGACCAGAGCCTTCGTCGCCCACCCAGGAACAACAGCTTGAGAAGGCGCTCGTTATCTCTCAATTCCAGACCAACTCTGGAAATCTCGATAGCGCGCTCACAACTGTGCAGCAGTACTTGAATTCGAATCCCAACGATTCCGCCGCCCTTTCCGCTTCCGCAAACCTGCTCGAATTACAAGGCTATCCTGGGGTAGGGTTCTTCCAGGCGCGCGACGCCTTAAACGCTTTTTATCAAGCCAATCCGACCCCAACGGAAGCCCCATCCAACTTGCTGAGCATGTACCAGCGCCTGTTCACGTACATGACCACGCCCAATTCGTCGGCCGCGTCTACAAGCATGATAGCGGTGAACGTAAGTACCAATTACAGTCCCACCGACCAGACCGTGACACTCAGTGTAACGGTCACCAGCCCGAGCGCCTCCGTAAACGAAGGTACGGTAGTGTTTAAAGTACTTGGTGTTGGCAATCCCGTTAGCGTGACATCCGTGCAGAGTAGTGCTACAGCAAACTTCACGATTCCGGGAGGAACGCCCGTTGCCAGCTATCCAATCGAGGTGAGCTACAGCGGAACGCCCAACTTCTCGCCCAGCAGCGCTTCCTCCCAACTAACCATTGCGGCCGTTCCTCTGACCATTGCCGCGAACAATGCGACCCGCGAGTACAGCCAGCCCAATCCACCGTTCAGCGTCTCCTACAGCGGACTTCCCGCCGGGAGCCCCACGGCTGCTCTAACAGGCACACTGACTTGTGCCACTGCAGCTACCGCCGGCAGCTCCGTAGGGTCATATCCAATAATGTGTTCCGGCCTAACTTCCAGCAACTACGCTATCACCTTCGTACCTGGGACACTGACCGTCACTCCCGATTCATTGATAGTTACGGCCACCAGCGCAACACGGCGGTACGCCTTGCCGAATCCACGATTCACAGCCACATTTGCGGGCTTTGTGAATGGTGACACAGCCGCTTCGCTTGGAGGCACTCTGGCGTGCACCACCTCCGCAACCGCCGCTACTTCCGTGGGCGCGTATCCGATCAATTGTTCTGGACTCAGCTCCGCCAACTACTCGATCACCTACGTGTCCGGCGCGTTGACCATTACCCCTGCGCCGCTGACGGTTGCGGCGAACGATGCCACGCGGCCCTACGGTTCAAACAATCCAGTATTCACTGGCGCGATCAGTGGGTTGCTCAACGGTGACTCTATCACGGCTACACTTGCCAGTTTGGCCTCTCCCGCTAGCCCTGTGGGAACATATGCCGTCGTACCCGCAGCGGTAGGAGCCCCGAGTGTTCTCGGCAATTACGCGATCCAACTCGTGAATGGCTCACTTGCCGTTACACCAGACACGACCTCGCTGACCGTTGCGTTTGCCTCCGCCTCGATCCCCGTGGGCCAGTCCACCACCGCCACGATTACCTTGACCGCGCCAGGCATGGTGATCCCCATTGATCCCAGCGTCCTTGCGCCGATCACTGTGACATCACCCATCGTTAGTGACATCCTTTCCAACAGCGGCGTTTGCACTCCCGTACCAAGCGCGACACCCGGAATCGCAAGCTGCACGATCGCGGTAACCTCGGTTGAGCCCAACGGCCGTACGCTTACTGCGAACTTTGCAGGCAGCCCGAACCTTGCGTCCAGCAGCGCCACCGCCGATCTGATCGTGATCGCCGCGCTCAAGAGTCAAAATGCTTGCATCAAGTCGGACTTCCGCAACGTCGCCGTCGCTGGCGGCAACTCCATCTGGTTCAATAGCATTTTCAAAGTCCGAGACTTGGATGGGCCCACGCAAAAAGTCAACATTTCCTTCTTCAACTCCAGCTTCCAGTTCCAGTACAAAGACGCAAATGGGAATTTGATCTCCGTGAATCAATCCATGCCGGACGCGCATATCGTCATTGATCCGAGCGTCAGCGTGGCCTCCACCTCCTTCGACTCTGTCAACAATGTCTGGATCACTACCATCCCTTGGGACCTCGACGACAACGCGTTCCTCACGGGCATGTCTTGGGCCGTTCCTCCTGGCGGGCTCCCCGCCGACGTTGAACCCGTAACCGTTTGCGGTACTTTCGCTAGCGACGTCGCGGACATCGATATCGGTTGGCGCTGGGCCGCCGCTGCCTACTCCTCCTTCGACACCGGCAACTCCACCCTCGGCGTCAAGCCCATGGACTCCGACCACGACAATCCCGCATCGAATCACGACCGCGCCGGCACGCCAGAAAACTACAAGCAATTCGTGATTCCGGGTGCGCGCGGCAAAGGCGGCAGGAACTACACCGGCTCCTACAGCGGCGGGGCTCAAATCGAATGAGGCAACTGCTGTTTGTCCTCGGATTCGCGACTGGCACGGACCCGAATGGAGCGCCTGCTCCGCCGGCTTTGTGGCTCTTGCCGCCGAGGCAGGTAACACTGCCTTAGGAACGGGATTCACCCTGGGGCTGATAGCAGCGGCACGCAACGTAGAAGGAGGAAGGCGATGCAAGTCTTGAGACGAATGATTCTTACGTTTGTGGGAATCACAGTGACATTTACTGGCGGCATTTTTCCGGCCTGGGCGCAGAATAGCGTGACTCCGGTTCCACGACCGACACCGCCCGGAAAGTTCACCATAGTCAATGATGGCCCGTTGAGCAGTGTCGATCCTCATGTAAGCGGCGATCTTGTGTGCTACACGAACTACTCGATAAGCAATGGGTTGTTCAGTGTCCACTACTTCAATCTGGCTACACAAGTGGATAGCGCCATCCCACAACAGCAAACTCAGGACTTACTCTGCGACGTCCGCGGTTCGACGATCACTTTCACTCGCGTGTTCCTGGATGGCACACAGGCCATCATGCAGTTTGATGCGTCCAGCGGCGGGCAGCCTAGTGAGGTCGCGCCCCTCGCGAAATCTCTCCGCGACGAGTCGAACATTGGGGATCAAACCATTGCCTGGCAGGATGCGGATTTCGGTCCGCTTCTTTCCGATGCCAAAATCGTTGCCTACAACCGAGCTAATGGATCGACGCAAGTTCTTACCCCTGCGACCGTGCCCCAGGTCGAGGAGCGGACCCCGGCTGTGAGTCCTGATGGCAGTGTGGTCGTCTACCTCCGCTGCGCCACGAGGAGTTCCAGCCAGTGCAGCACGTGGGGCGCAAATCTTTTCAATGGGAGTTGGACAGCGCAGCAGCTTGTTTCCGAAGTGCAGGGAAATCAAACCCACCCCGACACTGATGGCACCATCATCACCTACAGCGCCAACTACCTAACCAACGGCATCGCGGGCGATCACCTGGTTTGGCAGCCCGTCGGGGGCGGTACAGAGCAAGTGTTGAACGCGCCGGGAAGTTTGATTTTCCCGTCCGTGAGCTCGGGATTCATCGCATTTGAAGTGAAAGGCCCTACCGACGGGGCGTATCAGACCGCGATATACGATACTGCCAACAATGTTCTCTACAACGTGCAAGCGGATCTGATGGCGGCTGGCGTTTTTCCTCAGATTCCAGGCGCTGATTCTCGATTGAGCGACATTTCGGTTACGCCGGACGGGAAAGCGCGCGTGATGTGGCAAATCCAAAATCCTGCCAATGTATACGCTTACACCTTCAATGTTGGATCAGACCTTACGATCACGAAGACTGGTCCACAATTAGCAGCGCCCGGGTCGAATATCGTTTATAACCTGACCGTCACAAACAACGGTCCGCAAGACGCCACATCCGTGGTCGTAACAGACAGTCTTCCCCCGGGTGCAACTCTCGTGTCGTGCAGCTCGCCGCTTGGAACCTGCAGCGGCACCGCGGCGGCGCCCACAATCGCGTTCAGTTCGTTGGCCAATGGAAGCTCGGTTGGCGCCACGCTGATTGTGACGGCTCCGCCGTCACCGAATGGCACGGTGCTGAGTAACACCGCCTCTGTCACTGCTGCTGGAATCGACCCCAACCCCAACAACAATTCGAGCACCGCAAACACGACCTTGACGGCGATTTATAACATTTGTCTGCTCTACGACCCCACACACGCAGTGAAGAGCGGAGCGACGATTCCAATCAAGATCTCCTTGTGCGATAGCAACGGCAATGATGTTTCCAGTTCCAGTATCGTCGTGACGGCCGTGAGTCTCGTGCAGGTTTCGACGAGCACTACGGACACGATTGAAGACGCCGGAAACTCCAATCCTGACAACAATTTCCGCTTCGACCCAACCCTGGGAGTAGCGGGAGGGTACGTCTTCAACCTGAAAACAACGGGGCTGGGAACTGGTACATACAATCTTGGGTTCACCGCGGGCAGCGATCCAACGGTTCATACCGTCTCGTTTCAGGTGAAGTGAATCGTTAGGCGCATGATCGATGCTGGCGAGGCATTCGTCACTTTGCATCACCCGAAGCCGCCGGAGGAACTAGCAACGCTTCGCGGCGTTGGCATCGCGAATATCGGTCCAAAGCGAAGGAGGTTCAAATGTCCGAGTTGGTGAGGAAGCAAATTCTTGTTTGTGTCGCACTCGGCTTGGCGGCGCTCGCCCTGCTGCCCTGGAGCGCCCGCGGGCAATCCACGGCTGGATCCACCAATCCGCCGGGCGCGCTTGTTCGCATGGACATGCACACCACCGTGGGGGTCGAGTTGGACGAAATCCCAGCGGGCCCTCAGCGCGAAGCCGCGGCCGCTTGGGTCTTTTCACAAGAAAAGAACTTTTGGGTCAAGCGGGCCACAGAGCAGGTCAACTTGACCTATTATCGCCTCGTTTTCCGCCAATTTTTCTACACTGCGCCGCCGGCGCGCGGCGATCTGCCCCTTCCGCCTCGTGCAGCTTGGAGGTTTGAATTCACTGACGAACCGCGTCGTGTGCAGATTGGCACGCACGACTATGTCGCTATTCCCTATCATTTTCAGACCTACATCGTCACCGACCCCGCTTCTCCAGGGGCCAGTGAGCCGGCGCTCAGCGCGGTCGGCGGAACCTGGGACGAACCGTTTGACCTGCCCGCGGATCCCGAGTTGGTGATGGAACGAACTGGGTATGCGTGCCTCGACGAGTTCGGCTTTCCGCCGAACAGCGTGTTTGAAGAGAGCGTCTATTATTTCTACGACCAGACGTGCCAGGTGGAAACACCGGCGACCTCGGCGTGTCACGTCACGCAATTTCCGAAGGAGTCCTGTACGCAAGCGCTCACGAATCATGTGGGCATGCAGCAGCCCAACATGCATTTCACGCGCGTGGCCTATGACCCGGAGATTGCCGCGGATTTCCGTCAGGGCCAGTTCACCAACAACACTGGGCCGGACCTCGCCGCGATTGAAGAAGCTTTGGTAGACGAGAACCGCGTGTACTACCGGTTTTTTACGCCGGATTCCTGTGACATTAAGTACGGCACAATTTCTCAGCCCGGCTGGCGCAGGCTTTGGACCTTTTCCGCAAATACACGGAATGATGGTACGAAGCCGATTCACATTGGCGACCTAACGAATCCCAACAACCCTTGGTTGCTCAGCAACGTCTTTGAATTCGGGAATTGCGACCAGGAATGGGACTTCAATTACTATGTCAATTTCGCTTACAACACCGCAACTGGCGTCAAGCGAGCTTTCTGTATTGAAGATACGAACCGCTATCACAACGATGAGTCCACGCCGTTGGCAGGTACCTATCAGACCTGCAACTTCCAAGGAATTTCTTCGGGGTGGGGCGACGAATATCAGTTCGGAATCAGCGGGCAATGGGTCGATGTCACCAATGTCGATACCACGCAGCCTCATGACTTGACCAATGTGCTGAATCCGCAGCAGTTTCTCTGTGAAGGACAGACGCTCGACGCAAATAACCAGCCTGTTGATCCAACGAATCTGTCGGCACTGGTATTCGACCCGACATCACTCACAGATGCTCAAGGGAATCCGATTTCACGCATTCGCTGCAATTTCTCGCCGAACTATGCAGCAAACAACGTCGCACACGTTTCGGTGTCACAAGGACCGGGCAGCTTCGTCAATAATCCGTGCGACCGCGGCCAAGTCGGGCCGCTCCGCGATTGTGGTTTCACGCCTCCGAGCAAGGTTTATTCCTGTCCTGCAGCATCGAAAGTCAAGCTGAGCTGCAAGACCGGCGGATCGAAACAGGTGCTCCGCGTTTGCGAGGTGAGTCAGATGCTTGGAGTTGGCATCCCTTGCACCTACTTGAACTCCGCCTCCAACACGATTGTCGATGGGGATTCAGAGACCGTTACGTTCAGTTGTCCCGCCGTCCGCGACGCGACCGTGGCCGGAACCGGTGGCTATTCGCTGTTTAATGCGCCCATACTTCCGGCAGGCGCCACGGAAGCTGTTGCCTGTACGGAAAACTGAGTTCCGGTGCTTAATCTGAGAGCGATTTGCAAAACTAAGTGTTAAGGGAACTCGCATACGATCCTTTACATCATCCCCGCACCTCCGCCTCCGGCGCAGTCTAGCCCATAAGCATCTCCGCGGCGCAAATGCGACGAGCGTTAGGATTGGAGACCGCATGTTCGATCTCCCAGTGATTGTTGGCGTCTTCATTTGGGCAGTTGCACTTCCGGGACAACCGCGTATGCGAGCCAATTCCGGTGCTGTGAAGCGACCTAGGCGAGTGGCGGGCCAACCGGAAGTCATCCCGGGCCAGCAGTCCCGTTGTGGGAAGTTCGCCGTTTCATCGGATCGGTAACGATAAACGCGCTACTCTTCCACGATCAGACTACGTAAGAGTTGCCGACTATCCGCCCGGAACGTCCTGCCTTGAGTCCTCGTTTTCGTTCCGTATTCGGCCACATGCTGCAGACCTTTCACAGCTGAGGTCATTCGTACCTTAGTGCAACCATTGGATCCACACGCGTTGCCCGACTCGACGCCGGCAGCGTGGCCAGCAACGCGATTATCAGAAACAGTAGGGATGCACCGAGGAACGAAACGCTGTCCACAAGGTGCACTCCATAGAGGACGGCGCGCAGCAGATACGACGCTCCAACCGCTAGAAGCATTCCTACAGCGAGCCCCGCGAGCACCGGCCGAGTGCTGTCCCGCATCATGAGGCCAAGGATGTCCCATTTCTGAGCGCCGATGGCCATGCGTATTCCGACTTCACGTGTCCGGAGCACGGCGATGTAACTGATCGTGCCGTAGATTCCCATTGCGGCCAGCACTAGCCCGAACAAACCGATGGTGTTTGCAACCAGTGCCGCAAACATCGTGCCCAGAAACGGTGGAGTCTGCCGAAGCATATCCTGCAGCGTGGAAGTCGATACGATCAGGTCGGCATCCACCGATGCAACGGCGTCGTCGATCGCACGGCTCAACAGCATTGGGTCGGACTGCGTGCGCAGAAGGATGGGATAATCCTGAACGCGATCTTCGGGTAGCGGCAGGTAAAGCTGCGCCGCGTCGCTTCCATCCAACTCAACGCCGCGCGTATCGTTGGCCACGCCGATCACTTGCCAGGTGGACCCATCGGGAAGAAGGTCACCTTTGTTGTGAAAGTGCTCGCCCGTGCCCAGACGCAAACTGCGCCCGATCGGGTTTCGTCCGGGCCAGAGTTGTCGGGCGGCAGATTCGCTCAGTACGACCGAGTGCTCACCCTTTTGCCTGTCATCAGCGAAGCCTTCGCCAAGCAGTATCGCAACGCCCAATGTTCTGAAGTAATTTGGCTGTACCCACGTGTAGTAGAGGACGCCTTGTTTATTCTTAGATGTAGGATTTTCTCCGTTTAGTGATACAGCAGCCGCTCGCACGTTGCTGTCGTCCGGTGCGCGAGCCGTTGTGATGCCTACAACTCCAGGGAGGGCCGCAACTCGGCTTCGAAGTTCGCGGACAATGGCTAGCTTCTGCTCAGCTGTATATTTCGATTCTTCGGGGAATCGGAAATCAAGATCCACCACGCGTTTGCCGTCGTAGCCCGTCGGCATCCCCAGCGTGTGCAGCGAACTGCGGATCAACATGCTTCCCGCGATCATCAAAACCAGGCACACGGCAACCTGGGATGCGATGAGCAATTCGCGAAGGCGCCGGCTGCGAACGCGAGCGCTTCCCGCCTTGCCCCTGACCGCGGAGAGAAGTGCCGAGCGGGAACTCTCAAGCGCCGGTGTGAGCCCGAACAAGAGGCCGGCGAACACCGAAATCGCCATTACGTAAGCGAAGATCTCAAAATCCGGCGCTACGTGGAGCACCAACGTGCCAGCTTCAACAGGAAACGCCTGCCTGAACAAGTTGGCACCGACCTTCAAGATGGCCCAGGTGCTGGGAAGCGCGATCATCCCCGCCAACAGTCCTTGCAGTGCGCTTTCCGTCAGCAGTTGCTGCACCAAGCGCATGCGGCTGGCCCCCATTGACAGCCGCGTGCTCAGCTCGTCCTGGCGTGCGGTCGCTCGAGCTAATTGCAGACTGGCGACATTCGCGCATGCGATGACCAAGACCATAGTGACGGCAACCATGACGAGCAAAATCGTGAACCTGAGCCCAGGCGGCATTTTGCCGGGCAATGGCGAGCCCGGAGTTATGAGTGCGGCTGCGGGCCTGCTCCATTCGGAATTGACGTCGTGCAACGTGCGCAAGCGCGAGGCCACCAGATTGGTCTCCGCTTGCGCCTGCTGCATGCTGACAGCAGGTGCGAGTCTGCCGAACAATCGCAAATGCAAGTCTTCGCGATCATGAAGAGCGTCTGCGTCAGGATGAACCATTGGCTCGAGACTGAGCGGCAGCCAAAAGTCCGGCGCTTCCAAGCCAGTCCCGACAAAATCATGAGGCGTCACCCCTATGATCGTGAAGGGTGCGGCATTCAAACGGATCGTTTTGCCGAGCACCGCAGGATCGCTGGCGAACCGCCGCTGCCAGTAGTTTTCGCTGATGAGAACCGCAGGCGAGACAGCAAGTCCGCGAGCGCCGATCGATTCAAACGTGATACCTCGTAGGGGCGCGACGCCCAGCACCGAAAAATAATTCTCGGAGACAATCTGCGTGTCGGCCAACTCGGCGCTCTTGAATCCTGGCGGTAACAGCCCCAAACGCCCAAAAAGAGAGCCGGCAGCGCTGGAGCGTCCGCTCAGAACGCTGCCAGCCTCGGTGAGCTTCAGCAGGTCGTGCGAGCTTGCAATCAAACCGCTGAAAGAATGCAGTTGATCGCGATACGCCTCGTAGTCGGGATAGCTAAACTGCGAAGCGTTCGCGTCGGACTGCAGCGTCAATGCAAGGTTCACCATTTGACCGGGATCACGCGCATCCAGAGGCCGTTTCACCAACGCTTTGTATGCTGTGAAGGTGGCAGTGTTGATCCCGATGCCGAGCGCCAGTGCTAAAACCGAAACTGCGGTGAATGCCGCGTTACGGAAAAGCATCCGACCGCCGTAGCGAAGGTCCTGGAGCAAGTTTTCAAGCAGCATCATCGATCATCTTCTTCGGTGCCGCGTGCATGCGGCCCGCCAGAATCTAAGACGCTATCCCGCTACGATTATTACAAGTAGGGCGAAGTGCCCTGACGTTTGCCCTCAATTCCCACATAACCGGCAAGCCGGAAGTAATGCCTCCGGGTTGGCAGATTGCTCCCGATAAACGCGCTTGTGTTGACCAGGTCCAACCTAAAAGCAGCACCAAACAATTCGGGGGTAAGAGGCGTTCGCAATCCTTTGCCAGGATTGCCTGCAACGATTGTACCGGTGGTGTAATTTCGAGGGTTGAGCAGCCACAACAGTCTGTGCAACCGTTGTACTGGTCGCAAACGCGACTGTTTGCCAAGTTGGTGAGAGTAGCCGAAACGAATTGGCCGGTCTTGGACGAGGACGATTATTGTGGGATAACGGCAACGACCGATGACCAAGGCCAAAAAATACCGAATTTCGCAATTTTTCATTTCCCCTTTATCCTAGGGTGCTGGCCTAAGAGGCGGCCGTTTTCGTCCGGCACAAACATGTCAACCGAGACCAACTTCTCTGCGCTTCACACCGAGCCGTTCGCCGGTACTGCTGAGCGATCCACGTTCAAAGTCCTGCTCGCTGTCAGTATCTGTCATCTCCTCAACGACACCGTGCAGTCCCTTCTTCCCGCTCTTTATCCTTTGCTCCGAAATGCCTTTCGCTTGGACTTTGGCCAGGTTGGTTTGATCGCCTTTACAGCCACGTTCACCTCTTCGCTGCTCCAGCCGCTCGTCGGACTCTACAGTGATCGTCATCCCAAACCGTATTTCCTGGCCGCGGGTATGGGCATCACGCTCACTGGCTTACTGACTCTTGCCGTCTCTCCTACCTACGCGATCGTTCTCATCGCCGCAGGACTGATCGGTACGGGTTCCGCTGTTTTCCACCCGGAGTCTTCGCGCGTCGCTCGCATGGCCTCCGGTGGACAGCATGGCTTCGCCCAATCCATCTTTCAGGTGGGCGGCAACGCCGGTTCCGCGCTGGGTCCTCTCTTAGCTGCGTTCGTTCTGTCTAACGGCCAATCCAGCATCGCTTGGTTTTCGATCCTGGCCCTCATCGCCATGATCCTGCTTTTCAAAATTGGTCAGTGGGCTCACCGCTATCGTCTTCGTCAAGCCGGCGCTAAAACCGTTCCGATCGGCATCCACGTCACAGGCTCAGTCCACGCCCGCCGTCCGACGTTTTCCTCGCGCAAAATTGCGCTCACCATGGGTGTTCTCATCATCCTGATGTTCTCGAAGTTCTTTTATCTCGCCAGTCTGACCTCGTATTACACCTTTTATCTCATGGACCGTTTCCATATCTCCGTGCAGAGCGCCCAGGTCCACCTTTTCATTTTTCTTGGCGCTGTCGCCGCAGGCACCATCATCGGCGGGCCAATCGGCGACCGGTTCGGCCGCAAATTCGTCATCTGGTGGTCCATTCTCGGCGTGCTTCCTTTCTCTATGCTTCTGCCCTATTCCAGCCTTTTTTGGACCGAAATTCTGAGCGTCATCATCGGCATCATCCTTGCCTCCGCCTTTTCCGCGATTCTCGTCTACGCCCAGGATCTCATCCCGACTAAAATCGGCACCGTCTCCGGACTTTTCTTCGGACTAGCATTCGGCTTAGGCGGTATCGGCGCCGCACTGCTGGGCAAGCTTGCCGACCACACGAGCATCAGCTTCGTGTACCACGTCTGCTCGTTTCTTCCCGCACTCGGCATCCTCACCGCCTTTCTTCCCGACCTCACCGCCAGGCGCGCAAAGGAGAATTAGATTTGACTCCTGGGGCCTTTACACGAAGCCGTACGTATTCCACCTGGTATCAAATGGCTTTGTGATTCAGATGTACGAAAAGCCGACTATTCGGCAGAGTAAGCGCAAGCCTTAGCTTCGGGATGGCCGACAATCCACCAGGTGGCGTGCCCAGAACTTGTTTGAAAGCCCTAGGTTCACGTCGAGATACCTGTATCGCCTTGCCATAGAGATACATCAAATCGGATGATTCTGGACAGCACCTAGAAAGCCCCCGGCCATATCCACAACACGACGGTATGGAGTAAAAGAATGATAGTTGAACTCTTTCCCCCCGACTCTGACACAGCGCCGCGTCATTGGGTACGGCATGACCAGGCTTTCGCGATGATGTTGGGGCCCGGCTCAATTGAGTGGGGCTCGAAGCGTTCCGCGCTGGAAAAGTTCGACTACGTGGCGGGCGACTTAGCACTGTGCGACCGTTATGTCGGAGAGTGGGTTGGACTCATGAACGTAGCGCATCTGCAGCTCGGTATTTCCGATGCGGCACTGATGGCCAGTTCTGACGGAGCTTACGGCGAGGTAGAACTGCGAGCTTCACGCAAGTTTGCGAACTCGCGCCTGAGTGCGCTGGTTGCGGCCGTTCATGCGGAGATGCTTGCTGGCTTTCCGAGCGGGCGGCTGTTTCTGGATTCTGTTGAACAGGCGATGGCCGTGGCCCTGGTCAATGGTCATGCAGTAAGGCACCGTCCTGTGCAGATATATCGGGGCGGATTAGGTTCAGCACGCTTGCGAAAGATTAAAGAGTTGGTCCACGTGAAGATGGAAGACGACTTGAGTCTCGACGAGATGGCGGAATCGGTAGGATTGAGCACGGCTCATTTCGCGCGGATGTTTCGCAAATCAACAGGCGAGACTCCGCACAAATTTGTTCTGCGTCATAGGATTGAGCGTGCTAAAGCAATGTTGCGCGCTCCACGTACGCGAGTATTGGCCGTGGCCGTGGCCTGTGGCTTCAAGAACCAGCAGCACTTTGCGCAGGTCTTTCGTGACGTTTGTAGAGTTAGCCCGACAGAGTATCGCCAGGATTTTCTGGACTCCCAAGTGGTTGGCGCTTCGGAAACCCGCTCCGAAGACATGTCACTTTCACCGGTTGCTTCTTAATTCGTTTTGACGTCCAGCCTTGTCCGGAACTTGTAGCTCATCGGTCTTTGCATCCTCCGCAGCACTATCGGCTCAATCAGCAATTCTGAGTAGCCCAGCGCTGCTCATTCGGACTCTCGCCGTCGTCGCTCACTCAAGACAAACCGCAGACACAGGTGTAAGCCATTGGAGTTCCGTGTCTTGGCGCATAAATTCAGCAAGATTCCGACCATCCGAGCAGAAACCCGCACAACTCCGCATGCGGTTTGCAGTTTACTCACAGTTGTGAGCAGCGCTACGACGCCAACAAACAGGAGGGTAATTCCATGGAAGCAATCGGATTGTTAGTCACGCTCGAAGCACGCGTAGGCAAGGAGGCTGATGCCGAGGCATTTCTGAAGTCGGCTCAGCCACTCGCGCTGAATGAAAAAACGACCTTGAAATGGTATGCGATCAAGATCGGACCGGGGAAGTTCGGCATCTTTGACACCTTTGCAAATGAAGCGGGCCGAAATGCCCACTTGACTGGCGACATTGCGAAGGCATTGGGGGCGCGGGCCGGCGAACTATTTGCGGTTCCTCCGCAGGTGGAAAAAGTGGAGGTCCTTGCAAACACACCCTTAAAAGGCTGAGTGCGAGATTCCAGGAACGCGATGAGCCGCATAGGCTCGCGAAACAAATCATGAGCAAAAGGAGAATCACATGAGTCAGACGGCTAGTAGCTTTAAGCAACAGAAGTATGACGCCGGTGTCGCGGGAGTCGACATGAAACTCGAGGTCGCGCTCATCCCCGTCTCAGACGTCGACCTGGCAAAGAAGTTTTACACAAAGCTCGGGTGGCGGCTCGACGACGACATCGTTATGGGAAACGACTTTCGCGTCGTCCAGTTCACGCCCCCGGGTTCAGGGTCCTCGATCTCATTCGGCAAGGGAGTCACGGAGGCAGCGCCTGGCTCGTTCCGGGGTGGACTGATCGTCTCCGACATTGAAGCTGCTCACAAGGAGTTCGTGGCCAGGGGCATCAACGCAAGTGAAGTGTTCCACGGTTCGCCGTTCTCTCCGGCAGGACGCATCAGCGGCCCGGACCCCGAGCGCCAGAGCTACAGCTCCTACATCGCTTTCGAAGATCTCGATGGCAACGCGTGGATCGTCCAGGAAGTTACGCGCCGGTTGCCCGGCCGCATCGATTCCGCGACAACGACCTTCGCGACAGCAAACGATCTGGCAAGCGCGATGCGGCGCGCGGAAGCCGCTCACGGCGAGCACGAGAAGCGCAACGGGCAGCGCGACGCGAACTGGCCGGGCTGGTACGCAGAGTACATGGCGGCGGAGCAGGCAGGGACCGACCTGCCGAAGTGAACGACCATTTGTCTGTAGCTAGTAAGGACACTCACGCCGGAGAATCAACCCGGTGTGAGTGTAGTTCGCAGGCACCACCTGCATCTCAACCGACAGCCAAGGAGGCTGATATGGCAAGCAAACAGAAAACGGTCATTGTAACGGGGGCTTCGCAAGCCATCGGAGCCGGCATGGTCCAGTCGTTCCTCGATCGCGGATACAATGTTGTCGCAAATTCGCGCAACATCAAGAAGTCAGATACCTTCGTCGAATCTGATCATTTGGCACTAGTGGATGGCAGCATCGGTGAGAGTGCTGTCGCTTCGAAGATCGTCGAGACAGCCGTCCAGAAGTTTGGATCCATCGACGCGCTGGTCAACAATGCAGGCATCTTCTTCACAAAGCCCTTCACTGACTACACAGCGGAAGACTTCAAGGCGCTATCTTCCACCAACCTCGAAGGCTTCCTCTACGTCACACAAGGCGCTGTCAAGCAGATGCTTGCGCAGAAGTCTGGCGGAAGCGTCGTTACCATCACGGCCTCGCTGGCGGCCAACCCGATCGCAGGTATTACCGCGTCGGTCCCGATGATCACCAAAAGCGCACTTGAAGGCGTCACGAAAAGCTTGGCCATGGAGTATGCGAAGCAGAAAATTCGCTTCAACGCGGTCGCGCCCGGCGTCGTGGACACGCCGCTGCACAAGGATAACCCGAAGGATTTCCTGAAAACGCTTTCGCCGATGGGTACAATCTCTGACGTGAAAGACATAGAGGAAGCCGTGGTTTATCTCACAGAAGCCCGTCAGGTGACGGGGGAGGTGCTGCACGTGGACGGTGGTGCGCACTCAGGAAAATGGTAACCGGCAAGGGTTCGCAGCCGCCCAACGCGGAGCGCCGGCTGCAGGAGCTCGGTATCGAACTCACGCCTCCGTCGGACGTCTCGGGAAAGAACTGGATGCGAATGCAGGGAGAGAGGCGGTCCGCATTGCCGCTCTGAATGTTTTGTCGGCGGCAAGGCAGAAGCTAGGCTCGCTCGATAAAGTAACCCACGTTGTTCGACTGTGCGTCTATCTTGCAACTTATGGAGACTTCTTCGATCAACCAAACGTTGCCGACGCTGCCTCCGAGCTATTTCGCGATGTTTTTGGAGAAGACAAAACCTCAGTCCGTATGGTGTTAGGCGTGGCAAGCCTTCCTCTGGGCATGCCCGTGGCAGTGGAAGTCATCCTGGAAGTCGAGGCATGAGGAGGCCCACGAGGAGGCGGACACTCGCCTCTGTGTTTGACTATGGCGAAACGAAACCCAGCATGGAACAGAACGCGCGTTTCAAACAAACTCGGAATTGAGTACCCGATCATCCAGGGGCCGCTTGGAGGCTTTTCCTCGCAGCGCCTTACCGCCGCGGTATCAAACTTCGGGGGTTTGGGTTCTTTCGGCGCCCTTGGCCTGACTCCGCTGGCGATTCAGGAAGTCGTCGCCGAGATCCGTTCTTTGACCAATAAACCTTTCGCCATGAACCTCTGGGTTTCCATGGAGGATGAGGGTGCACCCACGTCCGATGCCGAAGCCTTCGAACGCGCGCTCTCTTATCTCGCTCCGCATCTTGCGGCGGTCGGTGCGAACATGCCGCAGTTCTCACCATACAAGCCGCTTCGCTTCGAAGATCAGGTGCGCGTTCTGCTCGACGCTAAGGTCCCTGCCTTCTCGTTCATCTTCGGCATTCCTCCGAAGGAGATTCTGGAAGAGTGTCATCGCCAGGGCATCCTCACGATCGGCACCGCGACGACACGGGACGAGGCCATCGCTCTGGAGCAAGCCGGTGTCGATGTGGTTGTAGCATCCGGATTCGAGGCCGGCGGACATCGCGGATCGTTCCTGCGCTCCTCGGAAGATTCCCTCACAGGCACATTCTCTCTGGTACCGCAGATCGTGGATGCCGTGAAAGTACCCGTCGTGGCGGCTGGAGGAATCGCGGATGCCCGCGGCATCGCTGCAGCCTTCGCACTCGGTGCCGAAGGTGTGCAGATGGGGACGGTCTTTCTTGCCTGCGAAGAATCTGGAGCAACTGCGTTGCACCGCGAGGCGATCCTGAGCGGAAAGGCGAACCGAACTTCGCTTACACGCGGGTTCACCGGGCGTCTGGCACGCGGCATCCACAATCAACTTCTGGAAGAGATGAACCGGCCCGGCGTCGCCGTCCTCCCGTACCCGCTGCAACGGGCCCTCATGCGGAATCTCACCGTACCGGCGCAGCAGGCCGGACGGAGCGAATTCCTAGCCTTATGGGCCGGCCAGAGCGCTGGACTTGTCAAATATCCAGACGTAGCAACGCTTCTGCAATCGCTCGTCAATGGAGTATCAGAGAAACTCGCCTGATTCTCCGCTGGTCAAGACCCACCGGGCTTTGGATAGTGCGCTTCCGCAGACGCGCGCGGACCTCCTGCACAACCGACAAGTATTGAGAAGTCAGCTTGTGGTTCGTAATGGATTCTCCAGACTGCTCCTGGATCACGGGCAATCCAGAAGTAATCCACTTGGCCCAAGAACGCGCTTTCCCGGAGAAGTGCGGAGGTTTTGTTGCGTTACTTCGCGAATTTTGTAGTGGTTGCAAAATAGTTGCACAACTGCTCCCGAACGGTGGCTCTTTGCCCAACAATGAGGCAACTCATCCGAACGTAACCTATTGATTCCGAACAACAGCGTGTGGAATCGGGAATTTTTACTAAACCGTTGCTCCCGGGAAGGTGGCGTTACTCGACCTTAAGCCGCCGTCCGCTGGCTGTCCCAATTATTTGTCCGCACGGTAAGCTGTTCAATTCGATCTCGTCTCACGGCATAGCCGATGCCGGGCGTTTTCGGCACATGAATCGTGCCGATCGAGGTGACCTCAACTTCGGGCTCGATAATATCTTCATTCCAATAGCGTTTGCTCGCTGAAACATCGCCCGGAAGCGTGAAACCGGCGAGCGTCGACATCGCAATGTTATGCGCCCTGCCTATCCCGGTCTCCAGCATGCCTCCGCACCACATGGGAACGGAACGCGTGCGGCAGACCTGCTCCACACGCCGCGCCTCGCTATGGCCGCCGACGCGCCCGAGCTTGATATTAATGATCCGGCAGGCTTTCAATTCGATTGCCGTAAGAGCGTGGCTCGCGTTGTTAATGCACTCATCCAGGCAAATCGCGGTCTGAATCTGCGCCTGTAGTTTCGAATGCGCATAAATGTCGTCCCAATTCAGCGGCTGTTCCATCATCAGCAGTTTGAATTGATCCAACTGTCCCAAATGGGCCGCGTCCTCGAGCCGGTAAGCCGAATTGGCGTCGACGGAAAGGAGGATTTCCGGAAATTCTTTACGCACCGCGGCTACATACTCGATATCCTTGCCCGGCTTGATTTTTAGTTTGATCCGCTGATAGCCGCTCCGCAACTCTTCCGCGACAGTCCTGACCAACGCCTCAGGACTTTCGCGGATGCCGAGAGACACTCCGCTGGCAATCTCGTCCAAGGTGCCGCCGAGCAACTTGGAGAGTGGCACTCCTTTAAGTTGAGCCTCCGCATCCCAAAGAGCATTTTCGACGCCGCTCTTCGCCATCTGATGACCGCGAATGGGGGCCAAAAGCGCGGGGCATTCCGAAGCAGATGCAATCGTCTTCCCAATCAGCCCGGGTGCTACAAAATCTGAAATTACGTGCCAAGCGGTATCCGTAGTCTCCGAGTTGAACCCCGGAGTTTCGCTTGCCGTGACTTCTCCCCACCCGCTCACTCCGTCTGCGACAACCTCGACGAGAATAATCCGGCGGTGATGCGAGATTCCAAAGCTTGCTTCGAACGGCGCTTTGAGCCTCATTTGAACTTCGCGCAAAGTGATGGATTCAATCTTCATAAGGCTCCAGAAGGTATGTTCCTTGCCCCTTGTTGAACTCAAATCCTACGGCTGCGCGACCGTTGGCGATGTTCGCCAAAAATTGGTCGCGAACAGCTGCTTGGATATTCTCCGCCGTCTGCGGTTCGTCCCCGCAGATCCCGCGAATCCCTGCCGGAATCGCAATCCGCCCGCAATCAGGATTCGTGACACGCGGCCTGCCAGCGAGCATATCTTCAACCCGTTGCGAACGCACCCACCACTCCGCTACCAGGCGATCGGTCGGCAATCCGGCGTGCAGCGGACTGGTTGTTCGCCCGTAGAGATTCGGGATGTAGTGCCGCGCGACTGCACCCAACCGCTCAATATTGAAATGCGCGTTCTTTAGTTGCAGCGGGTCAAACGTCCATTCAATCAGATTAATCCCGCGCTTCAGCGCATCCTCGCGCTGCGCCAGCTTCAGCAACCGCCCCACTCCGCGGTTCTGATGCTCCTCGACGACGCCGACCATGTGGGAATGCAGGTAACTCAGCCCATCACGCATCCCCGCAAACGCCAAAGCAAATCCCACCGGCGTACCCCCGTCGTAAGCCGCCATCACCTGCCCGCCGGTTTTCTTGGCCACAATGAAAATCTGGTCCGGCACAGTATCGATCGGCGCATAACTCCATATGCGCTGCTGCAATTCAACGCAAACACTCATGCCCTGAGCGTTCTCCACCATCCGTATCACGATTCCTTGCTTCGCTGATGTTACAACGTCGTCACTCATTCCCGGTCCCTCTCGCGCAAACCCAAACTCCTTGGGAGCCACTTGTCCATGCCCACTGCGGTTGCTGTTTGGAGGCTCTCTTAGTCCAATCCCTTCCCATTCTCCGGCACCCAATACCATCGATGGTCTGCCTTATCTTCCTCCGCGCTTCTCCTCAGCAAGGCTAGTGTCCGCGAAGTCTGCATGTGCGCGCAGGCAGTCAGAATCGCTCCCAATACGGACATCGGCGCAACGTACGAACTGCCAAATGAGGGGCTCGCGACCGAAGCGAGGCAAAAATTGCCGCACACTCTCGCTATGGGAGTTCCCTCGCTGTCGGTAATCCCAAATGTCGGAACTCCCTGCTTTTTTGCCCGCAGTGCCGCTTCCACTGTCTCCCGCAAACACTGCCCAAAGCTGATCGCGATCAACAGATCTTTCGACGTTAGGGTTCGCACCCTTCTCTGCACGTTGCCGGTGCCGCCCACCGGCGCCTCGGCAGGAAATCCTAGGTGCACCAATCCGTAGGCCAAATGCCAGCTCAGCGCAGCCGCCAGATCGATCCCCACAACCATGATGCGCCGCGCACGCTTCACCAATTTTGAAAGCGCGATGACCCGCTCTGGATCCAATCCCGTTTGCAACGATTGCAGATTGCGAAGATCCATCTCCACGCCGTGCCTTATGCGGTCCGCGGGAGACCGCCTCACCTTGGACGCCGCCTTCAGCGCCGTGTACGGCGTTATCCGCATGATGAAGTGCGAACGCAGATCCGCCGCAAAGTCTGCGAACTTCTGATACCCCAGCGCCTGAATGGTCCGCACGATAGTCGCCACATCCACGTCATATCGTTTCGCGAGTTCTCGCGAGGAAAGGAAAAAGGTATCCGCCGGGTTTTCGAGAACCATCCTCAGCGTTTTTTTCCTGGTGGCGCTCAGTTTGTCTTCCGACTTTGCATAACGGATTTCAAGGGGCGTCCGCACCACAGCCTGGGCGTTTTCCATGGGTACATCATGCGAACTCGAGTTCTGCGCGGTCTTCCCCAATTTCATTCGCCTCGCTTCGTCGATAAACCGCCAGAATCCTGGCGTTTTCGCCCGGCCATCCGTAGTCGTTTCATCGAACCGATCGGCTGCAAGAAGCAGTTCCAAACTGCGGTGATGCAATTACAACAAATGTTACAGCCAGCCAAGATGCCTCACTTCACGATTCGCTGCTATCATTTCTTTTTCCGATTTAGTGTATCACCAATGCAACATCTGTTGCGCTCTCCGGCGTCTCCAATCGTCTTCTGAAAGATTGGGTTGACATTCTAGCGCTTCAGGCCTAGACTCGCGCGCAATGTACGACTTTTATCCCAGCGCAACATTCGTTGCATAGCGGTGAACTGAGTGGCTTGCGCCATTGGGTGGTGGCGCAACGCGCCGTTCCGAGGGGGTTAGGGGAGAGCAAAATGAAAATCCGTAAATCACATTTCAGCGCGTGTTGTCCGGGCGTCTGGGCAATTTGGAAACATTCGATGCTCTACGCCTGCAGTCTGGCACTCATACTTTTTCTTTCAGGGCTAAATCTCGCTGCGCAGACGACTTCCACGATTGAAGGCACCGTCAAGGACAAGCAGGGCCTCGCCGTCGCCGGCGTCCAAGTCCGCGCGACAAGCGCTGAATTGGCCGTGGATCGCACTGCCACCACGGAGAGCGATGGCAGTTACCGGATCGCGGCTTTGCCGCCTGGTGTGTATGAAATCAAGGCCTCCAAGGACGGCTTCCAATCCGACGTCTTCAAGTTTCTCGAAGTTACCCTGAACAGGACGCTGGCTTTCGACATCACCATGCAGGTCGGCTCCCTGAATCAAGTCGTGGAGGTCGATTCCGCCACGCCGCTCCTCGAAACATCCGCCTCCTCGACCGGCGCCACCATAACTCCGCAACAAATCGAAGATATGCCCATCAACGGCCGCAACTATCTCGATCTTTTGCAGCTCGTCCCGGGAGTGTCGCTGAATCGTCAGGCAGATCCGGCTGGTGACGACGCGACTCCAATCCTAGGCGAGCGTGGCGGCAACGCCCTTTTCTTGATCGATGGCCTGCCCAACAAGGACACCTTCAACGGCGGCCCTTCGGCGCAATTCAACCAGGATTCCATTCTCGAGTTTCAGGTTGTCACGGGCGGATACAAGGCGGAATTCGGTCACGCCTCCGGCGGGATCATTAATGTTGTCACTCGTGGGGGCACGAATGACTGGCATGGCGGAGTATCTGCCTTTTTCCGGAACTCGGTATTCGACTCCAACGACATCCCTACCGCCACGACCGGCGCGCCCTTTCTCAATCGCTGGGATCCCACCGCCTATTTCGGCGGACCGGTCTTGAAGGACAAAGTTTTTTTCTTCGGTTCGGCTGAGCGCATCTTGGAAAGCCGTGACTTGAATTTCGTCTTCAATCCCAATTTGCCCGCCAGCCTTATTGCCTTTGAAACCCCGTTCAATAAACACTCCCTCACCTACGAGACGCGAGCGCGATTCAAACTGGATGAAAATATCAGCCGCCATCACCTTTCCGAACAGATGAACTATACCAATACGCACATCACGGATTACCTCCCATTGACCGCTTCCATCAATCTGCCTGACACGCGGGAAAACCTCGATGGCCGGACTCTGATGCTCGGACTCAACGATCTCTGGACACTGGGCGACACTTCTAATCCCTGGATTTCTAACTCGTATTTTCAATATCGCGCCGATCCCCAGCGGACTAGCCCCTCGCATCCCCAGTCGGGTATCCCCAACAATCTCTTCAATCTGTTTGACACCTACACTAGCGGCGACGAATTCGGAAACCTGGGTCAGACCTCCTTTGGTCCGGGCTATAACTCTTTCTCTTTCTACCAAAAGTACATCTCCCTTGGCACCAATCTCGGTAAACAATTCGGCCGCCACAATCTCAAATTCGGCTGGGATTTCCAGAACTCAAAGGTCGATGGCGCGGAGCCCAACAACTTTTTCACACAGCTTTTCGCCACGGTGAACGACTTCAACACCTTTGGCCCAATCAATTCCGGGATTAACTTGATCACGCTGCAGTCCGGACCAACACCGCAGGACAACCTGGTTCACATCCGCAACAACTACAACGGCCTGTATGTTCAAGACGATTGGAAAATCACTTCCAAAATTACTATCAACGGCGGCTTGCGTTGGGATTACGATTCCCAGTTTCCGAATAAGACGGATTTCTCTCCGCGCATTGGCGCAGCCTGGGCGATCACTCCAAGAACCGTCGTCAACGCAAGCTTTGGCGTCTTTTACGATCAGTTCCGCGAAGGCGTCGCAAGAGACATCCCCGGCTTCGGCGGCGCAAATATTCAACGGGAGCGCCTCCTGTCCTTCCCGCGCCTGTTTTACGGAAACCCCACAACTCTCACGAGTCTCTTTCAAAAACTCGGGCGTCCCACCGTCTGTGTTTCGAACGCTATGACGGAGGCCCAAGTTCAGGCCGCCGGTGCCTCCTGCCCCAACGGTCTGGGCACAACTCTATACGGCATCGACTTTCTGAACAATGTCGTGGCGGCTGGCCATGCGCCGATTCCAGCAAACACACCGGTTAACATGAGCAATATCCAACAACTGAGTGGCTTCACTCCGGATCAGTTCCTGGCAGCGGCGGACTCCGCCGTCGCAAATCTCGCCGGTACGAATACCACTCTTGCCGTACCGGCGAATTATTGGTCCTGGGATCCTTTCGGCAACCTCACCACCATCGGCGGCATCCTTGGCACAGCGGGACAGGTTCCAATCTCCGTGGACCCTGCGTTCAAGGTTCCTCACACCTTTAACTATCATGCGGGCATTCAACATGAGCTAGGCTCCGGAATGGTCGTAACTTTCGACTACTATCATAAAGACATCGCCGACATCACCACAGTTCGCGCCACAAACCTGGCTTTCGAAGCGCGCATGCCCGGCGACGGCAACGAGCTTGTTCCCGGCACTGGACCTAAGAGAATTGAGAGCTATGGACCATGGGGAGCCGGAACCTATGATGGCTTCACTATCGGCTTTCAGAAGCGCATGTCACAGCACTTCACACTCCAGGCGAACTACACTTTTGCTCACGCGAACGACGATGTTATCAACTCCACTCTCGCCTCCGAGATTCAAAACGGTCAGGGCGTAAATTTCCTGGCTATCGCGGGCCTCTCAGACAGCTACGTTGGAATCGTGCCGCTTGTCACTGATGCAGTGACCGGGCAGACGAATGCCAATGGCCCGTTTATCAACAGCAATCTGAATCCCGTGCCTAAGGCAGGCACGTTTTATAACGGCGCCAACATTGACAAAGGCCCCTCGGATCTGGCGCTGAATCACACGTTCCTCGCTCACGGCATTTGGCAGCTTCCCTGGAAAATGGAGTTCTCCGGGATCTTCCGCGCCCAGAGCGGCTTCCATTACAGCGTAAGCCCCTTCGGCGGCGGGTCCGATTTCGACGGAGATGGCCTGTTCAACGGGGCGGGCCTCAACTTCGACGGTCAAGGGGCTCTGTACGCTAGGAATTCTCAGACCGCGCCCACCTTCGTCAATTTGGATATGCGTTTCGCTAAGCGATTCAATATCGGAGAGCGCGTTAAGGCGCAGGTGCTCTTCGAAATGTTCAATCTCCTCAATCGCGATAACGCGGCCGCGGTGAATGGGCTCGAGCCCACCTGCCCGAACCCGTTACCGAACCAAAACCCGCTCGGCCCGCAGAACTGCAACGTCTTTCAGCCAGTAGGTCAGCAACCGGGCATCGGCACGGTTCAACAATACTTGCCCGGTCGGGAAGGCCAAATCGGGATCCGGTTCGAGTTCTAGATATTGGCCTTCCCTCGCCACAATCGAGAGCGGCCACACAGTGTGGCCGCTCTTCTCTTTCTGACTCCCTCAATAGACGCGATAAATTCGACGCGATCCGAGAGATCGCACTCATCTTGCGGAGGCAAAACGATGGCACGTCGCGTGTTCTTGACACTTGCACTGATTTTGTTCGCAATTCCGTCCGGTTTCGGACAATCGGACGCGTTCGATGTCGTCATCTCCGGCGCGCACGTCGTCGACGGCTCTGGGAATCCCTGGTATTTGGCCGATGTCGGCATCCGTGACGGTCTCATCGTCGAGATCGGAAATCTCTCTCAGCGGGCTTCTACGCGAGTCATCGATGCGCATGGAATGGTGCTCGCTCCGGGCTTTATCGACATGATGGGCGGCACTACCCTTCCCCTCCTGCTCGATCCCGTGACCGCACAAAGCAAATTGCGCCAGGGTGTCACGACCCTGATGGCCGGCGAGGGCGATTCCATGGCGCCCCAGGATGAGCGCACCATCAAAGAACTGAATCTGCCTGCGGGCATTTTTCATTGGACTACTCTTGAAGAATACGACCGTATGCTCGATGCAAAAGGCATCGACATCAGTGTCATTCACAACGTCGGCGCGACCCAAGTGCGGCGCGTCGTTATCGGCGACGAGGACCGCGAACCGACGGCCGAGCAAATGGCAAAGATGAAAGAAATCGTCGCAAAGGCCATGCAGGACGGCTCCGTCGGACTCTCTACCGCCCTGATTTATCCTCCGGGCACTTACGCCAAGACGGAAGAAATTATCGAGCTGGCAAAGGTCGCCGCTAAGTATGGCGGCGTCTATTTCTCGCACATGCGCAATGAAAGCGGCCAGCTGCTCGAGGCCATCCAGGAAACCATTCGTATCGGCGAAGAAGCACATATACCCGTTCACATCTATCACCTCAAGGCTGCCGGCCAGGACAATTGGCCCCTGATGGCTAAAGCTCTGCTGCTCATTCAATCCGCGCGCGACCGCGGCGTCGATGTCAGCGCCGACATCTACCCTTATGTCCGCAACGGAATAGGCCTCGGCTCCTTCATCCATCCGAAGCACTATGCCAACGGTCCGGACGTCTTCCTCGCAACGCTATCCGATCCAAAGGTCCAAGCTGATTTGCGCAGGGAGATTGAGGCAACAACGAACTGGGAGAACTGGTATCACCACGTCGGAAAGAACTGGGACAACGTGCTCGTCGTTCAGGTTCCGGCAAAAGTGGACAAGCGTTACGAGGGAAAATCCGTTCAGGAAATCGCCGCGCTTCGAAATGCCGATGTCTGGAGCACATTCTTTTATTTGGTTCAGCAAGGCGGAGTAGATGTCGATCCCAAGAGCATGAATGAAGAGCAAAAACAGCAGGCTTTGCGCGCTCCCTTTGTGAGTATCGGCTCGGACGCTGAGCCCATGAACCCGGCAGTCTCCACGTATGCGCATCCTAGGACCTTTGGAACCTTTCCGCGAATTCTGGCGAAATACGTGCGCGAAGAAAAGGTCATCAGCCTCGAAAGCGCAATCCGGCAAATGACTTCTCTGCCCGCCAATGAACTGAAATTGTGGAACCGCGGCCGTATCGCTCCGGGGTTGGCGGCGGACCTTGTTTTGTTCGAACCCGCGAACGTCGCCGACACCGCCACCTTTGCCAAGCCTCTTTCCTATGCCGTAGGGATGGAATACGTCTTTGTCAACGGTCAGCTGGCCATCGACAAGGGACAGCCGACCGTAGCTCTAGCCGGAAGGGTAATTCGCGCCAGCCGTTGACCACCTTCTTTACAAGTTCAGCCGTAAAAGAGAAATCGGAGGAAAAATCGTGCGACGTCATCCAAAATGTGTCCTTGTTTGCATGGCAGTTGTGGCCAGCCTACTTTTCGCGGCAGCTACCCACGCTCAGACAACCGCGCCAGAACAATATGACTATGACATCGTCATTCGCGGCGGTCGCGTACTCGACGGCGCGGGCAATCCCTGCATTTTCGCCGACGTCGCCATCAAGGACGGCCGATTCGTAAAGCTGGGCAAGATTCAGGGCCATGGCCGCACGGAAATCGATGCGCACGGCCACTACGTTTCTCCCGGCTGGATCGACATGATGGATCAGTCCGGGATTGCCCTCCCGAAGAACGGTCTTGCCGAAAATAAACTGATGGAGGGAGTCACAACCGCCATTGGCGGCGAGGGCGGAACGCCAGTCCCCGCGGAACAAATCCGCGACTACTGGTCCTCTCTTGAGAAAAATGGGATCAGCTTGAACTTCGGCAGCTACTTTTCTGAAACGCAGGCGCGCATCGCCGTACTGGGTTATGACTCACGCCAGCCGACTCCCGAGGAATTGGACAAGATGAAAGCCATTCTCGAAACCGCCATGCAAAATGGCGCCATGGGCATGACCACGGCGCTGATCTATCCGCCCAGCAGTTACGCCACAACTCCAGAGCTAATCGAGATGGCCAAAGTAGCGGCAAAGTACGGCGCCATTTACGCCAGCCACATGCGCGGTGAAGGCAAGGAACTCGTCCAATCAGTGGACGAACTCATCGAGATTTCAGAAAAAGGCGGACTGCCCGGCGAAGTGTTTCATTTTAAAGCCGCTTACAGCCCCGGTTGGGGCAAATTGATGCAGGAAGCCGGACAACACATTGACGCGGCTCGCGCCAGAGGAGTGGATGTCGCTGCCGATCTCTACGTCTACACCGCTGGCGGCACGGGTCTTGAGGCAACGATCCCTTCGTGGGCGCATGAAGGCGGAAAGGAAGAACTCCTCAAACGGCTGGGCGACCCGGAGATACGCGCCCGCCTCAAAAAAGAGATTGTCACGGGCTCGCCGGGCTGGTGGAACATCATCGAGGCTTCAGGTGGATGGCAGAACGTGATCTTGGTCAACGCGCAGAATCCCGACAACGCTCAATTCCAAGGGCGCAGCATCGCCGACATCGCCAAAGAACTTAACAAAGACCCTACCGACACTGCCTTCGATCTTGTGGCCCAAGCGAAGACCGGCCGGGTGCTGGCGATTTATCACATGATGAGCGAGCAAGACATCGAAACTGCCCTCAAGTTTCGGTGGACCAGCATCGGCAGCGACGCGGGAACGGCGCTCATGCCTGGCGGCGATGACGCGTTGGGCCTTGCTCACCCGCGGAGCTACGGAAATTTTCCGCGCGTGATTGCTCGTTATGTTCGCGAAACTCACACCCTGACACTCGAAGACGCAATTCGAAAGATGACCTCTTGGCCCGCGACGCGTATGCGCATCGCCGACCGCGGCGTTATTCGCGAGGGAATGTGGGCCGACACAGTGGTTTTCGATTACGACAAGATTCAAGACCGCTCCACCTACGAGCAACCCGATGTGACTCCGGACGGAATTGATTTCGTTCTCGTCAACGGTCAGGTTGTTATCGATCATGGCAAGCACACCGGCGCCCGCCCCGGCAAAATTCTCTACGGACCGGGCTTCCGCAAATGAAGAATTCGACGGCGGTGTGGCAGCGCAGGCTCCTTGGCAAGGTGGAAACTCGATCGGCGCGAGAGGTGCGAAGCCGTGCTCGCCTTGCACTCTGAGATCCTTCCGGGCGCTGATTCCATCTTCAGTGGCCAGCCCGTTTGCTTGTCAAAGAAGCCGTCTCACAATTGCCGTGACCTTCCCGATTACCTCCGCTTCAATTCCATTCCTGAATTGCTGGGTGGCGAGCGGTCCGCCGGGATAGGCGCGGACGACGAGCTTCCCCTGATGCAGCGCACAACAACTGTACAGATAGCTGGGGTCCCGTTTGAGAATAAGACACAGCGGCGGTCCGTCGCATTTGTGTCGGATACTCTAACCATGGCTATGCAATCCCAGACCGAATCGGCCTGGTTTGCCAGGCGCTGAGGACTGTCGCACTCGCCGGGAGAGAATTCCAGAAACTCCGCATATTGTTCGTGTTGGGCAACTTCCAGTTGCAACTGTTCTAAGGACAGTACATACAAAAGACAACGCCAAGCCAACTAGAGCCGGGTGGTGTTCGAACCCTGACCTAAACGAACTCACAACGAGGGCATTGTTTCTAGGCGGGCGAATAATTGGGATCTAGACTGCGGAAGCAAATCACGTTGAGAGTTTTGCCTAGAAAATTCTACAGTATTGAGAACTGAGTGGTTAGGTCGGTCGAGGGGTCATCGGTGGCCCCAACTGATTCACAGCAATTCACAACCGCAATCAAGGGAAGAGAGAAGTCTAGCTTCGGGCTGTAGAGTCTTGCGAAGATGGAAGATAGAGTCACGCAGCCGGCCCAGCCTCAGCCCGGTGCGATCACCTTCAGAATTCATTCGCTATTCGCGAATCGCGAATGTAGAAGCCCAGAGCGATGTGCGTTCTTACCTCGCCAAGGAGATCACAAAATTGCTTGGCACGCGTGAGTTCGGGGATGCACTTCCGGGACATCTAGCGCCGGACTCGGCCAGTCAAGAGCGGATAACCACTGTCATGGCGAGACTTAAAGAAATCGCCTCACCTTAGGTTGTTGTGTACGACCAGTTCCTCAAAGAAGTCTTCTTAGAACCGTCGTGACCTGTCCGACTACCTCCGCGTCAACCCCATTCCTGAATTGCGACGTGGCGAGCCTCCCACCGGGATAGGACCGGACGACGAGATTGCCCTGATGCAGAGCACAACAACCGCACAAGTAGCTGCCGTCCCGCTTGAGAAGAAGACACAGTGGCGGTTGGCAGGCGGTCTTGGATTGGGCTGGGTTCTTGACACGGCGGTTGACGACAACAAATGCGGCGTTGATGAGTAAGGGATGGCTTGGCGCCTTATCACCGCCCACCCAGAACACATCCGAAAGCGAGAATTTCTTGAGGCCGGCAAGTTCATTGAGCGAATGCCTCAGGAAAAGCGGAACTTCCTCCCATTGCTTCAGCACGGAGTCTAGGAAACTGCCGTGCTCGGGCAAGTGTTCTTGCCCATTTGAGGCCTGAAGGTCGGGGCTTCGAATGGGCGCTTGCCTGGGAACAAGTTCGTCCGGGATGGGGTCGTGGCCGGCTTGATCGAGTGGAAGTTCACCGGTGCGTAAGAATTCGTCGAAGTAGATGCAGTACAAAACGCACAGCGTGATGATCTTCTGGATGTGCCGTGGCGGAGTCGACAGCGTTTCGTAGTCGGAAAGGGTGCTTGGCGCCGCGAAATAGAGCTGGTCCGTCAGGGTGTTGGCGATCCGCCGGCTAATGGCAGATGCCTCCCTGAAAGACAGTCCCACTCCCAAACGGGAATGCCTGAGAAGATCCTTGAGATTGGTTTGAAGGCGTGGCTGGTGCAAAGGTAGCGGCTTTGGCGAACCGGCCAATCGGTGCGGTATTTCTACCGTGCGATGACCAGTGAGCGAGCGAATTTCTGCGTCCACCACTCCGAGGATTCGCGCTTCCTTGCCAAGCCTCAGTTCGAGTTGCGAACACGGTCGCTCTGAGGAATAGAGAATGATTCTATCTTTATCAAGCACCAGGAGCTGCGAACAGGTGAATCCGGACCCATGAGCAACAAGGAACAGCCGCGATTTGGAGTTATTATTCCCTTGAGACAGCAGTTCTCCAGAACGCCGTTCATCTATTCTGACGATGCTGCCGGGCGCAAAGTGTGGAAACGCGTGCACGTCTCCTTCGCCAACCTTACAATAAAGAAATCTTTTCTTGCTTAGCGCGAGTAATTCCGCTGCGCGCCTCGGCCTGGCTGAAACAAGCAACTGTCCCACTGGTGCAATCGGGGGTACCGGTGCTTGGTTCGGCCTCTCGACAAACCACGGAATCCAGGCTTGTACGTCGTAGACCGACGAATCCAAGAGCGTTGTCCGCTGCCTCGGAATCAACAACTGAAACCCGGAAATATGGTCCAAGTCGAATCCGAACACTGCCAGCCAATCGTACAACCGATAATTTGTGATGTGGCTGAGAGCGAGCATCTGATGAATGGTTGGGATCAAAGAAGGATCTGCGACGTCGTAATATAAGTTGTGTGGAACATAGAACCGGGAGGAACGGCCGAAGATTTCAGCGGACTGCTGAGACACGCGGTAGAGAGTTAGACCTCTAGTAGTAAGAATTTGCCGTACTTGTTCGGCCCGGTCCATTCGAAGGGACGTTAGTCCTTGGCTGTATAGCCAAGATTCCGCCCACGGTGGAAACAATTGCTCCCGTGGCCGCAATTGCGACCAATCACCAGATTTTTGAGTAATCCACACAAAAACCATATATGAGTAAACGACCAGTTACGTAGCTGGACATGGACGAGCTATCAGCGTAGGATTCCCGCCGATGGATGCACGCAAGCCCAGCCCCAGTGCCGGAGAGCGCCTCAGAGCGTTGCGCAAGAGTCTTGGACTGAGCACACGCGATGTTGAGGAGAAGAGCCAGCGGGTTGCAGAGGAAAGACACAACCAGGAGTATCACATTTCCCATGCCTGGGTGACGGATATCGAGAACGGAGAATTCACCCCCAGCATTTACAAATTCCACGCGTTCAGCGCAATCTACGGTCGTGAATTGACAGAACTGGTTTCCTATTACGGACTGCCGTCAGGCTACTTGAGCCGCTATCGAATGTCGATCGGGGTGCCGAAAACGCATCTTCTGGATAGCGGATCCGATGTTGAGGCCGAAAAGATTTCCTTGCCGGTGCAGTTCAAGCCAGAATTCTCGTTGGAGAAAACAAGTCTGCTTGCTCAAGTCGTGGAGAAGTGGGATCAGATTCCTGTTGGGTTCCTACAACATCTTGATCTACGCAAATCCGTATACGGCTATATTGGCCTCGAAGATTACACGCTCTTCCCTCTTATCCGACCCGGTTCGCTTGTGGAGATTGACCCAACCCAAAGAAAGCTCAGTGAGAAGTGGAAGACCGAGTACGATCGTCCCATCTACTTCGTGGAACTGAGAAACGCTTACGTTTGCAGTTGGTGTCAGCTGGACCGGGGTCAGCTGATCGTAATTCCACACCCTCATTCCCACCAGGACGTTCGCCGATTTGATCATCCCTCACAGGCAGAAATCGTAGGCAGGGTGACTGGCGTAACGATGAGAATTGTCAGCGCAAAAGAGCCGGACGGGGGAGAGCACTCGACCGGTACATCTCGCTGATACCACGCAAAGTCGGCCGATCCATGGTTGGCCGTGCTGGAAACCCAAATGTGCCGTGGAGAAGAAACTAACATGTAACAATTGCGCGTGCTTTCGAAGTGCCGATGTATCAGCTTTTCTACGACGGCGCAGAGCCACCCAAGGTGCCCCATCTGATCGCCCGGAAATCCTCAGACGACATCGCTTGGGGAAATTCAGGTAAGGATGCGAAGTATTTAAGCAAACTCCGCCGTCTGTTGGGTAAGGCCAACGAGAACGACCGCAAGCTAATTTTGTACACGCTTCAGAAAATGGCACGGTAGTAGAGAAACTCTCGTCTTTACATCCGATCTCACAACTCAAGCTACTCAATCCGAATCTGCTTCGGGTCCTCCGCGATGATCTCCGGCAAGCCGTCATACGCAGCGATCTTTCCGGTGACGCAAACCTTCTTGTCTTTGTAATCTTCCTCTGGAGTTTTGAACTTGCTTCGATTGCTACCCCAAATGACTACAGTGAAGATTTGATTCGGGTATGGTTTGTCAAGATTGAGGAAAGTAGGCTGGCCCTTTGACGAATCCGCATATCGCGTGCTGACAACAGCGCCACAGACGGTTGCGTTCTCTCCGAAGTGCTCCTTAGCTTCCGCTGCCGTGAGCTTCTTCTGCGCATGGACTGGCGACAAGAGAATGATGCCGATCAACGCCGTGAGCAGAGTCCTAGATATTCTCATACGCTCCTCCGCGCACTGACGCGAACGGGACGACGATAGTCGCGGTAATGACTCGCTTCATTTCAAACGCCTTTGGTGCATTTTTCAAATTGCGTTTGGGTGGCTCGAACAACTATCTACCTACAACGGAAGCTGATCAAGCGAGATTTGCGGAATCAATAAACCAGAGGGATTTCTCCAATGCAGTTGTGAGATTTTGCCAATGTCGGAGGAATCCACTTGTCCGGTGAGGCGTGCCACTCAACCGGTCGGCGCAACACTTGCGCGAAGTTTACTCGCAGGAGTCTCGAAGCCCAAAGTTTTTCTCGGGCGTTGATTTAGACGCAGCGCGATCTTGTCCAGTTGGGATTGCGTATAGCCGGAAAGGTCGGTTCTCTTCGGCAAGTACTGACGCAGCAAGCGGTTGGTGTTTTCGTTTGTTCCTCGCTGCCAGGGGCTGTGCGGATCACAGAAGTAGACTTTCACGTTCGTGGCCACCGTGAAGGTTTTGTGTTTGGCCATCTCCAGCCCGCGATCCCAGGTCAACGAGCGCCGCAGGGATGTTGGAAGCCTGCGAATTTGCCGGCTCAACGCCGCGACGACCGCAGCCGTGTCTTTGCTTCGCACCTTGACCAGGGCAGTAAAACGCGAATGCCGCTTCACCAATGTCGCGATGTGACTGTTTTTCGTGCCGCCGATGAGATCGCCTTCCCAGTGACCGGGGACGGCGCGGTCCTCGATTTCCGCGGGCCTCTCCCTGATAGAGATGGCGTCCACGATTTGACCGCGCGAGTCTTTAAAGATTCGCGCGTGCCGCGAGCGGCGTATGCGGCGTTTGGATCGCAGGTGCCCCACCAGCTCGTTCTTCAGCGCTCCGCGGGCTTGAATGAACAGGCTACGGTAAATCGTTTCGTGGGACACGCGCATGCTCTCGTCATCGGCATAGCGGATCTTCAGCCATCCAGAAATCTGTTCCGGCGACCAATCCAGAATCAGTTTACTCGCAACCACCTCCTGCAGCTCCACATGCATGGCCAGAAGGCACCGTTTGGGACGCAAGGCCGAGTCCCAGGCTCGCTGTTCCGCGTCATTGGCTCGATACTCGGGGCGGCCGCCATGACGTGCCACCTCCCGGCTCACCGTCGACGCGGCGCGCTCCAAGCGTTTCGCGATATCACGAAGCGACGAGCCGGAAGCGAGCCCTCGCGAAATGTCCTCTCTCTCAACCACTGCGAGTGCTAGTGCCGAGCGCCGACGAACCGCTGGAACAATCCCACCGTGATGCGACAACAGACAGTGAATGGACGTATGCGGCCTGTCGAAGGCCCGCCCAATCGTATGCAACGACTCTCCCGCTTTCCAGCGGCGCCACACGTCAGTCCGCTGCGCCACGGAAAGCTCCACGTATTTCCCTTGCGTCATAAACACCACCTCGGAACGAAGATTTATATCAGGTGGTGTTGCATCGACCTATTGAATGCACCGCGTTTATCAGGAGAGTGCCCCGCCGATGCTAGCGGTGCTGGCAAATCGTGGATTTCTAATGCGCAGTTTCGGCATCAGCGAAGTAAGCTGATGAAAAGCAGCAGAGCGCCGACAAAAGCCAGGGTCATCAACAGCATCGAGAAAATGCCGCCAATTGCGTACAGATATGGCGTAATGGATTTTGCGCGGCGCAGAAGCATGAACCGGTCCGAGCACTGCCGAAGGAGATGGAAACCAAGGCCGATCAGCGACACGCACACGAGGAGTCCTGCTAGTTTCATTTGCAGACTTGATCCAGCTCACTTAGGGGAGCGACTTGGGCAAGACCAAGCATAGCGCAGAGGAAACTACCGAGCCACGGAGAACCGGCCGCGATAGGGCGAATCCCGCAACAGGAAGTTCAAGAGCAGACGCGGAACATAACATGAAAAATTCTCGGCCACCCGGAGAATGTGGTTTTGCATCGCTTTCACTTGCCCGATAGCGGCTCCGGGCAAGCGCCTACTAGATTGAGAGTTGCATCCTGCTCTACCCGACAACTGCTATAGAGGGTCGTCAAGCCAACGCTTTTAGATAGACATTGGGTGGTGATTTCGGTCCGGGTTTTTTCAGCGTTGATCTTTTGCCCACCTTGGGGACCAGGTCGGCAAGCAGCTGACGTGCCGAGTCGTAGGGTCGGAGATAGGCCTTGTCCGGATCGGGCGGAGGGTCGGCGACCCTTGCCTGTAGCTCTTTGTCGATCTTTCTCAAACGCTTTTCAATCGTACGCAAGCAATTATTGCAAAACCCATTCGCACCATAAAGCACACTGACGCGCAGGCACCTAAGACAGCCGTAAGTATCAAAATATAGATGTAGCCGTCGGTGATGCCCTTCTGGCAGGAGCCGTTCGATGCTTCTGCGCAGTTTCAGGGCGACAAATAACGGCGGGAGGCATTGCTTATTTGTCCGGATAGGTGAAGATAAAACCCGAGTGCGAGACTGGCGATCAATTAGCTTTAAAGATTTCTTGGGTGGCATTTGTCCAGGACTTTCTGAACCTGCTTCATGCTCACGTGCGTATATGCCTGCGTAGTGCCAACACTTCTGTGGCCCAACATCTTTTGAATCATCCTGATATCTGCACCATGGTCAAGAAGATGAGTCGCAAATGTGTGCCTAAGAAGCTGCGGGTTCACGTGGATACCAACCTTGAGTCCCATTCGCATAACCACATATCGCACGGTTGTGTCACCCAACGGCTTCTTGCCGATGGGTATGCGTCGGATTGAATTTGAGATCTTTCGTTTTAGTCTTCTCAATGCCTGATCGTATGTTAGCCCTTCTGACTTTCGGGCATACCAGTAAACACGGTTCGAACGCTGCGTCAATGGATCATATTTATAGAAGTAGGAACGCCAAGCCCCATTCGGGCTGCGCATTAGGTTCAATCTTCGGGGTGATGAGTGAGAAAGAAACAAATACCCACTTCTCCGTCGTCCTATATACCTGCGAAGATAGCTAGAAATCGCTCGGGGAAACAAAACATATCTGTATCCACATTTGCCAAGGACACGTATACGCCGAGCCAACAAATCTACATCCTCAACTCGCATATTCCGAACCTCTCCAGCACGTGCTCCGGTGCCATAAAGGACTTCAATCATGGTGCGTTCGCGAAGATCGCGGGCAGCTGAGGTGAGCAAGCTCACCTGGTTCTCCGTCAGCACGCGTGGAACCGTTCGTTTTAGTCGCGGTAGGTGAACGAAACGAGGAGGAGACCAATTGATTAGTCCCCCCATGTTGAGAAAATCAAAGAAGCAACGTAGAGCGCTCATTGCCGCCCAGACACTAGATCGCTTAAGGCCCTTTTGCGCGATTGTCGCCAAGAAATCTCGGATATCAAGATGTGTCACTTCTGTGGCAGGAATGTCATCGAGGAATTCGCAGAGCGACTTGACGCCGGCGAAATAATGGCGATTCGTGTGCGCAGTATATTCCTGGACTCTTAGCCAGCGCGCAAACCGCGAAGCTAGTTCCGTGTTGAGTTCGGTCGCGGAAGGCATAGCTGAATTGGGTGAGTACATACTTGGCTGAACGATTTGTCAATGAATAGCTTTATTGTTCCAGGACTACCTGGATGGGCGTCAAGTACCTGGTAAGTTTGAATG
Organism: Terriglobales bacterium; assembly: GCA_035483835.1. GTDB lineage: Bacteria > Acidobacteriota > Terriglobia > Terriglobales > Acidobacteriaceae > JABDBE01. The sequence continues at coordinate 84,817 of DATHPO010000184.1, forward strand.
TATAGGTCAAGGGAGGAGCGCTTGGTGTACAAAAGCTGAACTCAGCGGACGCTGATTCAGAGACACCAAAGGAGGCTCCCCCATGGAACCTATGTATGTATTACACCGGACTGGATGTTCACAAGCGGAAGATCAGCTACTGCGTGAAGGACAGCAGTGGCAAGGTTTTCGCCGAAGGATTGCTTCCCGCCACACGCCGTGACGTCGACCTGTGGATGAAAACGCTGCCACAGCCGTGGACGGCGGCGATAAGTTTCGAGACTGGCTGGAGATCACAAACTCAATCTTCTGTGCAAGACCACTCGCTGGTCTGAGACAGCAAATGGAAGTCTGGTTCTATCGGAAATAGGAACCACGGCTGAGAGGCCAACACACGCGGCGAAGAATCAGAAAGGATGGACACCCGCGCTCCTCCGTAGCGCGTCGGGAGAGCTTTTGCCCTCTTGACAAAGACCTATCATGGAAGTCGGGAAACCGGAAAAGTTCGTTCCATTACCCACATAGAGAATAAGCCGGTTTACCAGCCGTTGACGGAGCTCAGCCGTTCGGGGAACTGGTCATCGAATACTAATTGCGCTTGAGTAACCAACTTTGGACTTGCCCTCAGTTCCCTTGATCGTGCGGAACCAATACTGTCGTTGTGCACAAAGCCGTATTTCCCGCGCCGTCAGCACCGCTATACGCGAGCGTGTACACCCGGCCTGTTCCTGAACCCAATCGCTGTGCCCGAAGGAATCCAGTGGTGGAGGCAGTCCCAGTCACGAAGCCTTGAATGTCTCCTTGCCCGCTGTCGGGCTCGTTGCTCGTTACGGAAACCAACGTGAATCCGCCTGACCCCGAAAGCGCATCGCTTACCGTTACCGAAGTGCTGATCGGGACCAGTTTGTTGTTGGGCGGCCAGAGAATGCTCGGGATGGCACTGCACGCAACCGTCGGCGCAGTTTTGTCGATGTTGATGTTGCTAACTGTCGCGGAGGCCGCATTCCCTGCTACGTCGGTGCAGGTGCCACTAACCGACTGGCCAGCACCTTCGGAAGAGAGCGTCGTCGGAGCAGGCGGACTGCCCGCTGCCAACCCTGAGAGGGCATCGGAACACTGAAAGCTCACAGTGACGCTGGTATTGTTCCAACCGTTCGCATTTGGCGGCGGCGTGCGCACTGACGTGATGGACGGCGGAGTTTTATCCAGCATAACGGTCAGCGTTTTGGGTGACTCCACATTGCCGGCATTGTCTGTGCCGTAGAACGTAATCGTCGTAGTTCCTTCAACGCTGATCGTCAAAGAAGCCGACGCGCCACTCACCACGGTGGTGCTGATCGTCTGAGCGCCCGTCGCGCTGTACGTGATTTGCTTTACGCCACTGCCCCCTGGTTCGTTATCCGTGGAATTGAGCGTGAGCGTAACGTTGGAATTATTCCATCCGGCTGCATTCGGGGCCGGCGACGCGACTGCGGACGTGACCGGCGGGATGGTGTCGCCTACAACTGGGATCGCTACCGGCGCGCTGCTGGTGTGGTTAGCGTCCAGGCTGATCTCCACCGGCTGGACCAGCGTGGTCAGGTTCGCATTGGCGTCGTAATGGAGGATGGTAATGGTCGCGGTGACGTTTAGGGAGGGCGTGCCCAACTGTTGAGCGTTCTTGATGGCCTCCGAGGCGTCCACCGAATACGAGGCCGCAACGTTGTCCGGAAACGAGATCCATTGAAAGCCGCTTCGCGGGCCGCTCGACCGCCCTTGCGCAATCCCCGTCTCGAATCGCTGCACAGACGCATTCCATCCCATGTGGCTTCCGTCATCGGCATAAACATGCAGATCAACGGAAAGCGCAGGGTCTTCATCACCGATCAGGCCACCAGCCACGGGCGCAAGACTGAGATCGCCCGAAGCTTCCATGGTTACCAGCGTCCGCGAGTGTGGTGTGTCGCTGATCGTGACGAACATCCGCCCGTTTGCGTCCTTGCGCGCAGAGAAGACTACTCCCGCGTCATCGTCGGCGTAGGAGGTTCCAGGCAGAAGTGTGAAACACGGGCTTGGATCACCGCTGCAGTTGGGGTCGACCGTAGACGGGTCGTTGGGCCCGGGTAACGAACGGTTTTGCACCACGTCCAGGCAGCTCCCAAATTCATCTCCAATGACTCCAGACAACACCCACTGCGCGAATCCATGTATGCTACCCACCGCGCACAGGGGAATGCGGGTTGGAACTCCGAGAGTGGTTCGGATCTCCCGCTTACGATAGATGACTACGCCATCAGGCGCGCCGTCCCCCGCCAGTGCACTCGCCATGACCACCCCACAAGAGCCCACACAATCACCTACTCCGCTCGCATTAAACGCAAACGTATCGGTTGTCGGATTGGGACTCGTAGAAACGACGCCACAGACGTTATCGCTGGCCACTGAAGACCCCGTGATACAGAAGCCTTGGTGCGGCGCCAACTCGTGTCCCGAGGCAGTGACAATTACCAGGCCGCCCGCGACGCTGATGGAACTAATCAGAACGGCATTTGCGTTCTGGTCCGGAGACGGGGGCACGCTGTCTGGTGGCTGCCGGCGCTCGATAATGAACCAATCGGTTTGTCCTCTTGGAGGCTTATATCTGATTGGGCTAACTGCAAATCCCTTACTCAGCGGGTCAACCAAATACTCGCCGAGGTCGCTTGGTTGAAGATCCTGATACTGCACCCAGCCGCGGATCGCTCGGTTATATGTCGTAACCGGAGATGGAGGCCCGATGCCCGGCAGGCTGTTGAATGTCCAATCGATGCGTCCATGCGGATTAGACATTAAGTCCCAATCACGTATGTCACCGTGTGTGAGCGCTTCCGCGCTGCCATAATAGTCCCAGAAATCGAACAGCGCGTGGCCTAACTCGTGCGCCCAAGTCTCGGTGCTGGACGTATCATTTGTAATGACGGAGCCCTGCCGAAACAAAGTGTCCGCCAAGAAAGCTAGATCAACGCCCCCAGGACCCGCCGCCGTCAGCGCCGCATCTATTGCTGGCGCCGCAGGGCCAAGCAAGGGTGCGACCGCGGGCCCGCCGATGCCCAACATGAGACCCACAGTTCCGCCTGCCAAGGCCAGTACACCGGGGTTTTTGGCCAGCGGATTCGTGAAAAAAGCTCTGGATCGGATACTCTTAGTTCCTTCTTGAGGTGAATCAGCCTCGACGACCACTACGGCATCGAAGTTTCCCAATTGCTGCTGCAGAAGGAAATTTGGATCAACAGCCGCAGCCATCACAAATGCGTCCTTCCAAATAGTCGCCGCTTGCACAAAGTTGTTGGCGGGGTCCGGCGCAATTTGGTCATACTGGGCCCTACTCTGCGGGAGCATAATCCAGCCTTGCATAGGTCCGTTAACTTTGTAGGAGTGAAACACAACTGTGCACATGGATTGCTGAAAATAGTAGTCCTCGATGTACTCAACTCGATCAGCTAAATTTTGCGCGGTCAGGCTACTCATCAAATCGGCGTACTGGGCGAAAATGTACGCGACATTTATGTTCTGGACCGGCACTCCTGCGGGGCAGTTCTTCGACTCCCAATCCTGGAACAGGTTTCGCCAGTTCTTCACCAAAAGACAATAGGGGCAGGTGACCACCACGGTCGAGCTGTTGGTTGAGGGGTTTGGATCATCGTTGTCGGTGGCTGCTACCGTTGCCGTGTTGCTGAGCTGCTCTGAAGGCTGCACATTTGCTTGGGGAACAACCACAATCGTCACGGTGGCGCTCGCGCCGCTGTTCAACCTGCCCAGGTTACAGACAACGGCACCCTGGCAGGAACCCTGACTCGGTGTGATGCTGCTTATCGTCAAGCCCAAGGGCAGGTTGTCGGTGAGAGTTACGCCGAAAGCCGGATCCGGACCGTTATTGACCACCGACAATTGATAGGTCAGTGTGCTTCCCGGTGTTGCCAGATTTGCGGGTGATGCGGTTTTGTTCACCTGCAGGTTCGCGTGGGTCCGCACGTCATTGACTGCGCTGGCCATCGTTTCGAGTGGAAATGGATCCGGCTGATCGCCGCTGACCGTGGCCGAGTTTGTTACGCTGCCGGCACCTACGGTGGTGACGACAATTGTTGCGGTCGCGGTTGCTCGATTTGCGAGAATGGGCACCGTGCATACCACTGTCACTGTTCCGCTGCAGCTGCCATTTGTTATTGAGGACGATACAAACTGAACGCCGGCGGGCAGCGCGTCGGTCACCACGACATTGGTATCCGCATTCGGGCCGCCATTGTGGATCTGCAATGTATAAGTGATTTGGTCCCCAAGATGTACTGCACCCATCGGAGATGCTGACTTCGTCAGAACCAGGCCGGTTGGGGCAAGGGTGATGCGATTAGCCCCGAGGGGACCCGTTCTTGCTATAACCGCGTTGGTTGCGGTATTGACAGCCGCAACAGTCCCGTTTCCGGTCGTGATATAGAGGCGGCTACTGTCCGGACCGACAGCCATGAAGTTCGGCGTATCGCCAGGGTTGTTGCCAATCGAGAAGCTGGTTTGGGCGTGAGTGGCTGTATCGATAACAAAAACAGAACCGCACTCAGAATCTGCTACGTAAGCATGTTTCCCGTCCGGAGCGATCGCCAAGCCTGCAACGGTGCAAATGAGGCTCGGAGGAAGGCTAAAGACCGCTGCATTATTGGAAGTGTTGAAAACGAAGAGGTTCTGGCAGGCGGCAACATATAATTGAGCCCCGTCTGGAGTCACCGCCAGTTGGTCCACTACGCCGCAACCCTTCAACGGAGGTTCGAAATCCGGTCCGATCGTCCCGATGATGGTGTTCGTGTTGCTGTCGAGCACGGATACCGCCGTCTCGAGGCCAATGTACAGTTTCTTGCCGTCTGGAGTGATCGCCAGCCCTGATGGGGTGTACCGTGTAGAGTGGAAAAACGGATCGGCGGGGAGACCCAGGTCCGCAATAACTGTGTTGGTCGAGGTATCGATTACCGACAGAGAAGGTGCGTTCTTGCCGGGAGAAAACCTGTTGGTGACATAAGCTCGGCTTCCGTCAGGGGAAATGACGACCTCTTGCGGACAGTGTTCCACTGGTATCGTGGCGACCACGAGAAAGGTCGCGGCATCGATAACCGACACTGATCCCGGAATATCCAATCCCCCACAGCTTTCGTCGACCGCATACAAAAACTTCGTATCTGGAGTAATTGCTACGCCGATCGGGTTGGCATTCTTGCCCGGCGCGGGCGGAGGCGCTAGGGAAACGGCGGCCGTTGCGGTATCGGTTGAGCCGTCAATAAGAACCACCGAGTTGGAAGAGGGACTCGAGACGTATACGGACTGCCCTCGCGCGAAAGGAGCAACGCTGCACACGACAGGGACTACGAGCATCCAAATCCAGAGAATTTTGCGTGGCTGGGTCATGAGACGCCTCCTCGGACCATTCCATACTCTCTAAATCGCAAAGCGGCCAAACTGGTCACTGCGCAGAAATCAGTCGTTCTGCGATACTTGCTATAAACGCGAAGAGCAGGATCGTCAAAGAAGCGAGCAATACAATGCGGGCGATCCTTCCAAACGTCATGATTGGCCCTTCGAGACTGCTCATTGGACGCAGCAGTTGCTCTCTTTCCAGGAGATAGTCAAGAACCTCGCAGGTGGTTTTTCGGTTCTCGCCTAACCTCTTGATTCTGCGAATGTAATCGCCCAAGGTTCCTGTCTACGCTTGTAGTCGGACGTGATAGACTTGGCTACATTCCCCGCGGTTGACTGCCCGGAGTGGGCGCATGAGTCCACAGCCCAGCGAACTCAAGCTGCTCAGGTTTGGAATTTTCGAGGTCGATCCAAAAGCCGGCGAGGTTCGCAAGGCCGGTGTCAAGCAGAAGCTTGCCGCCCAACCTTTCCAAGTCCTTCAGGCGTTGTTGGAACGCCCGAAAGAAGTGGTCACGCGCGACGAGCTTCGCCAGCGCATCTGGCTGGACAACACTTTCGTCGATTACGATCTGGCCCTCAAAAAGGCCATCAACCGAGTGCGCGAAGTCCTTGGCGACTCCGCCGAAAGCCCGCGCTTCATCGAAACCATTCCACGGCGTGGCTACCGCTTTCTAGCCGACGTCGAAGCTGTTGAGTCGTCGCATTGTACGCCTTCGGTTTGGGGGCAAAATCGGTGGGGATTGGTGGCCGCGTTGGCACTTGTGGCTGGCGCCGCACTGCTGTTGGCCTTGAACGCCGGAAAACTCCGCACGCTCATCTTTGCCAAATCCCGCTCCTTTGAGATTCGATCCATTGCCGTGCTTCCTCTGCAAAATCTCTCGAATGACCCAAGTCAGGATTATTTCAGCGACGGAATGACCGAGGCCCTAACGACCGAACTTGCCCAGATCGGCTCGTTGCGTGTGATTTCACGAACGTCGGCCATGCACTTCAAAGGCACGCGGGAAACTCTTCCACAAATCGGGAGAGAGTTAAACGTGGACGCGGTGGTCGAGGGCTCAGCAGCACGTGCAGGAGACCACATCCGCATCACCGCGCAGCTAATCGAGACGCAGACTGACCGTCATTTATGGGCTAAAAGTTACGAGCGAAATGTTCAAGACGTGCTTGCCTTGCAGAATGAAGTAGCCCGTGACATCGCTGAAGAAATCCGCATAAAGCTGACTCCTCAGGAGAAGATGCTCCTCGCCAGCGGCCGCCCGGTAAACCTGGAAGCCCATGAGGCCTATCTCAAAGGTCGGTATTACCTGAACAAGCGAACCGAGGAAGGGTTCCGCCAAGCGCTCGCGTATTTCAGCGATGCCACACAAAAAGATGGCAACTATGCGCTGGGCTACGCTGGCTTGGCCGACAGTTATGTCCTGCTTGGGGAATACAGTTTGCTTCCCGCCAAGGAGGCCTTTCCCAAAGCACGGGATGCGGCCGCGAAGGCTCTGGAACGGGATGACACGCTCGCCGAACCGCATAATGCACTCGCGGCAGTGAAGGAAGACTACGATTGGGACTGGGTTGGCGCCGAGCGGGAGTTCCATCGCGCCATCGAGTTGAACCCAGGCTACGCGACCGCCCATCAGTGGTACGCGGAATTGTTATCCGAACTGGGCCGACACAAGGAAGCTCTCGCCGAGATTAGGCAAGCCCAGCAGCTCGACCCTTTCTCGCTCATCATCAATGCAGTGTATGCAGATGTTCTTCGGACCGCGGGACAAGATGATTTGGCCATCAATCAACTGCGGAAGACCCTCGAGATCGACCCCAATTTTGCTCACGCGCACTTCCACCTCGGATTGACGCTCCTGCGAAAGGGAGCGTTTGAACAAGCGATTGCCGAAATTCAAACGGCCGCCACGCTGTCCCCTAACGTCAACGACTACCAGGGCGGTCTCGGATACGCCTATGCGCGTGCGGGTAAGCGCGCGGAAGCACTCAACGTGCTGGAGCGATTGAAGGAGGGACCGAAGCAAACGTACGTCTCCTGGTTTTACGTTGCGGCGATCTATGCCGGGCTGGATGAAAAGGATCAAGCTTTTGCTTGCCTGGAAAAAGCATACGAGCAGCACGAACAAGGATTTGTTGTCATGAGAAGAGAGCCCATGTTTGACCCGTTGCTGTCTGATCCTCGCTACCAAGATTTGCTGCGTCGCCTCGGCCTGCCGACGTCGGCGCTTTGAAACCAACATGTGACTCCAGCCATAGTTATGGGGACTCGCGTAATTGCCTTTTGCTCGGCAACTGCCTGATTAGAGGCAAACCGGAAAAGTTCGTCCCAGTACGGACTTCGGAGGTAACCGCGTTAATCGGGACTTAGGCGATTACTTCCGGCTTGCCGACGACTCGCGAACCAAGCTGGCGTGACGGGAAAGCGGAGGCGTCGTTCGGCGGTCATCCGCGCGTAGGGATTTGTCTCTGCCACAGGGCAGCCATTCAAGAGAAGGGGGCACCAAGTGCAGTGCCTCCTTGGGGATGTCTTCAGTTTGCGGCTTCGATTCAGCCCGTGGAGCTTTCTTTGGCGTGTTCGCTCCCTCTGCGCCAATTCTTTAAGCCAGGGCAGGTCCTTCCGTGTGTATTTGACGCGGCGAAAGGCTCCATAGCGCACGAACTCTAAAACGAATTTCACCCTTTCCAGGGATGGATTGAGGCACATCAGGAGGAGCGGATAGAACTTCGATTGGAATGTGTCCGCGTCGATGACCTGGTAATAGCTCTTCGAATCGTCGATCTCAGCCTCGGTGAGCGAATGGATCATCACCAAGTCGAGGGTTCCCTCATATTCGCCGATTTGCTGGTCTTCGTCCGGATGCTCAATTGGAAGAAAGTTTTCGTCCAGCACAATATGCAGTTCCGTGGCAAGGATCTTCTCCGCGTCAAACGCGTGGTTGCTCCGAAACTTCTTCAGGACTTCTCGCGCCTCGTCACCAGCGCCCTTCGTCAAGGCGTCGAATACTGCGAGGTCCGTGGCGCGCCTCGTTTTGACAAGGTGGTCGATGTAGCTTGCCAGGACTTGGTGGATTTCAATTCCTCGTGCTGCAGGTTCGGATTCCCAAACTCTTGCGCCCTGGACATGCTTCTGAACGTAGAGGGTTTCACACGCCATGTCGCCATACCGCGACTGGCTCAAAGGCGGGATGGCCTCTCGTTCGCTTACGGCGTCATAAAACGGCTGTGTCTTCATCGCCTCACCTCCACACCCGGTTCTATTTCAGCGCGTCTAAGAGCCCAGGCGTCTTCCAATTCGGGAGCATCATGTGGAGGCGGACACTCCACGCCGGAAAACCAGGAGTCTGGCTTGTTCTATAGATAGAGGCGCGATGCGGAGGCTCATGTGAGTGACGATTCCGTACCCCTGGCGCTACCGCTGTCGCGGTTGGCTGCCCGCTCCTCGGAGGTCACGACCCTGTATCGCGAACTACGCAAGCCCCTGCTGCGCTACCTGGTCTGTCTCGGGCTTACGAGCGACGAAGCGCAGGATGTCGTGCAAGATGCGTTTCTCAGCTTGCAACGGCATCTGGCTTCGAAGGGAACGCAGGAAAACATCCGCGGCTGGCTGTTTCGCGTTGCCCACAATCAGGCAAGGAATCGCCAGACGAGCTACCATCGGCGATTTAGTGAACCGCTCGACGGCGAAATGGATTTTCTGGCGGACGACGCGACGCCCGAGCAAAGGGTGCTTGAGAAAGAGAAGTTCCGGCGTCTCGCGACCGCGATCCGGTTGCTGACGGAATCCGAACGGGAGTGCCTCCTGCTAAGAGCGGGAGGATTGCGATACCGTGAAATTGGAGAGGTCCTGGGAATAGCAACATCCACGGTGGGAGACACTGTGGAGCGTGCGATCAAGAAGTTGGCGGAGAGATGCAATGTGTGACGTTCAAGCAAAATTAATCGCCTGGCTCGACCACGAGCTTTCCTCAGACGAAGCAGCCGGCGTGGAACGCCATATCGAAAGATGCGAAGAATGTCGCAGCCGACTGGCAGCGTACGAACAGGTGAGTGAGACCTTCGATGTGTACTGCGATGCTGTAGTGGCGGCGAAGACGCGCCGCCGGGTTCCGCGCTGGGTGCCTGTGCTTGCAAGCGCGGTTGTGGCCGCCGTCGTGATGTTTCACGCGTTCTCGCGGATTCGCATCGACGCGCCGCCGGTTCTCACTCCGGCGATTACGGCGGCTTCTGTGGCGCTCCCCGCTCCTCCTGAGGTGGAGTCTGTTCCGCGCAAAACAATCCACAGGCGGCACCCGCATGCACCCGTTGAGGTGCGAACTGCGAAATGGCAGCCGATGGAGACTGCCGTGCAAATCGCCATTCCTGCGGACGCGATGTTCCCACCCGGCGCCATGCCGAAGGGACTGAATTTCATCGCGGAACTGAGTATTGCCCCAGACGGATCGGTCAAACAGATTCGTCTGCGGCAGTGAGTTCGTTGAGTTAAAAAAGGAGAGTCATCGCCATGAAACGCGCATTGCTTCTTGTTCTCGCAGCCGCATCCTGCGCCTTCGCGCAAGAAAAGGGGAACGTGATCTATCAGACCAATGGTACCGTGGGTGCCATTGCCTCGGGCGGATTCGACAGAGCCTCAGGTCCTGTACTGGGTGCGCCGTATTCAGCCACGATCACGAATGAATCCATCCAGACTCTCGCAGATGGTAATCGCCTCGTGCAGACGAGCACGGGAACCATGGCGCGCGATTCGCAAGGGCGCACGCGCCAGGACACGGTCCTACCGGCGATCGGGAATCTATCGGCGGCCAATGCACCGCATCTGATTTTCATCCACGACCCGGTCGCGCAGGTCTCCTACACCTTGAACCTGACGGAAAAGACAGCGCAGAAAATGCCCGCGCTTCCTCCCCTTGCAGGTAGTACCACGGGCGGGGTAGGCGGAACGGTCACCATAAGAGCCATCGAAGGGAACGGGGCGTCGTTACCTCCGCCCGATGCCATGCCAACGGCCATGGCTGGTCCCGCTCCAGGAGCATTCTTGGAAAAACATCTGATTACGAGTGAACTGGATCAGGGGAATACGGAAGACATTGGTTCTCAGACTATGGAAGGGGTCCTCGTGAACGGAATACGGACGACGCACACGATCGCGGCAGGACAAATCGGAAATGATCGACCCATCACGATTGTTACGGAAGTCTGGACTTCGCCCGATCTTAGGACCGTGGTCTATAGCAAGCGGAGCGATCCGCGGATGGGGGAACAAACGTTCCGCCTCACGAACATCGTGCGCACGGAACCAAGCCCATCGTTGTTCACGGTGCCGGCGGATTTCAAAATCGTGGACGGCCCGCAACCGATCTTCTTTCAGACGAAACAGTAACAGCGCGATCCTGCGAACTCCGGTTGGCTTGCGAGCGCTAGTGAGTAGAGTCCGGATACTTCACCGAACAGCCGTACGGACGGCAATCGATCCGGAGCCTTGGTCATCATTTCCCAGAACCCCGTTCGGATAGGTTCCGGAGCGCCGACGATGCGCCAGAATCTGCCGTTTGCTGGGTAAGGCCAACGAGAACGACCGCAAACTTATTTTGCTCACGTTGCAGAAGATGGCGCGTTAGTAGCAACACTCGCTATCGCCGGGTGCAGTTCAGCCGCGATTGTTCCCATGAGCAGCACCGCCCAGATCACGGTTCGACAGTGATTGTCGTGTCATACGCCTGTGCCAGATGATGGACCTGATGGCGGAGGTCAGAGTCATTGCGCCCACCGTAAAGAAGACTGCGCCCCCGATTACGATTGCAGGGTTATTCGCCGACTTGCTTGAGCTTCCGTCGTACAGCATAAAAAGCCCAACGATCAAAAGTGTTGCGGATAAGATGATTTCAAAGGTCGTCGATATTCTTCTCATGGAATAGCCCCCAGCTTGCATATTGCGGGTCGTCATCGCCGAGGAGAAGTAGGGCCTCGGCCCTGGAGAGTTCCCGAAAGAGAGGCTTCGAATAGGCTCTCCTCATTTCGGAGCCACAGGTGCATCGTGGATTTGTGATGCACCCGGTCCCGTTGACGGGCTGGAGTGTGACCTCACGGCGACAGGCGGCAGATTGACAGACAAATCTTGGCACGGGGGAACTCCGTTTGGATTGTTCTTGCTGGAAAAGCAGCCTCTTCGTCCGGTCTGTATATTAGCTAGGCGGTGAGTAACGCACTATGGTCTACTCACGAGGGTATTTTATACGTCAGTTAGACAATGTTGTCAAGACAAGGATATACGAAGTAGATATTCAATATTCTCCAGAAATAACAAAACCCCCGGCTCGCACTGACGCCGGGGCGATGTGGATGATTGTGGAATCGTTCTTTTTCCTGCTGTTCCATGTCTAGCCGCATCTCCGTCAAAGCGCTCATCCAGCACGACCTCGCAAAACCGATTAAAGCACTTGACAACCAGTCTTCGTATTATTATATGTGTAATGTGACCTTAGTCGAGCAAGTCCGCTTCGCTGCTTCAGGCAAATCATTCAGAGGAGATGCTTCATGCCAACAGATAAGACTCTCGGTTGGAAACACGACAAACGGCGCAGGCACCATCACTGGCTCGTGAAGGTATTTTATTTTGACGGAGAGTACTTCGCAAGAGTGTACGTCGATCACGAAAAGGCGAGGAACTTCTCGGATCGCCAGAGGAAATCACCCGTGGTAAAGAGCACCCGAATCCTCCAACTGCGCTAACCGCGAAAAGGCGCTGTTTCTATGCCACGCAGGCTCGAATGGATTGAGAGCCAGAATTTTCTCGGCTTTGGTTGCTCTGAGTGTGACTGGAAGTTTAGTCCTTCTGGCGCGCCCAAGGGTGAGTCGCTTGATGAAATGAAGCAGAATTACAAAGCCCGGCGTGGCAAAGCGTTTGCTGCCCACGTCTGTGTAAAAGTCACAAATACCACCGACCAAAAGACACCATAGATCGGCAGTGTCTCCTGCCCCCGCATTCTTGTACTAGCAATGGTAGGTTGCTATTTAATATGCGTTTCAAGCGACTGGCGAGCCCTAGAAACTTGCGCTCTAAGCTCAGTTATTTGGTCTTTGGCTTGTCTGATAATCTCCCTGGAAATCGCCAGGCATGCACGTCTTTCTTCCTGAGTGTTGGCCTGCTCAAAGCGCTTTTGCGTCGCCCGGAAATAGGACTGAAGGTCCCTGAACTCGCCCATGTTGAAAATCGTATCACGGTTCCTCCGTCATTCCGCCTTCATTGGCAATCGCAAAGCCCGCAACGACGTACTGAAAGAGACTTGATTAAGGCGTTGTGGATGGGCTTCTTGGCTCCTGCATTTCCCTTAAGCGTTCCACCAATCCGGCAGTGTCATTCCAATGCTTGCCAGGAACGCCCCTGACGGTGGAACCCAGCGGCGAAACTCCCTAACGATTGGGTCCGATGCGTTGAGGGAGTGAGCAGTAATATGGCGCTCGTAGATGTCCTCGTTCAAGTCCGCGACACTCCGTACCTTCAGCGTCGCCAACATTGCGCATGTGGCATCCGTCACCTGGGGCGTGGGCGCTACGAATTCTTCGTTCACGGATCGCAGCGCACGAGCAGCGATCTGTTTTTCCGCATCGGTCCTACTTGGGTCCTGTAATACGGAGGTAAGTGCCGCGATTTTATCCAACTCTGATCTACTAAATTCCTGGTCCGGCCCCGCCCCAAAAGCCAGTGTCAGTGTGTGTGGGTTTTGTTTTCTGCTGGGAGTGATGGATGCTTGTTCGTCGATGACGCCCACTCGGCGTTTAGCCAGATATGCCCGCTCGTCCAACACCTTAGGGGGGAGCTGGACGGAGCAGTGGATTTGCAAACTCGCTGAGGTTAATGGCTGGAGCCTTCATCTGGGTTTCGTTCTCCCATTTTAGAAACTGCCATTGCAGATATTCGAGGCGGCTGGATTCCTGCAAGTTATGGGGGCAGCGTGTGAAAAGGAACCCGCCTGAACGATTCAATTTTCAAACCAGTTCAGACTGGTTTCTTTTGGGTAGCTAATTGCCTACTCGGTTTCGGCCACAAAGACCGCAGTGGTCAACGCGGGGACGGTAACTGTTCCCGCTGTCGAAACAAACGTCGATTGTCTCGTTACGGGATCGCTTGAACTTTTCTGCACGGGGTGCAGATGCAGCTGCAGACCCTGTAGCCGGCTGTCGGTGAACGTCACCGGCGCATTGGTTGCGTTGAAGACCACTACGATGTGTTTGTAGGCTCCGTAGTCCCCGCCATTTGAATCGAGCTTCATCACAATCAGGCCTGGCGTCTGGTTTTGCCCGGTGTTCAGAAACGTAAGGTTCTGTTGTATTTCCTCGAATGTTGCCATGCGGAGCAGACCGGAACTGTAGCGGATTTTCAACAGTTCGCGAAATGCCGCTTTGCTGTAAGCGATGTTTGCTGGAAGCGGCGTGTAGGCCGGGTTGCTTAGCAACGGCGTCATGATTGGCCACTGGCCTTCGTTTTGGCTGGCGATGGGCAGGCCGATGCCCCAGTTTGCCGTTTGGCCGGTCCAGTCGATCTTGTTGAACCAGTCGCCGGAGTTATAGCTGTTCTGGTCCATGTCCTTGGAACGCAACAGATCATCGCCGCCCTGGTAGAACGGAATGCCTTGGCCCAGGGTCACCAGACTCATGCCCATCACTTGCCTCCTGGCACGAGTGGCAATGCTGTCGCTAAAGCTGGACTTCAGCTGCACCTGGTCGAAGAGATCCTGGTTATCATGAACGGAGGCATAGTTTACCGCTTCGATCGGACTCTTTGTATATCCGGTCGGCTGCCCGTTGTAATTCACCTGCGCTCCAGTAACAGTCGTCCCGGCGCTATCCGTGAAAGTGTAGTCGCGCAGGTTTCCCGCGAGTCCTACATCGATCCAGTCCGAGTACTGGAATAATTGGGCTTTCTGCTGGCTCGAAGAAAGGCTGCCAGTAGTGAAGTCGCTTGAGTCCGTGAAGAGCCCAGTGGCAAAGCCCTGCACGCGCTCATCGGTAAACGGGCTGCCGCCGTGAATGCCGTCGCGGATGCGATCGTTGAAAGTGCCAACACCAAAGCCATAAAGATTGATCTGCGAGGCGTTGGGCCCTATTTGATTGTTGGCTGTGTCTCCGAAGTTGAAGCCTTCTCCGTAGAGATAGATCTTTGACCCGTCCACACCGTCTTTCTCAATAGTAAGCGCCTGCAGGGCCTGCTGAATATGTTGCACGTTGTAAGTGAACATGAAGCTCAAAATGTCGAAGCGGAAGCCATCGATCTTGTAGTCGCGCGCGTTGAGCAAGAGGGTGTCGATGATTAGTTTTTCCATCATCTTGTGTTCACTTGCCGTGTCAGGGCAGCACGAGGCGGTCTCGAGGCTGCCATTCGCATCGAGGCGGTGATAGTAATTCGGCACCACCTCGTCGAGATTGGAGTTGGGCCCTTCGCCGCTGGCATTGGTGTGGTTGAAGACCACATCCTGCACCACGCGCAACCCCGCCTTGTGCAGGCCATCCACCATTACCCGGTATTCGCGGACGCGGTCATCGGGACTGATCGCGTAGCTGCCCTGCGGCGTCATGTAGTGCACCGGATCGTAACCCCAGTTATACGCAGGATTGGTTTGGCTGGCGGTGACTGCTGCCTGTTGCTGCTGGCCATCTGGCGGATATTGCGCCAGACCAGTGGGAATGATCCATTTGGATTTGTCTTCATTCACACTCGCGAAATGGAAGGAGGGCAGGATATGCACCGCCTTGAGACCGCTTTTGGCCAGGGAGTGAAGATGCTTCATGCCATCCGAGTTCTGGTCGTCAAAAGCCTCGTACAGGCCGCGATGAGCCGATGGGACGGTCAGGTCATTCACGCTGAAGTCGCGAATATGCAGCTCGTAAATGCTCATGTCGGCGAGGCTCATCAGCGGAGGTGAAGTATGCTCGTCCCATCCTGCGGGCTTCGTTTCATCGGACTCGAGGTCCGTGATCCTGCTCTTGGTTCCGTTCAAGGCAATGTCGATGGAATAAGGGTCGCTGGTTACATTCGTATCCACGGCGGAGTCGGAGGGCACCCAGACCTGCACGCTATAAAGGTAGTATTTGCTTTTCCAACTGGCGTCCCCATCCGCCACCCACACGCCATTGTGTTCGTGCATCGGTAGAACGGCGGAAGGCGTCGTATCGAATTCGTGGTCGAAGATTTGTACAGAGACATGCTGGGCCGTGGGTGCCCATAGCTTCAGTTTCACAGCGCAGTTTTCGTCATCAGCCCAGTCGTGCCAATCGCTCTCGTCATGGTGAAAGACGACCCCGAGCTTACCTGGGTAGTAGAAGAGATCATCCAAAACGCCCGCGAACTGAATGCCTGTGGCGTACTTTAACGTTCCGGTCGAATCAATCGCTGAAAAGGCGAGTTGTCCCTCAAGAGCCGTCTGCAAGGTCGAAACCTGTGCATCTGGTGGCAGCTGGAGGACAGTGTAACCCTTTAATTGCGGGTAGCGGAGCAACTCATCCGCGGTCAGGCTTCCGCCAACTGTGAGCGGAATATTGGTTCCTCCCGTAATGCCAGTGGTGGTCACAGAAAGGCCGCCGGTCAGGCTAGAGCTGATCGCATAGGTATCGCCGCTCTGCACGAACTGCGGCTGGATGGCCACTCGCTGGCGATCGAGCCAATAAGCTTGCTCCACATTCAGCAGGCTAGCCAATATCTGCGCCGGAGTCGGCGTTGAGGTGAAGACCGTGGCGTTCCCGGAAATCGCCCATGCCTGGGTGTATGTCGCGACATTCAGATGCATGTCAGGCCCAGGATCTTTAACCCCGGTGGAGATGTTGTGGATGATGAATCCGAGGTTCTTCGCATTGGGAATCAGGCTGATATCGAAGTAGACCCCATAGGAGTCAGTGCTGGTCACTCCGGTCAGTCCGTCGTTGAAGTCGCCGGTATATTCCGCGGTATCATCGAAGGCGTAGACGGTCCAGTTCGCGTAGTTTCCATCTGGTCGGAGGTAGTGAATGCGAGCGTAACCGGGCAACAGCGCGGCGGGATTGGTCAGACTGGGCTGACTCTTATACAGCTTGCCGATCCCCGTGTAGCCCCAATACTCAAAGCCTTCCGTGGACGGATCGACAAACTCGTTCGGTCCCGGGTCCTTCTGGTCCCCGCCGGACGCTGAGGGGTTGTGGATGATCAGCCCAAGATTCTGCGAATTCGCGGTAACGGCCACGTCAAAATACACGCCAAACGCGTCCGAATTCGTTGGAGGCACGAGCCCGCTGTTGTAATCGCCGGCGAACTCCGTTGTGTCGAAGAAGGCGTAGATCGTCCAGCCTGCATAATTGCCATCCACCCGGTGGTAGTGCACGCGGACGTATCCCGGCAACAGCGCAGTAGGATTGGTTAAGGTCGGCGCGTTTGTATACAGCTTGGCTATCCCAGAGTACGCCCAATACTCAATGCCTTGCGTGGCCGGATCGACAAACAAATTGTTGGGGGTGTCCTTCTGATCTCCGCCCGGCGCCGTTGGGTTGTGAATAATGATGCCAACTTCTTGCGCGCCCGTGGTCACTCCGGCGTCAAAATACGCGCCGAAGCTGTCGGTGCCCGTTACTTGAACGGGGCC
>DATHPO010000185.1:0-10774 GCA_035483835.1 Terriglobales bacterium
ACCGACGGCGTGCAGATCGTCTTCCTCGCCTCGCACGACGGCCAAGCCATCCGCTTCGAAGAGACCGACGTCCGCTCCATGGGCCGCAACGCTACCGGAGTCCGCGGCATGAACCTCGGAGAGAAAGATTACATAGTAGGCATGGCCACAACGGTCAAGCCGGATGCTGTTCTGCCGCCCGCTCCCGCGAAAGATCCCGCGGATGCGACGCTCGAAGTCGAAGACGTCGGCAAAAAAGGTTCGCTCATCCTCTCCGTCACCGAAAACGGATACGGCAAGCGCACCGCCGCCGACGAATACCGCCTGACCAACCGCGGCGGCAAAGGCGTAATCAACGTAAAAACCACGGAGCGCAACGGCAAGGTCGTAGGCATAGCCCAGGTCACGGAAGACGCCGAGGTCATGCTGATCAGCCAGTACGGCAAAATCATCCGCATCGAATCCAAATTCATCCGCGAATCAGGAAGGTCAGCCCAAGGCGTCCGCCTGCTGAACATCGAAGCTGGAGACCGAGTAGCTGCAGCAGTAGTGATCCCGCCAGAAGAAGAGCCAACCAACGGAGGCACGCTGATTCAGTAAGCAATCCGCTGGGAGCAGAGGCGGGCGCTGTTGCCGCGTCCAGTTCTTCCCGTGAAACGTGCAGGGCGGACACTCTTATCCGCCGATTTTGAGGCTGAGTCTGCGGTTTAAGATCACCGGCAACTGCGACGGACAGGAGTGTCCGCCCTGCACATTTCCGGTTTGATTCCTACTTGGGCAATGGATTCTGTGTACAATTCCCGTTCAGGCTCCTAGTGAGTCGCATCCACGTCCGCAGGAATAGTGCTTGGCCATGCAAGTCAGGAACTACGTCTATATTTCCGACACTAAGATTGATCTGTTCTACGATCAAATCGCTTCGTCCGACATAGAGAAGACAGGCGCGGAATATGGCATCGACGTCAAGATACTGAAATGGGTGGGCAAGCGGGAAACTGAGAAAGTAATCACATGGATGACAAAGTTGGAACGCGTCGTGGAATTCATCCAAAGCAGCATGAAAGTCGGAACCGTTGACGCGCCATCAACCTATTTCGCTGGCGTACTCGATATGAGATGGGGCTCCCTGTTTGGCGACATGGCCCTTTTTGTGGGCGAGACGTCCCAAACCGGGGTTGCTTTGGGCGGCTCGGTCAAGCACATTATCGGCGAAAGCTCTGGCGGAATTCCGGGGACTAGCGCTCTGCCCGCCATCTTCAGCGTTTTCAAGAAGCACACGGACGCAGAAATTCTCCACAATGAGCTTTATTCCGACACGAGCACCACAACTCCAGCCGATGACCTTCGGTATGCATGGCAAGTTGCTGCCAGTTTTCAGGCCCCGACCCAGAAACTTGAGTTTCTTGCCAGGAATTATCTCTTCGGTCCGGTCGCGGACAAGAACATCCTTCTCGGTACACCTTTCTACGTTGCCCTTGCCGATTAAAGTGTGCGGCGGACACTCTTGTCCGCCGATTTGAGGTTGGGAAGTCAAAGTCAACGTCAACGGCGGCGGACATGAGTGTCCGCCCTTCACGATTAGCTGAGGGTTATTCCTAAATCGGGAAAAGGCTTGTCAATATGGCAAAATTACACGATCCGACTTAACTTGATGAGAACGCGGGAAATATAAAGTTGCCAAACGTGGCGGGTTTACCCCTTCAAAAATGCTAGCATTGAAGTAGAGATCAATTCTCATAACGCGGCCTTCCTGGCCGCGTTTTCTATTTCCAGGACAATTCAATGTTCAGAGACGGCAAAACGCCCAAAAGCGGCTTCAAGCTGCGCGGAGAATGGACCGAACTGCTTTTCATGACCCGCGCCACCGAGCACGGCCTGCGCGTGATCAAACCCTGGGGAGACAGCAGCCGCTACGACGTCGTCGTCGAGACCGGCGGTCGCTTCCTGCGCGTGCAAGTCAAATCCACCAGCCACCGGCGAGGCAATAACTACGTCTGCTCAATCGACGGACGCGGAAACAACCCCTACACCGCCGCAGACATCGATTTTTTCGCCATCTATGTGATCCCAATCGATACCTGGTACTTCATTCCCATTGGAGAATCAGCCTCGGCCATCAGTCTGTCGCCTCATAATTCGCTCTCCCAGCATGCTTGCTACAGGGAAGCCTGGCACCTCCTGCGCGGAGAATGAATGACGCACGAAACGTGCGGGCCGGACACCCTTGTACGCCGCCTT
Source organism: Terriglobales bacterium (assembly GCA_035483835.1). GTDB lineage: Bacteria > Acidobacteriota > Terriglobia > Terriglobales > Acidobacteriaceae > JABDBE01. Next base: position 2,218 of record DATHPO010000185.1, read on the forward strand.
TGACGTTTGGATCGAATCCAAATTCATCAATGAATGAGGCCGCTCAGCCGTCCGCCTCCTGAACGTTCAAAGCCGGAGACAGAGTGGCCGCAGCGGTGGTGATCCCGCCCGAAAAGGAGAGCCAGCCAACGGAGGGGCAAGCTGATTCAGTAGTTAACCGCGGTAGGACACAGACGTTGCAAATCAGAGGGAAACGGCCGCAGTGATGCGGATGGAATCACGCGTCGGCCTAATAGTGACGCTCGCAACCGGGAACGTGTATTCCGTGTCGAAATTAAGGCATAGTTGCTGTGCGGGAGCTTCCGACAAAGGGCGGCTCCCAAGATCTAAACCAATTCTGCAGCCTCGTACTACAAACTCAGTCCCAAGAGCTTTTGCTAGCTCTGCCGCCACGTTGATTGGGGGCGCCTGTTTTCCATTCTCGTAATTGCTGAGCTGTTCACGAGTCACGCTCAAGTGCTTTGCAACTTGGACCTGAGTGAGCCCCGCCCTCTCGCGAGCTTTTCTCAGTTGCGACCCGAATTCGCGGAGCCAATTCATGATGAGAAATCTATTGACAACGCAAGAGTGGTAAGTGTAAATAAAGTTACATCGACTGTAAATATATTTACCGTCCCTCGCAACTCGGTCGTTCGAATCGGACTCCAAAGGCAATATGGAAACTGGACACGACCTCAAGTGCGAACCTCCCGCAGCCGATCTTGCGGACATAACTCTTGTTCGCGATTTAGAATGTAGGTTTGGGTAGCCGGGTGTGAGCGTCGTAGGCACCCGCAGGTGGGGGAGTGTGGCAGCAAAACGAGAACAGTCGGCCCGAGAAACAGCCAATATGAGACCGGTGGACTTTGTAGATCCTCCGGTTGTGGAGACCGCCATCGGTGTGGTATTTGCGCCAATGAAGTCGTGGAACCTACTTCACTTCGGGTTGCTATGGGAGCGATTTAGGCGCGCCTATCCTAACGCCGAAGTGAGGCTGCCGACGGGTAAACCCCAGTTTGAGGGTTTGGATTTCACGTCGGGCGCCGAGATCGAGCTCAGTAAACTTCCCCTTCGATGCGCGTTTCTCGATTCCGCGCGGAATCAGTCAGTTCAGGTTCAGAGCAACAGCTTCGTTCGAAATTGGCGCAAAACCGACGAGCCGGTGCGTTATGTTCACTACGACGAAATTCGTCCGCTTTTCGTGGAGGACTGGTCTACATTCAAGACGTTTCTAAACGAGCACGGATTCCAGGCGCCGGAAATCTGGCAAGCGGAGGTAACGTACGTGAACCATATCGTGCGAGGCCGTGAATGGGACTCCCTGTTGGACGTCGCAACTATCTTCCCGTTCTGGGAGCGGCAGTTGACATCTCGGTTTGACTTCCGCCCGTATTCTTTTACGTTCACGGCTGCGCTGCCCGGGAATCAGGGACAGCTAAACGTGCTATGCAGCCCGGTCTTGCGGGCTGATGGCAGGCAGGTCATTCAATTCACGATTTCTTCATGTGGCAAACCCCCGGGGTCGGACGACAAACAATTGATGGCTTGGATCGATCAATGTCATGAATACGTCGTTACATTCTTCGCGGATTTCACCTCGGAAAAAGCCCAGATGGCGTGGAGGCGAACTAAATGATCACAATGGATCGCGATACTCGACTGGAGAAAGTTCAGGAAGGCGATGCCCGGCTTCGCGATGAGGCTTGCATGCATCTCTGCGCCGCGCCAGCATCAATGACTGCGCCGTGGCTTGCCGCGGCGGTGACCTCGCTTTGGGATATCCAGAAATCAGGGGCGGTCGAGGCCGGAGTAGGCGATCTTCGCGTGAGCGAGGAGACCGCCGCATGCGTTGGGCGCGTGCTCGGCAGCATCCGGATCCAATGGCTGCCGACGCCCGACGTTGTTCGTGTCTCCGGAGGCGGGGTGGTCTTGAGGTGGTCGCTCGACAACGACGACGTCGAGGTCGCCGTGTTGCCGAAGGAAAGAGTCCTGTTGACCACCCTGAAGGCGGGCGAGATTTCGGAGTCTTACGAGCTTCCCCCTACTCAGTACCTGAGAGTCAACGATGTTTTAAGAGGTCTTGTGGGCCCCTCCTAACGTGCGCGTGAATGCCGTTTACCAACGATGCGAGCATCGCAGATGATGTAGTGCTGGTGCGGGTATTGAGGTACGCTTCCTGGGCGTATCCCAAAGAGCAGCCGACCCGTCCATCATCGGTGGCCTTTTTCGACTCGAACGGGGAGAACTCATGCTTCATTGCGAATCAAGCAGAATTTAGCAAGCTCGCCGACAAATTCCCCGGCGTCAGGTACGGTGCGGTTACTGCCGGTCAAGCGCGTGCTGCGGGCTATTACGTGAGCCGTGATGAAGAGGGCGCGGAGGGACTCACTGGCCATGTGATCGTGGGGTTTGACATACCAGAAGTAAACGGGCTCGCCAAGTATCGGAAAGCGGCGGAGCGGCTCAGTAAAGGCGGCTCTATCTATGTGCCGACCGAGGGGAACAAGTGAGGCTGCCCATTTGATTCAACGGAGCGGCGAGGGGATAACGCAGCGAGGTGAGGCCAGAAGCGAAGCCTTTAGGCAGCGACAGCAACCGTGTTGACGACACGCACAATCCCGCCTAAGATGGCTGCGCCCGTGTTCCCCCTAAGACGCGGGCACAGGGCCACTCGTCAACGATGATCGGGAAGACGATTTCCCACTACCGCATTGTGGAATTGCTGGGCGGCGGTGGTATGGGAGTAGTCTACAAAGCGGAAGACACGGCGCTCGGCCGTTTCGTCGCGTTGAAGTTCTTGCCGGACGAAGCCTCGGAAGATCCCCAGGCTCTGGAGCGGTTTCGCCGCGAAGCCCGCGCGGCGTCGGCTCTGAACCATCCCAATATTTGCACCGTCCACGAAATCGGTGAGCACGAAGGGCGTCTCTTCATTGTGATGGAGTGCCTCACCGGCACGACGCTGAAGCACATGATTCAAGGCAGCCCATTCGAACTGGAGCGGCTCTTGAATATTGGCATCGAGGTAGCGGACGCGCTCGATGCGGCGCATGCCAAGGGCATCGTGCACCGCGACATCAAGCCCGCAAACATTTTCGTGACCGATCGCGGGCACGCCAAGATCCTCGACTTCGGCTTGGCAAAAATCGCTCGTGCGGCCAAGCCGACAAGTGGAGAGTCGCAGACCCGCGCCGATGCCAGCGGTCTTGACTTGACCAGCCCCGGAACTGCGGTCGGCACCGTGGCGTACATGTCGCCCGAGCAGTTGCGCGGCAAGGAGCTCGACGGTCGAACCGATCTTTTTTCCTTCGGCGTGGTGCTCTACGAAATCGCCACTGGCGTTTTGCCGTTTCGCGGCGAAACTTCTGCGGTCATCACCGAAGCCATTCTCAATCGAACGCCGACCGCTCCGACGCGGATCAATGCGGAACTTCCGGTCAAGCTGGAAGAGACCATCAGCAAGGCGATGGAAAAGGATCGCGAGTTGCGCTGCCAGACGGCGGCCGAAATGCGCGCCGATCTGAAACGGTTGAAACGATCGCTCGATTCGTCGCGCACTTCGACAGTTGCCGAAACGGGTGGTTCGTCGGGGTCCGCAGTCACCGCAGTTACGCCGACAGCGGCAACCCAGTCTAAGAGCCGACCCATAGCGCTGGTGCTTGGAGTCTGTACAGTGGTCGCGCTCGCTGCGGGTGTCTATGTCGGCAAATTGCTTTTCACTAAGCCGCCGTTGCCGCCTCCAGTCTACCGGCAGCTGACCTTCCGCCGTGGCAGCATCCGGTCGGCGCGGTTTGCTCCGGACGGGCAGACGATCCTCTATAGCGCAGCGTGGCAGGGCAGTCCCGTTGATGTGTTCACGGCGCGTCCAGAAGCTCCCGAGGCGCGCTCCATGGGGCTTACTCGAACGCAGCTAGCTTCGGTATCTTCTGCGTCGGAGATGGCCGTTCTGCTCAACAGCAAAGCCATCGGCACATGGGTGAATATGGGCACGCTGGCACGGGCGCCGCTGGTCGGAGGTGCTCCGCGCGAAGTGCTGGAGCAAGTGCAGTGGGCCGACTGGTCGGCGGATGGAACCAGCTTGGCCGTCGTGCGTGATATGGGCGGACGCAACCGGCTGGAGTTCCCCATTGGAAAGCCGTTGTACGAAACCGGCGGATGGATCGGTCACCCGCGTGTCTCTCCGAAAGGAGATCAGATCGCTTTTATCGATCACCCGGTCCAAGGCGATGACAGCGGTTCACTGGCGCTGGTCGATCTAAATGGAAACAAGCGTTCGTTGTCAGGAGAATGGTTCACCATTCAGGGTCTTGCGTGGTCTCCGGATGGAAAAGAGATTTGGTTTACCGCCAGCAAATCAGGCGTCGATCGCACCCTGTATGCCGTCTCGATGGATGGCAAAGAGCGGATGGTCCTCCGCCTCCCCGGCGCCGTAATGATTTTTGACATCTTCAAGGATGGCCGGGTTCTATTGATGCGGGCGAGTTGGCGGCGCGAGTTGATCGGGATGACCGACGGAGACGCTAAACAGCACGATCTCTCCTGGCTGGACTACACCTATCCCGCGGACTTGTCCGGCGATGGCAAAACCCTCCTCTTCGACGAAGAAGGCGGCGGCGGCTCGTTGGACTACTCGAAGTCCGGAGGCTTAAGCTACGCGGTCTATATTCGAAAAACTGACGGAGCCCCGGCGGTGCTCTTGGGTGAAGGCGGGGCGGTGGCCTTGTCTCCTGATGGGAAATCGGTGATTGCTCAGACTCAGGATTCGCCGTCGCAGCTGAAGCTGCTGACGACCGGTGCTGGCGAAGCGCGGGACCTGACCAAGGACAAGATCAACCATTCGTGGTCGCATTGGTTTCCTGATGGGAAGCGAATTCTGTTTTCGGGCAACGAGCCGGGCAAGGGTGTGCGGCTCTACGTGAGTGATTTGGCTTCTGGAAAAAGCGAGCCCATTACGCAGGAGGGTGTCAATGGGACTGCGTTTGTAATTTCTCCGGACTCGCAGTGGGTCGCTGGGATCGGTCCTGATCACAAGGGATATCTTTTTCCCGTTGCGGGGGGCGAGCCTCGGCTGATTCCTGGACTCAATCCCGGAGAACAGCCGATCACGTTCAGTTCCGACAGCCGGTCGCTCTATGTTTATCAGCCCGGCGAGCTGCCCGCTCTGGTCAATCGCCTCGATTTGCAAACCGGGCAGCGCACTTTGTGGAGGCAGCTCATGCCCTCTGATCCGGCTGGGGTTGAAACGATCGGTCCCATCCTTATGACGCCCGATGCCAAAACCTGCGTCTTCGGCTACCATCGCATGCTCGCGGATCTATATCTGGTCGAAGGGTTGAAGTGAGTTGGACGAAGGCGCGCAGCTATGCGCTGATTCGTTCAATCTCCGCCAAGGCCTTAGCCTGACGGTAGCGGCGGATTTCCATTACGCTGGTAGAGATCAAGACGACAACGCTCGCCGTCGCTGCCGTCGGCAACGCGATATAGCGATACGCTATCGACATGTTCGGATGAAGACCGCGCAAGCGCGCTGCGATCACGACTCCCAGAATGCCGAGCAGCAAGCTTACCGCGAAACAAAGCAGTGTCAGCAGGAAAGTCACCAGCAAGACGCGCACCGGGATCAAATGCCAGCGGGGCTTGGCGGAGAGGTCTCTGCTTACGACCATGACCATTCATTGTAATGCTGTCGGCCCTAGCGATGGATGGCGGCTGTGTGGCCGTTGCCCTGGTTCGGCGAACCTTACTCTGGTAGTGCGCTAGAATACTGCTATGTCGCAAGCTGCACCCGCAATCACGCGATCTCCGGACGAGGTGGTTCGCCAAAGTCCTGTCTCGCAAGCGCCTAATGGCATCTGCTACGCCATCGTTGGCGAAGTCACCGTGGCAGCCTCTGATCTGGAACGAATGGTCGCGGCTGTCCCCGACGCGGCAGCCGCCGCTTTGCAGCGCAAGGCCTACTACTTCGTTCCGCTGACGGTGAATCAGGGCGAGGGCACCGTGATCGCCGATCGCTATGACGTTGGGCTCAGCGACAACGCGGTTTGCCATCGCAATATCGAACTGGGCGATTCGCAGTGCGTGTTCATCTCGACTAGGCTGATGGACGACAAGTTCTCGGTCGCTTTCGAGTTCTACATCAACGTGGGACACGCCGTGGTCGAGAAGGCTGGAGTGTCGCAGGAGTTTGCCGACCTGGTGTGGAAGCAGGTCGAGGCCGGGGCTCGCGGGGAAACTTCGCTGGATGCGTGGGAGTCGCGCAAGGCGGCGACTTCGCATGAGCCGGATGCGGAGAAGCATAAGAACGAATACTTGGCGGCGACTTTCTCGGACGCGATTTCGATCTACCTGCTGTCTCTGTTTATTGATGTCGATTACTACGATTTGCGGGAGCGGGATTATCCGCTGCTGGCTCCGGCGCAGATGGCGGAGCGGTTGAGGAAAGTGGCGGAGTTGTTTCCGGCGAATCCGGGATTTGAGTTCGCAATTTACTACAAGCGGAGAAGTTAAAGCTTGGCCAAGGATTGAACAGCACGTCTTATGCGCATCTGCAAATGGAGCGCCGCCTCAATAGCCCTAAGCGTCGCCTCGATGACGGTATCCTATGCCACCGTTCAGTATTTGTATCGAAGAGGAGCATGGAATCCCGACTCTGTCTTTGGCCGGCACCTTCAGACATACGATGCATCGGCAATTCTGATTTCCTTTGTGCTGGCGGTAACTGGTATGTTCCGTGATCGTAACGTCTGGTTGGGAACGGGCGCGCTACTCTTAAAGTATGTTTGCATTCCTCACTGTCGCGACCGGTTGATGCGGCTCTGTGCCTCAGAGGCACGTTCTCGGAATAAATCCCTGTGCTCTTACCTTCATCGTGGTTAGAATAGACAGTCCATGGTCGTAACGGTTCGATCGTTCGCCAAGATTAATCTCGGTTTGGGGATTGGTGCGCTTCGGGCTGATGGCTTTCATGAGCTGCGGACTGTTTATCAGACAATCGCGTTGCACGATGTCATTCGCTTGTCGGTTGGGCGTGGATCGGGGATTGAGATTCGTTGCGAGGATTCTCGCGTGCCCAAAGATGAGTCGAACACCTGCTATCGGATTGTCGAGCTTGCTATGGCTGCGCTCAGGGCTCGTGGACGCGTGGTTGTCGAAATTGAGAAGCGGTTGCCGGTGCAGGGTGGGCTGGGTGGGGCTTCGGGGAATGCTGTAGCTGCCTTGTTGGCGCTCGAACGCGCGTTGAAGAAAGAACTTTCTGGGCCTGAACGATTGCGAATTGCGGCGGAGGTTGGATCGGATTTGCCGTTGTTCCTCGTCGGCGGGACGGTGTTAGGCGTTGGCCGCGGCGAGGAGGTTTATCCCGTGCCGGACTTGGCGTCGATTCCCTGCGTGGTAGCGACTCCCGAGATCGGAGTTTCGACTCCGAAGGCATTTGCGGATTGGGATTTGCTGGTTGCGAGCGAACCTCAGGGGCTAAAGCCCGATTTTTCAGCGTATCCTAACGGCACGGCTGAAGCCGTGCCCTTCCCAGCTAAATTGACGCTTCCTGCTGCGTCCGATAGAATGAATGAGTTCGGTCGCGTGCTTTCTGCGTGGCTGGGCGGTCTGTCCCAGACGAAGCATAAGTCTGGGAGGGCTTCGGCTTCATCCGGTGTCCCTGTGAGTAAAGGCAGGGGCCGGGCCGGGAATCCGCTTCTCGACCTCGTCCGTACCGGGATCGAAAACGACTTTGAACGAGTCGTCTTTCCTAAATATCCCGAATTGCGCGAGGTTAAGGGTGTGCTTGTGCGAGCGGGGGCGATTTATGCCTCGCTATCCGGTTCGGGTTCCGCGACTTATGGGTTGTTCGCTAACCGCGCGGCGGCCGAGAAAGCTGCGGCTCGGTTGGGCAAGGACGGTATCCCGGCAACGGCCACGACCACGCTGACGCGCCCGCAGTACTGGAAGAAGATTTTCGATTGAAGATTTCCGATTACCGATCCCTGGCGGCGAGTTACACTAGAAGGGCCAGCCGATCGTCAACCGACAATTGAAATCTGTTTTCAGGGAAACTGGGCCGTCGACTAATGGTAGGTCAAGTGCCTTTGGAGCACTTTGTCTAGGTTCGAATCCTAGCGGCCCAGCCAGAAAAGCAGCTTTTGGCTGTTAGCTCTTGGTCTTTAGCTTTCCGAGCTAGGGTTCGAGGGTTCAAGCTAACGGCCAAGTGCCAAAGGCTAAGAGCTGATCTTATGGCAACTCTTGCGACAGTGACGGAAAAGAAGGCTCAGGTGGGCGCCGACGAAAAATCGGAGCGCAAGCCTCAACGCGGCCGGGTCGACGATAAATTCAAGATCTTCTCCGGCACCGCCAATGAGGCGCTTGCCGATGAGATCTGTGCGTTTCTCGGCATGACCCGAGGGCAGGCCCTGGTCACGCGCTTCAGTGACGGCGAGGCCTATACGCAGATTCAGGAGAACGTGCGCGGCGCTGACGTTTTTGTGCTGCAGCCGACTTGCCGTCCGGTGGACGAGCATTTGATGGAACTGCTCCTGATGATTGACGCGCTGAAGCGGGCTTCGGCGCGGCGCATTACGGCAGTGGTTCC
>DATHPO010000186.1:0-4210 GCA_035483835.1 Terriglobales bacterium
CAGGCAAAGTCCACGTTGAGTTCTCGCACGTCCACGGGAACGCCAGAGCCGAGCGATTGAAAGGTGTCGAGAATCACGTGCGCGCCCACCCTGTGCGCCTTCTCGCAGATCGCCTTGGCATCGTTAATATACGAGCTGCGGAAGATCACGTGCGACACCGGAACGAGCAGCGTGGTTTCGTCAATCGCATCGAGTAGCCGTTCGGTCGGAACCTCGATCCCATCATCCGTCTTTACCATGTCGACGCGCGCGCCGCGCTGCCGCTGCGCTTCCCAGAAATACATCACGGACGGAAAGTTCAAATCGGTGTAAACCACCTTATTGCGCCCGTCGCTGAAGTCAAAGCAGGAAGCGACCACCGCCTGGCACTGGGTGACATTGCCGTGCATGGCCACTGAATTCATCGGCGCGTTCATCAGCTCACCGATTTGGTTGCCGATCTCCAGCGGCAGCGTCCACCAGTATTCCTCCCACGCACGCACTCCGCGCTCAGCCCAAACCTCGGCATAGTCATGGAGTGCGTCAAAGACCCCACGCGGCATCGCACCCAGTGAATTGCTGATGAGATAAGTCGTCTTCTCCAGGATTGGAAACTCCTGGCGATAGCGTAGGAGAGGGTCAGTCATGCCCGCACTTAATTCCGTGAGCGTGCTTTTTTCGCCATGAGATAGAAGATGGTCAAGAGAAACAGATACGGACCTGCACTGACGATGGTAATGCGAGCCTGCGGTGTCCACCACGTGCACAGCACGATCACCACAATTGCCGCGAACGCGACCTTGGATGCCACTGCTCCGCCGGGAGCGCGCATCGGCAGCGCCGCCACCTGCTCTGGCGACAGCCTTTTGCGCATGGCCACGTGCGAGGCGAGCGCGATGCACCACGCCAGCATTCCGCCGACCAGCGAAGCCCCGATAATATACAGGAAAGCATTTTGCGGTGCGACGTACTGCACGACCAGAGCGACCACGATTCCCGACGCCGATAACAACACGGCGTTGCGCGGCGAGCCCTTGGCCGATAGCTGCGCGAGTCTTGCAGGCGCATATCCAGACTCAGCCAGCGAGTACAGCATGCGCGAAGTCACATACAGGGCGGCGTTCGCACCGGAGAGCGCGGCCGTCAGCACCACGAAGTTCATCACCAGTGAAATGGCCGGCACGTGCGCCACCTCGAACACCGTCACGAAGGGACTCTGCCCCACGCCAACCAGGTTCCACGGCACCACTCCTACCAGTACCGCGGACGCGCATAAATAAACGAAGGTGAGAACGCTCAACGATATGTAAGTTGCGCGCACGATGTCCGAAGTGGAACGTGCTTCGCCTGAAGAGATGGCCACCATCTCGGTTCCAAGAAAATTGAACAGAACAAACGGGAGCGCCAGCAACGGACCTGCGGCGCCATGCGGCAGGAAACCGCCATCAGTGGTGTAGTGCGTTTGCGCGCCTCCGCCTAGCAGCAATCCGGCTCCGATTAGAATGAAGGCCGCAATCGCGACGACCTTGATCATCGCGAACCAGTATTCAAAACTGCCGACGGTGTGTACCGCCCCCAAATTGATGATTAGTAGGAGTGTCGCGAATCCTGCAATCCAGGCCGTGGCGGGAATATGTGGAAACCAGTAACGCATGTACGTGGCCGATGCCACGAGTTCACCGCTGATGGCGATTACCAGTGAAAACCAGTATCCATAACGCGAAATGAAGCCTGCCCAGCGGTTCAGGTACTTATCGGCGTAGACTCCAAACGAGCCGGCGGCTGGATGCAGGCTCGACATCTCGCCCAGCGCTGTCGTCACGGCGAAAGCAATAAGCGCGCCCAGGATGTAGGAGAGGATGACTCCCGGCCCGGCGATCTGGACTGCCGCGCCCGATCCTAGCAGAAGACCGGTGCCGATCGAGCCTCCGATCGCGACCATGGCCATTTGTCCTGCGCGGAGATCGTGGCGGAGTTGGGGAGGTTTTTGCTCCATGAAGTTGACGAGAGAATGGTAGCCCGCCACCGCGCTTTGGCCGCCGCCACTGTTTCCTTGGATTGATCTCCTTTTCGCTTCAAAAACAGCCGCCATTCTATACCGGTCTTGAAAGTTCGCAATGTTGCCGATGACTTTCGTCACTGCGCGAGCGTTTTCAGGGAAACTGCATCCGCCAGTTGCTGCAATCCATCGCAGAGGAACTTCGCGTAATTTGACTGCGTCTCCTCCAGAAAGCAAAACCCGCCATCATCAGTTGATCGTCGCCACAATTCGCGGCAAAGTATGGTGAGGTCCACAACAACGAGGGCTCGCGGACTGCGACGCCGAGATCATGTGTTGCGATTGCTGGCACATTTTGCGAAATACTGGACGGCCGGATTGCGGCTGATACGACAGATGCTTCATTTCCACGAAAAGGTCGAAAGTGGAAAAGTGGTTCACAGAGGGTTAGGAGCGGATAGGTCGCGTCCTCCGTGGCTTTAGCGAACGCTATGGGTCATCGCGGAAAGGCATACCAGAGGACACGCCAGAAAATACGGTGCGCCATTTCTGGAGGCTCCGGCCTATTGCTGCGCGTCCTGCGATGCGCTGTCGTGCTAGACTTCGGACTTGATGGGCTCCGTAGGATTCCAACCGCTCCAGATTGACGAGGTGCGGGCGCGTCTCCGCAAAATGACTGACGAGGCATTGATTCGTTACGGCCGCGCCTCGGCCACGCCGACTCGAATCGACGGCATCCAATGAGTCGAGGTTCGTTGCGCCCCTCGAGTCAACGGTCGAGGATAACGTTGATCGCATGGAGTCTCGCGTCGTCGCTTCTCTTTCTCTTCACAGTCGAAAATATCTGGATAGATCCCTGGTTGAGACACAAGTCTGACAAGATACCGTCAATGGTGCCAGAGGCACTCAGCGGAAGTTGGTTTCTAGCCCTCATGGTCGGCGGGATCGCATTGGTACTCCTCGCAATGTGTCAGATTCTCTTGATCCAAGACCGCAGCCTCTCCGTCTGGATGAGAGTCGGGACTGGGATCGCGGTGCTTGTAGTCTTGCTGTTAAGTGCGCAATGGGTCCGCAGGACCAGTGGGTGGCCGTCGGCAATCCGTCCGCAATCGCGTGGCACAACACACACGGTCACGCTGAAATGGCGGCCCAGCGGTTCGCAGGTCGTTGGATACAACGTGTATCGAAGCATGACGCCCAGAGCCAATTACGTTCGGATCAATTCTGCGCCTGTTCAGGGAACTACATTCACTGACAACACCGTGACGAGCGGTCTAACTTATTACTATGTGACTAGGGCAGTAGATGCATTAGGCCACGAGAGCATCAATTCCAACGAAGCCCCAGCAGCCATTCCGTATCCATAAAGCACAGGAAAGCCGGAAGCCAACTGAAATTCGTGATTCGATTGTTACGTATGCGGGTGGCACCACGTGGTTCGATTCATCAAATAAGCAGCGAATTTCGGACATCCGCCGCGCCAAGTCTTCGTTGAACAGCTACGCGAGGCGCCTCTGGAATAGAAGCGGTGCCACTAGTTTTTCCGCGCCAGATTCGTGGCTGAACGTGAGGCCTGAAAAGAAACCGAAATCACTACTGTTACCGCCCGCGAAAACTCCCGAAGACTCTATTCCGCTTCGCTTTTCTTTCAAATACTTGGACCTGTACAGTAACCCGAAGTTTGCCATCACCCGTTGCCGGGACGGTTACGTAGAAAAGTTTCTGTGCCGCCTAAGAGATCTGTCATCTTTGTCAGTCAAGGATTTCCGAACGAACAAGAGTCAGTCTCTCAAAATTCACCGAATAACCTGGAGCGAAACGTCGGAGGTCCCCGGCTTTTCGAGTTTGAATGAACAGCTACGGGATGAGGAGGCTTGGCAGTTTCACATTACGAAGAATGAACACGGCAGAGTTCACGGAATATCGATAGGCAATACCTTTTTTGTAGTTTGGATTGACCCCGACCACCTCCTGTACACCTAGGGGGCCAATCCGCAGAGCCAATGACCGCACCACACGCACGTCTCCGTTCGTCAGCCGTGAAACAATCGTTGACCCAGCTGGAACACCCAGCGACGTATTTTCATTTCGAAGTGGCGCGCCCGGAGAGAGTCGAACTCCCGACCTTTTGGTTCGTAGCCAAACGCTCTATCCAGCTGAGCTACGGGCGCGCCGATACTACGCGCGGAGTCCAAATAGATTACGATACACGGCCCGCGACTTCAACTGCGT
>DATHPO010000187.1:0-5724 GCA_035483835.1 Terriglobales bacterium
GGGACGGCCATCCAGCAATTCTGGTCCCGGTGATTATGGACCGAACTGCCCTGGCCCACTTCCCAACAGATCGCCATCAGTTCGTAAAGCGGCGTTTTGTCAATCAAGTTGCGTGTGTAGTGCTGTCGATCCCAGGTCAAATAGGGCGTTAGAGTATCCGGCGTCACCAGCGTACTTTCAAGAAACTTAACGATCGGGTCGGTGCGATCGAAGGCCGGTTCTGGAAACTTTCGAAGCTCCGAAACAAAATCCTGTATCGAGACCTGCTTAGACAGCGCTTGTGTTTCCATGTTTCACCCCCTGTGCGAGGCTTAGTATATCGCCTCACGAAACGGACGCGTGAATTCATGTAGACCTGCAGGCGATGACGCCCGCGCCTACGATGTCAAGGGTTTATTCCAGGAACATGCAGTCCCCATAAGAATAGAACCTGTATTTTTGCCCGACTGCATGGCGGTAGGCTTCCATCACCAGTTCTTTTCCCCCCAGGGCGCACACCAGCATCAGGAGGGTGGATTGCGGGAGATGGAAATTTGTGAGCAGCGCCCCCACCGCCCGGAACTCAAAGCCAGGATAGACAAAGATATCGGCCTCGCCGCTGCCGGGCCGCACTGTGCCATTTCCCGACTGGCCAACCGCATACTCCAGCGTGCGCACAGTCGTGGTTCCGACCGCGACCACGCGTCGTCCTGTACCGAGGGCGCGGTTGATCTTTTCGGCTGCGCCCGGAGAGATTTCGTAATGCTCACGGTGCAACCGATGAGCTTCGACGTGTTCCACGTGTACAGGTTGGAAAGTTCCGAGGCCCACGTGAAGAGTGATCTCCGTCGTTTCGATATCTCGATCTCGCAGGCGAGCAAGAATCTCTGGCGTAAAGTGCAACCCCGCGGTCGGCGCTGCCACCGAACCGCGCGCGCGCGCGTACACGGTCTGATAGCGGTCCCGATCGCCTGGTAGATCTGCCCGGTCGATGTAAGGCGGCAGAGGCACATGCCCGAACCTCTCAACCAGACCAAAGAAATCTGCTGTCGGACTAAACCGAATGCGACGCTCCCCGAAACTCCCACGGGCCACGACCTCGGCTCGTAGTCCGTCGTGACCAGGGAACAGTTGGTCTCCAAAAAACAGCTGCTCTCCCACGCCAATTTTGCGTCCCGGGCGAACCAGACACTCCCACTCGTTTGGGTTCTCCGACATTTGTCGTGTTAGCAATACCTCGACCCGGCCCTTGAGAAAGTCGTGGGCTGCTGGGTTACGCGAGCTCACGGGCTGGGCCTTAGCTCCGCTTCGCGTACCGTAGAGGCGAGCCGGAAAGACCCGCGTGTTATTGAATACTACGAGATCACCTGCCCGAAGGAGATCGGGAAAGTCACGAAACCGGTCATCGTGAAGCGCACCCGAATGACGGTTTACCCTCAGCAGCCGGGACGCAGCCCGATCAGCAAGGGGCTCTTGGGCGATCAATTCCGCGGGAAGGCTATAATTAAATTCTGAGACTAGCACGCGCCTCTGATTATAATTTTCTAGAAGTTAGGACGCTCACCGTGCATCCCGTAACAAACGGATTGTGTTGCAGCAAGTATGTGCGGTACCATACGCAAACTAGTTCGCGTCCGCTTTCTCCCAGCAACGCCTTAAATTGATGCCCAGTGAACGCCAATATCGACGCGAAATGGTTCTCTTCGGCCAGATGCTGCATCAGCGCGGCTACGTTGCCGCCACCGACGGGAACCTCTCGGCTCGTCTTGATGACAACCGCATTGTGGTCACTCCCACCGGCATGAGCAAAAGCATGCTGCGCGCGTCCGATATGGTGGTGGTCGATTTGGAGGGCCGCCGGCTCGCCGGTAATCGCAACGTGTCCAGCGAACTTGCCATGCACCTGCTGATCTACAGGCTGCGCCCTGACGTGAAAGGGATCGTGCATGCGCATCCCCCCACTGCGACTGGCTTTGCTGCCGCCGGACTTCCGCTTAACCAGCCGCTGGTCTGCGAGGTCGTTATCGGTCTGGGCTCCATCCCGCTGGCGAAATACGGAACTCCGGGGACGCCGGAACTTTCGGATGCGCTCGAGCCACTTGTCCCACAGTACGATGCCATCCTCATGTCGAACCATGGAGTGGTTGCCTATGCGGACACGCTCCATCACGCTTATATGAAGATGGAGACAGTCGAGCATTTTGCTCAAATCGCTCTCGTAACCCATCTTCTGGGACGTCAGCAGCCACTCGAGGGCGAGGATCTCGAAAAATTGAAATTAGCCCGGACCCGATATCAAAGCTCCGCGCTTCCACAGCCTTGCAGTATCGTAGCCGGCAACCACCGCGGCCGCTCGCACCCGAACCCCAGTTCGTTGCGCCTTGAGGACGCAATTCGACCGCGCAACAAAGATTTCCGCAGCCAGCTCAAAGCTGGAAGGTAACAGGTGTCAGCTTTCAGCCATCAGCTTTGAGCCAATTCATCTACCCCTTATACCCTGTCATCTCGGGCGGAGTACCGAGAGGGCCTAACACGGCAAGCACAGAGCATGAAGCTGAGAGCTGACAGCTGACAGCTGACAGCCGCCCCTCTCACTCGCCTCCGATCCTGAACCGCATCCCTGCTCGGAAATTGGTTCCCAGAGCCGGATACCCCACCACCTCCTGATATTGTTTGTCGAAGATATTGCCGACGTTGACGTATGCGGTCACTCGCGAGCTAAGCGCGTACCATCCTCCGAGGTCCACTCGCACGTAACCCGCTGCGTGATCGACGCCGAAGCCGAGAAAATCCGAATCCTTTCTCCTGCCCACAAAACTTCCGGCTAGGCTCCCGCCCCATCGCTTTCCGAGATAAGTGAGCAGAGCGGTCGCTGAATTCTTTGGGCGACGCAAGAGCGGCTGGCCAACGCCGAAGACCGTAGGATCGCAGAAATTCGCGACTGTGCACACTGGAGCTTGCAGGATCTCCGTCGACGTATAGGTGTAAGCCGCATTCAACGACAGGTTTGTGAGGATTCGCCCCTGAAACTCGACTTCCGCGCCCTGTGCGAAGGACTTATCCACGTTGACGTATTGCCCGATGAACGTAACCGGATTGGTCGAGTAGTCGATCCGGTTGTAGAAAAGATTGTTGAAGTAAGTCGCGGTGAGCGCGTATTTATTCCCAAACAGATTTTGAATGAATCCTGCTTCGAACGCGCGATTGCGCTCCGCCTTTAGCGCCGGATTGGGGACGCTGTAAGGCGGACCGGCAAAAGTCTCTTCCAACCGCGGCTCTTTGAAGCCGGTTGCGTAGGAAAATCGCAGCCGCGTGCCAGAAAAAACTTCGCCTCCGTGCAGTGCCAGCAGCGTCAACGCAACTCGCGGCACGCCGGTATTGCCGAAGGCACTGTTGTGTACGAAACGCGCGCCCGCGATCACCGACAGCCGGCCCAGCGTCAGTTGCTGCTGCCCGTAAACATCCTGATTCAGACGCTGGCCGTGGGTGAGCGGTGGAAACAGCAGATCGCCGACGAACCCGTTTTCGTCCTCGAAACGATAACCGACGGTGGTATGTGCCCAGCTGCGCTCGATGTAATCTCCCTGATACTCGAACCCGGCGCGATTGATGTCAGAGACAGCGTGCGTGGCGAAGTCGTCCACCCGATCAGGATCACCGTTGAGGTTGATGTTCGTGTAGCGGTAGTTGTAGTCGAAACCGGTAAAGCGATGCTGCCAGCGCGAAGGCCCCGCGACGATCAACTCCACACCGCCCAAGAGGGTGTTCAAATGCGACGCATCATTCGGATCCGGCGGTTCGAGGGGAGTGCCATTGAAGTTCCACTCTCCTGAGAGGCCGGTGTTACTGTTGGAGTGGCGGACGCGCACCCGCAGAGAAACCCGGTCGTTGATCGCCACTCCGAAATTCCCACCCAGTAGCGAATTGGAATAAGCGTTATTCACGCCCTCACCGTTCGTGTTGAATTGCTCGGCGAAGGCGTTGTAATCAAAACGTTGATACGCTCCGGCCAGAGATGCGTAGCCATTCGCAGTGGAGAAGTTTCCTCCATCGGCACCGAAACGAAGTTCGGGAGTGGCCGTAGAGCCGGTCCGCGTCCAGACTTGCACCACGCTGGTCATCGCGTCGGAGCCGTAAAGCGTGCTCTGCGCCCCGCGTACGAATTCCATATGGTCCGCTTCCGTCATCGGCAGTGTTCCAAAGTCAAAAGTCCCTCCCGGCTCGTTCACCGTGACACCGTCCACGATCACTTTGTTGTAAGTAGAATCGCCTCCGCGCACAAACAACGAGGACAATCCACCCTGCTGTCCCGCGGTGTTCACGACCGCGCCTGGCAAGAACCGCATCGCATCATCGGCCGAGACTGGATTCATCACCTGAATCTGTCCGCCGCTCAAGCTCTCGACATCCGCACCCGCCGCCTCGGTCAAAACCGGACTACGAGTGGCCGTTACCACTACACTTTCCGCGGCCGGCGCCAATCCCAGTTCGACCGTGACCATTTCGGCCGACGGCGAAACGTCGGCTGCCTTCGCGGCGAAACCCCGAGAAAGAACACGCACTTGATAGGACTCCTCTTGCACCTCACGAAACACCACCAATCCTTCTCCGGACGTAATCCCTACTGCCGCAGGCGTCGTGCTGCCGCGTGGCGACAAAACTACTTGCGCCCCGACCACGATCGCCGATTGAGGATCAACCACTTTGATTTTGATTTCGGCGGCTGAAGCTGCCGCCAGCAGGCAAATCACACAGGTGAAAATCCGTAAGAACCGCATGCACTCCTCCTTTGTCTCGCGAAAGGGGTTGGTGTGGACGGTTCGCGCCAGTCTCCTGGCTTTGCGAGTGAGGACAGCTTTCGCTATCCGACGAATGCAACCAGCCTTCCCAGGGTTACCCCAGTGACCGGTTGCGAATTTCCTCGCTTACAGTTGCGCGGCAGCGCGGGATTCTCACCCGCTTCTCTCCTCATCAGAACCGACGAGATCAGATCTGACAAAGACGCGCGAACCAAAGAAGTTGTGAAAGAACAAAAAGCCACTTCCCCGATTCTGAGGAGAACCAGGGAAGTGGCATTGTAACCCAACCGCAACGCTTCCTCTACTGCACCGTCACATTGACCGGAGCAGAAGCATTCCCGTTGGCAACGACCACCAGGCTGCTGGCCCCGGTTTCGATGCCCGACGGCACATCGAAATGGGTCGATACCTTCTTCGTCCCGGTCGCCACACCCATGGTGCTGTGGTTGTGGGTGCGAGCATAAAACACATGCCCGCTGGCATTGTTGGTAATGCGAACCAGCGGGTAGCTGGTCGCCATTTGCGCATCGTCTCCGTAAGCCGCACCGGCGGACAAGCCGTTAAACTGCGTGCCCGAAATGGTATAGCTTTGCCCCGGGGTCACCGTTGCCGGGAAGGTCGTGATGGTTGGCGCCCAGGCGCTGTTGGCCTTTCCTTTGGCGGTGTAGATCTCGGCGTCGATGGTCGCGCCATCAGCCAGCGTGTATAGAATCTGGCCGGTGGGAAGTACTAGCAGGCGCCCCAGATAGGAAGTATTGAGATTGCCCGTCTGCTTGGGCAACGGCGCTGGCTTGAACTTGCTTCCGTCGAACTCATAGAAGCTGACGGGCGGGCCGAACATGCCCGGGCTGACTTCGCAAAGCACGTTGCCATCCGGCAGTACGGCGCCCGGGGCGTCAGCCATGTCATTTCCGTTGGGGAAATCCGGACCGACCGACCACTTGCC
>DATHPO010000188.1:0-9207 GCA_035483835.1 Terriglobales bacterium
TGGGCGTCGGCTGAGCGTGCGGCCAGGCAGAGCGAGGGCCGGAAGCGACGATGGTGTCGAAGGAAGGCCCGCTCGCGCCGCGGAGCTTCATGGCTCGTTCCAACTCAGCGGCCACGGCAAGCTCGGAGACGCCCGGCTTGATGTGGCGCAGCGCGGCGGTCCAAACATCGCTGATCAGGTGGGCCGCCTCGCGCATGAGGATCAGTTCTGAGGCATCTTTTACGGCGCGCAGCCGTTCGACCTCGTTCGGCGCCGGAACCCAACGCACGCGGGCGCCCGCGATCGATTGCAGAGCGTCTTTCTGTGCGACGGTCAGTTGTGCGGGTGCGTAGCCGAGCCGCAGGCGTCCGCGCCGGCGCCCGGTTTGGAGCATTTCGCCGAGGGCGCGCAGCAGCCCGTGCCGCGCGATTACGACGCTAGCGTCGTGCACTTCTTCGCGGGCTTGCAGCGTGTAGCGGCTATCGGTAAAGAGTATGGCGCGCGAGGATTCGACCAGAAGGATTGCAGCGCTACCGCTGAATCCGCACACGTACCGGATATTAGGCAGATGAGTGACGAGCAGGGCGTCCGCGCGGTGCTTGGAAAGCGAAAGCCGGAGCCCATGGATTCGGCTCCGGCTTGAATTCAAAGGAACAGATTTCTGAGCCACGTCCCGATTCAAAGCCCCTTTCTTCCCGGCGACAACCTAGCTCGGCAGAATGCGCGGGGTTAGGAAGAAGAGAAGCTCCTGAGCCGTAGAGCTGACCGTGGTGTGTTTGAACAGATTGCCGACCACCGGCAAGCTGCCCAGCAGGGGCACTTGCTGAATGTCAGTGCGCTGTTGAGTGACGATAACGCCGCCGATGACGACCGTGCCGCCGTCGGCGATCAGCACCTTAGTGTTAGATTCCTGCGTGTCAATTGCAGGAATGCCCTGGACGCGCGGGATAGACGAGTCGATCTGGTCGTTCTTGACGTCCACGTCCATGTAAATGGTGCCTTCCGCGGTGATCTGCGGAGTGACGTCGAGTTCCAACACAGCGTCCACGAACTGTACGGAGACGGTGTTGTTGACGATTGTTTGCACCGGGATCTTGGTTCCCTGCTTCACGATCGCCTTCTGGTTGTTCTGGGTGATGACCTTCGGCTTGGAGATCAGCTTGCCGACGCCGCGCTCTTCGGCCGCTGTGATGATCGTATCCAGCGAGATTCTGCTATTTTGGAAAAGGTAGCTGAAGCCGCTGGTAGGAACAGCAGCGCCCAAGTTGGTCAGCAAAGGCAACGAGCCGCTTGTTGGGGTAGTACTGCCGGGGGTTGGCGTGCAGTTACTGCCGACGCAAAACGGCGGAGCCGGCGTGTGGACCACCGGGCTGGTTCCGACGGCAGTGGCGCCTCCCACAGTGCTACCACCTTGCGCAAACGCCGCGGCGAGTTCGGTGCCAATTTCGCGGGAGAACGAGCGGTTGGCTGCGACTACGCGGGCTTCGATTTCCACCTGCTGCGATTTGCGATCGAGCTGGCGGAGCAGGTTGTCGAGAACCGGCAAGACGCCCGGGATGTCGCGGATGATCAGGGTGTTCGAGCGGCTGTCCGCCAGGATGTCGCCGCGCGATGACAGGAACTTCTTCATCGTGGGCACGAGATCGGTGGCCTTGGCGTAGCTCAGAACGCGAGTGGTGGTCACGACGTCAGCAGCTTCGGCCTGCGCCTTGGCCAACTCGCGATTCTGGTCGGCTTCCTTCTTGAGGGTTTCCTTGGTCGCGATGCGCAGGACATTGCCATCGAGCTGCTTGTCGAGGTCGTTGTTCTTGAGGACGATATCAAGAGCCTGGTCCCATGGCACATCGTCGAGAACGATCGTCAGGGTGCCCTTCACCGCAGGGTCCACAACGACGTTCAGACCGCTGATCTCGTGAATCAAACGGAAGAAGTCGCGCAGGTCCACATCTTTCAGGTTCACGGAGATCGGTTCGCCCGAATATTTTCCAGCCGGGGCTGGCGTAGGAGCCTGCTGCGCGCCCGAAGCAGCCGACGGAGTATTGATGGTGGGCTGGCTGTTTTCCGTATAGCCCGCGTTGGCACCATTCGATGGAGCCGGAGCCGCAGCAACAAGCGGCTTTGCAGCCGGCGCTTCTGGAGCATGCGGCGTCTCAACTGGAGCAGGCGCGGCAAGGGCAGCAGACGTTTGGGTCAACGCGGTCGGCAGCACAGCGGCCGGTGCAGGAACGTTATTCGGAGCAACGTCGGGAGCGCTGACTTTGGTGGTCGTAATATCCGCAGGCTGAGGAACAGCAGCAGGGGTGGATTTCACCGCTCCGCCGGTCGAGCCTTTCGAGGCTTCTGTGGAGAATGCGATCGTGATGGCGTTACCCGAAGCGTTGATGTCAAAGTGCGCCGGCTGACGCAGGTCAATCACGACGCGGGACACTTCGGGCGTGAATTGCGCCAGGCGAATTTCCTTAACGGGATCGAGATTGCTTGCGATCTGCTTTTCGGCGGTCTTCAGGTGCGCTCCGGCAAAATCGAGCACGATGCGGTCGGGATTGTGCAGACGAAGAACGTGATAGGTGAGCTTGCCGCTGCCCACGACATTCACTTCGGTCTGCTCGCCATTCTGAGCCAAACTCACTTGCTCGATGGCATCGACATTCGAAGCAGGCGCCTTGGTTTCGGAAGCCTTGGTGGAGATGGGCTTCACCGAAGCGGCGGCTTGCGTCGTCACGGAGGCAGCCGGAACGGGCGGCGCGGAGACGTCGGCATTGCCGTTGGCCGAAACGAATAGCGACAGCTCCTGATTTCCATTACGCTCGAGGCGAGGCTGCACACCGGGCCGGACGAGGATTTCAAGGCGCACCACAGGCTTTTGGCCGGCGGTATACGTCGTCACTCGATAGCTCTTCACGAGCTCGGAGGGCACGATGCGTGCTCCCGCCGAATCGCCCGCCGATACGCCGGTCAGGTCGAGCACGTAGAGGCTCTCGCTGGGGCGATAGGTGGAGTACTCGAACGGACCGTTGGCCTGAGCGTCCAGGGTCACGGCACCATCTTTCACCACCGCTTTCACGTGCACCACCGGCGCATCACTCGCCGACAGTGCTCCATTCGTCAGAATCAGGGCTGCTGCTACCAGCACAGTCAGGCCCCACGCCCTCCGCATAATCCTCATTGCTGCTCTCCTGCACTCGGGTAGATTCGCTTCGTCACCATGCGTTCGACTGGCTTCCCGAAAGCATCTTTAGAGTTTTCCTTGAACGTCACACCGTCCAGGCCGATCTTTTCCACATCGCCGTCGTACAGACGGTCCCCTTCTCGAAGGAAATAAACGCGCTGGTCGGGATTGGAGACCACCGCGAGCATGCCGTTGGGAGCGCTCACCGTCCCATCTACGTGCACCGTGGCGACGACCAAGCCAGCTTTGCCAGGGGGCAAAGGCGGCCCGCCGGTCTTGTGCTCGCTCACCAGCGGCACGAATGGATCCCGTTTCCCCACTTCGGAGATTTGGGGCTTGGCGGTCGCGCTGGCATCCGCCACAGCAGGCGTTGCTGCTGGCGCGGCGGCAGCCGCGGCTTTGGCTTTGTGGCCCGTCTTGTTCGCCGGCTTGGCCTGCGCGCCGACGCCCTGGACAAGACAAAAAGACAACGCCAGAGCGGTGAAAAGCCTCATCGATGTCCTAGCCAGTCTCATCGTGTTCGCCCTATCGCTTCACCGGCGGTGCTCCCGGCGCTGTAGCTGTGGATGCCGGTGCATCTGCCGTTTTGGAAAAGAACGTAGTGATGGTCATAACACCCGTGACCGAAGTTCCCGGTACCATGCGAAAGTTGGTAGTGCCCGTCTTGCTGGTGATGCTGGCCAGCTTCAAATCACCCACATTGATGATCCGCGACAATCTGCCTAGCTTTGAGAAAAAGTCCAGAACGGAGAAATACGGGCCGTCGGCTTCCACTTCGAAGGGCATCTCGAAGTAGAACGGCTTCGTCCCGACCGGCAGCGCTTTTAGCCGGCGGATGGACACTCCGGAACTGGCGGCTGCGCTCTGAATCATGATGATGAATTGATCCACCTGCTTCTCTTCCGGAACGATTGTTTGCAAGGTCGCGAGTTGCTTCGTCAGCGCATCCATCTCCGACTGCAATTCCGCGCGGCGCTGCTTATACACGCGCAGGTTGGCCACCTCAGCAGCAAGCGGTTTTTCCTCCTGCTGAGCCTGCTCCAACTGGGTGCGTATGGTCGCCACCGGAGAACCTGGAACATAGAAGCCCGCTGCAATCAGGACCACGGAGAGTCCCAAGAAAAACAGGGCTTGAAGCGGCCAGGGCCAATCTCTAAAAGCGGTAGCCATTGCTAACTCCTCCCCTTGGGCGCGGGCTGCGGGGACGCAGCAGCGCTCGCGGCAGGCTTAGCCTGGGGTTGCGCCGACTGAGAGGTTGCTGGGGCGATAGCGGCGGACATTGTGAATCCGTAGGTGGTCACCGACTTCGCAACGTCATCCTCTTTGGCCTCTTGAATCTCAATCTTGTCGAAATAGCCCGAGCGCTTCAGCTGTGTGATGAAATTCGCGACGGCGTTGACGCTGCCAGCTTCACCGGCAATCTGCAGCGTGTCGCCCTTGCGTTCGAGCGAGGTGAGCCAGAGCTGGTCCACTCTCACCACCGTATTGGCAACCATCTGAAGCAATTCCTGCGCGCCCGAGCGGTTCTTCTGCAGTTCTTCGATTACATCGATGCGCGTCTGCAAAGCCTTCTTCTGCGCCTCGAACTGTTCCACTTCCTGTTTGACCTGCTGCAGGCTGGTCTTCTCGGCTTTCAACGCCAGGATGCGCGAGTTCGTGGCATCGAGTTCGCGCTTCTGCGAGAAGTAGGTGACAGAAAGGACGATGGCCGCGATCGCCACGGCCGCGAAGCCCAAGAGTATCTGCAGCGTGGCTTCCAGCGGCACGGCTTGCTTGGTAGCTTTCGGACGGGCCTGGCCCAGTAAGTTAATGCGGATCATGGGGTATCAAAACTCCTCAGCGCCAGGCCCACGGCGATTGCCAGGCGCGGCGCCAACTCACGTATCTGGCTTTCATCGTGACGCCCAGGATTGATTGCGATCTTACGGAATGGGTAGAGCTCTTCGACCGGCATGGCGAATTCCTCTTTCAGCAAGTCGAGCAAGCCGGGAACACGCGCCGTTCCTCCGGCGACGTAAATGCGGCGAATATTTTCTCCGCTTGCCGTCGCACGAAAAAAATCGAAGGTCTTTTGGATTTCCAAGATCAAAATGTCGGAGACCGAACGCAGTATCGCCGTGCGCTGTTCTTCATTGACGCCCGCCAGAGTGCCGCCCATCTTTAGCTTTTCGGCATCTTCGAAGCTAAGGTCTAGTTCCTTCTGCAGCGCGTCGGTGTACTGGTTGCCACCCACCGAAACGTCGCGCGTGAACAAGGGAGTCCATCCGCGGACGATGTTGATATTCATCACGCTGGCGCCCACGTTCAGCAACGCGACGACTTGAGAGGGATCAGGTTCGTAATTGACCTCGAAACAGTTCTGCAGGGCGAAGGCGTCGATGTCCACAACCACGGGCGATTTCCCCGCTTGCGCCAGAACGTTGGTGTGATTCAGAATTTTGTCTTTCTTCACGGCCACCAGCAGAACATCCATTTGATTTTCAGTGGCCTCGAGCAATTGATGGCTCAGATTCACGTCGGCGATATCGAACGGAATGTGCTGGCTGGCTTCGGCTTGCACGCGGTCGAAGAGTTCTTCCTCGGTCATCAGTGGCATACTGACGCGCTTGACGATTACCGAGTGTCCGGAGACCGAAGTGGCCACGTCCTTGGCCTTGATTTTCTGATTATCGAAGATGGAGACGATTTTCTCGGCGACCGAGGGAGCGTCCATGATGGCTCCGTCCACGACGGTGTCTTGCGCCAAGGTCTCAATCCCGTAGCTGACTAACTCGTAACCCGCCTTCGTCTTCTTCAGCTCGACCGCCTTCACGGAACTCGAGCCAATATCCAGGCCGATTAAGGATTTCGTTTTCCCCAGATTGAACATCGCGCGGCCCCTCACTCCTTGCTCCGCCCCGCTTCGCAGGACGGACACGGCTTCGTCTGGTGCCTGAATATTTCTTTGGAAAAAAGTTTCCACGCCCCGCTTGCTGCTTCGCCGTCCACCCGTTGAGGCGGCCGACTTCGAAGAGAACCGTTAGTACTGCTACTGCCGGTACTCTTTTGCTTTGTCCGTTTATTACATCCGCAGCACGGAGTGTCAAGCAACGTGTTCCGCTGGTGTGCTATTGGTAAAACACGGTACGAAAGTACAGGTAGGCGAAAAGGACAGGGTAAAAGGACAGGTTGCAGAGGCTGCAAACTACTCAGATATTGCGGGAAAGGCCCAAAAAGGCGAAGAAAAGTGCGTTCGCTTTGCGTTTACTTTTTGTTCGGAGCCGTGATGCGGAGCTGTTGCCATATTGTGTCCACGCGTTTTTTCGTTTCGCTATTCATTCTGATTTCGTCGGGCCAGCGACCGGCAAAACCTTCTTCCGGCCACTTGCGCGTGGCATCCACGCCCATTTTCGAACCGTAATCCTGGCGGCGTGCGGCGTGGTCGAGGGTGTCCACAGGCCCCAAAACAAATTGAATGTCGCGCTCCGGATCGATGGCGCAGAGGGCTTTCCAGACGATTTCGCGCGGGTTCTGGAGGTCCACATCGTGATCCACGACCACGACGACCTTGGTGAACATGGCTTGCCCGAGCGACCAAATCGCGTTCATTATCTTTCGAGCTTGTCCGGGATAGCTCTTGCGAATTGACACGATCATCAGGTTTTGGAAGATACCCTCGGCGGGCATAGCGACGTCCACGATTTCCGGATATTGCATCTTCATAACGGGCATAAAAATGCGCTCGATCGCGTGGCCCATAAAATAGTCTTCTTGCGGAGGCGGGCCGACGATAGTGGTCAAATACAGCGGGTCCTTCCTGTGCGTGATGCACTGCACATGGAACACCGGATACTGGCCCTCCAGCGAATAGAAGCCAGTGTGATCGCCGAAGGGACCTTCGGTGCGCATCTCGCCTATTTCGACGTAACCTTCGAGGACGATTTCGGCGTTCGCGGGAACTTCCAGGTCCACCGTTTTGCAAGCGACTAATTCCACAGGATCCTTGCGCAGGAAACCGGAAAACAGAAACTCGTCCATGTCGGGCGGAACTGGCAGGATTCCTGCGAGCGCCGTGGCGGGGTCCGCGCCGATGGCGACAGCGACTTCTAACTTGCCGGCCGGGTTTTTTGCGCGGCTGGTGCGATAGTGATCCGCACCGTGTTTCTGAGTTTGCCAGTGCATGCCTGTGGTGCGGTCATCGAAAACTTGCATGCGGTAACAGCCCACGTTGCGTTTGCCGTTTTCTGGATTCTTGGTAATCACCATGGGCCACGTGATGTAGCGCCCGCCGTCTTGCGGCCAACACTTCAGGATGGGGAAATAATCGAGCGAGAAATCTTTTGTGCGGACAACCTCCTGACAGTCGCCGTTGCGCACTACCTTTGGGAAAAACGAGCCGATCTCAGCCAGCTTTGGAAGCATTTTTACTTTTTCGAATAGGCCTTGCGGAGACTGCATGTCAATGAACGAGTGAACGCGTGCGGCAACATCTTCGAGCGAGTCAACTTCGAGAGCCAGGCACATGCGACGTTCAGTGCCTACCAGATTGGTGACGGCGGGGACGCGCGAGCCTTTCGGGCGTTCGAAGAGGAGTGCCGGGCCGCCCGCTTTTACGGCGCGGTCGGAGATTTCCGTGATTTCGAGGACGGGGTCGACTTCGACGGAGATGCGGCGAAGTTCGTCATTTTTTTCCATCTTACGCAGGAAATCTCGCAAGTCTCGATACGCCACTGCCCCTCCCTGGTTTCGCTGCTGCGTGTGCGGCGCTCGCACTTTAACACGGAGGCTTGCGACGATGAAGCCAGCTTGCTTGAACCGCGCAAGGCAACAGAAGGCAAGAAGATTTAACACATCAGAGGACACAGATGAAACCAAAACTACCGCAGAGACGCGGAGGACGTTGAGATCGCTTTCGTATTGCGATGTGTCGCTATTTTTGGCCTCCAGCGACTGGCGAGTCGGCACGGGATTGCGCTTCTGCGTGTGCGCGCTCATTAGCCTCGCTGCCAGGTCACGGTAGCGCCCGACTGGCGGGTTGTTCGAGCCGGCGGTAAGTGGAATCCCTACTGTTACTGCCTTCTATGGTGCGCTCAGCCAGGCCAAGGCGAGGGCTCCTCGGAAGTATTGCACCTTCAGCGCCCTAGGGGTAGGTAGATCAGCAGGCACATTGTAGTCATCGGCAAGGCTTAGGATTTCCTTACATAGTCTTGAGGCGGAGTTGCGATATTATCCCCTCGTTGCGCATCCGCATATGACGCGAGATTTGCAAGAATCCATCGACCTTCCTAGGAGCAACGCACCATGAGCGGCCAGTATTTCTTCATGAAACTGATCCCACCGCGTCCGACTTTCGCCCAAGACATCACCGCTGAAGAAAGGGCAGTGATGCAGCAGCATGTGAACTATGTCGGCGAGGCTTTCAACAAAGGAACAGTTTTAATCTACGGCCCAGTAATGGCGACGGCGGGAGCGTTCGGCATGGCCGTCCTGGAGATGCCCCATGCCGCGGCGGTTCAAAGATTCGGCGAGGAAGACCCTTCCGTCAAAGCAGGTCTGAACACCTTCGAATTTTGCCCGATGCGAGTGGCTCAGGCGCGCAGCAAGACTTGAGCAGCTGGGGCGGTCCAGTCTTTTCTCGCGGCTGCTCGGTTGTGTATAATCACCAAGCAGAAGTGAGCGGGCGTCGTACAATGGCAGTATAGAAGCTTCCCAAGCTTCGGACGTGGGTTCGATTCCCATCGCCCGCTCCAACATTCAAACGACTTCAAGCGACTACCTCGTTTTCCAAGTTTTCCGTATTTTCCAAAACTACAATTTTGTTGCCATTCAGGACGGAAAATGCGGCTTGGACTTGGGCCAGCGGAATCTCGCCACTATACCGCGCCGTCATCGCAGCGGCATGGGGTGTTAACCGCACCTAACTCCCGATCACTCGCGCAACCGGACATCTTCGCGGCTAGGACTTCACTTCCACGGTAACGGCGTCAATCAGGTCAGGCGCTACTGAGAAAGCCAGACTGAGCAACAGCCTGCACCGCGTCGTCCGCTACGAGTTTGTGGGTTGCTGGCGATGGCTTGGG
>DATHPO010000189.1:0-6142 GCA_035483835.1 Terriglobales bacterium
AACCTGGGACCGTGATGGCAGAACCCGCGCTCCCGGCGCGGGCGCTCGATGCGGCAACGCCGAGGATGGGCAGCGCTGCTATCGCAAGTAAAGCGAAGAACCAGACCGCGAAACGGGTGCTGGAATTTCGGCGGCCGACAACCCTGAGGAGGATCCAGGCAAAAAGACCGATGGCGATGCCCTCGAGGATGCAGTTGAGCATGCTTGCGGCGGAAATTCGGGCTAGTGCGTTCAGGTTGAGGGCGGCGATCATTTGTTTATTCTCTATTTGTCCCCGTCTGGCTGGGTTTGTTCCAGGAGCTGACGGAGGCGGTTTAGTTCCTCGGCGTCGACGCCACGCTCTTCCAGGATGTTCAGGACCAGCATTTCATGCGAATTCTGGAAGAAGCGATGGGCGAGATGACGGATCTCAGACCGTGAGGCCTCCTCGCGCTCGACTAATGCTCTGTAAATGTATGCACGGCCGTCCTTTATGTGGCGAACGTATCCCTTCTTTTCGAGGATGCGGATGGTGGTCAGCACCGAGTTATAGGCCAGGGGCGACTTGCCGGGAAGCGCTTCGAGCACCTGCTGAACGGTCGATGGCCCTTGCTGCCACAGTACGTCCATAAGCCGGAGTTCGGCTTCCGTCAGGGTTACAGATTTGGTTGGTGGCAAGGGCTCCTCCGTTCTGATTTATTAGACGCGCTGGAAGCCAGAACGTCAACTAATTATTTAGTTGCATGGGGAGGGGTGGATGGTTGCTTGGGGGGCGAACCGTTGGGTTTCGGCAGAGACGGGTCATGGACACGATAGCTGAGGCGGTGTACTATCGCGGCGGTCTGCGCGGTTGGTCGGGTCTCCCGACGGCAAGGTCAGCGTGGATTGGATGGTTCGCCATGGATTGCAATCGTTATGCTCTCGGTATTCGCCGCCTGTCGGCGTTGTTTGCAGTGATTCTCACACTGGCCTCCGCTGCCTCCGCCGAATGGAACGAGAAGGTGCTTTACAGCTTCCAAAGTGTTCCCGACGGGGCCACGCCGGTCGGCGCTGTCGTCTTTGACAAGCAAGGAAATCTGTATGGGACTACCCGCGATGGCGGCTCTTCGTCGTGCCCATCGGTGCAGCAGTGTGGCACGGTTTATCAGCTCGCGCCGCCGGCCAAGGCGGGCGACCCTTGGAAAGAGACCGTGCTTTACATTTTCAAAGGGAACACTAGCAAGGACGGCGCTTCTCCCTATGGCGGCCTGGTGATCGACGCTGCGGGAAATCTCTATGGCACGACCGGCTACGGGGGTACGGGGAACTGCGTGGTGCTGGGAATCTTGATGGGTTGCGGGACGGTGTTCGAGCTGTCGCCGCCCAAACAGAAAGGAGGCCCGTGGACCGAGACGGTGCTGTACAGTTTCCCCACGCCCAAGCAGGGGTTTGTCCCCTGGGGCGATCTGGTTTTTGACGGCGCGGGCAATCTGTACGGAGCCACGATCTACGGCGGCGGCTATGGGACGAATTGCGGCGACGCCTACTATAAGTACTGCGGAGCGGTATTCGAGCTGAGCCCGCCCAAGATCAAAGGCGGGAAATGGACGGAGAAAACCCTGCACGGCTTCAGAGGTGTTGCCGTGGGTGTACAGTTTGGTGACGGAGCCAATCCCAATGGCGGGTTGGTCTTGGACGGCACAGGTGCAATCTTCGGCACGACCTCCATCGGCGGGTACAACTGCCCCCAGTTCCAAGGAGTGGGATGCGGGACGGCCTTTGAGCTTAAACCGCCCGCGAAGACAGGCGGTGTGTGGACGGAGAAGGTACTGCACCGCTTCACCGACGGCAATGACGGAGCCAGCCCCAACGGCGGCCTGATCTTCGACGCCGAGGGATCACTTTACGGCGTAGCAGGGGCAGGAGGCACTCAGGATTCCGGAGTTGTGTTCCGGTTCACTCAAACCGGTGGCCGGTGGATTGAGTCTCTGTTGCACAGCTTTCAAGGGACCAAGGACGAGAGCGACCCGCAGGGGTTGGTGTTTGACTCACTTGGCAACCTCTATTGTTCGAGCGGATCAATCGTGCGGCTGAAACGGCCAAAGCAAAAAATGGGGAGCTGGGTCCTGACCGTGCTTTACGAGTTTCAGGGGCCTCCAGACGGTCGCACTCCACTTGAACTTACTATGAGAACGGGGGACGCACTATACGGCACAACTGTCTATGGCGGCGCAGGGCAGTCATGCCAGGGCGGCTGCGGAACCGTGTTTGAGGTGTTCCCTTGAGGCTTCCAGCTGTAGAAGGAACGACTATTGTCACACGTGCAGATGTCGCTGATAACAGAAAACCGGATGCAGATTGAGGCCCGGAACGTAAAGGACTCCAGTTGAGATGGACGAGCCCGCACCACAAGGAGAGATCGCAATGAAAAATACCCGTCGCCTAGTTTTGGCCATCGCTTCTATCTTCTGGGCGCTCGCCTCACCACCCCTCGCACCAGCGCAGGCAGTCGGCAATAATGCGGTCTACAATTCGACGAATGGAGTCACGTTCTCGACTTCCTTTATCGACGCCAGCATGTTTCTTTCCCCCAACAGTACGCTGGGCCGCGACGTTTGCGACGCGATCTACCGTCTCCTTTCCGGGTTCCCGGGATTTCCACCCTACCCATCCACCGGTGCGGTCATCGACGCACGAGGCATCAGCGGAGCGACCAACTTGACCTGCACCCACGGCAGCCCTTGGACCGAGGGCAGTAACACCGTCACCGTGCCCTCGACCATCCTACTGCCTGCCGGAACCATCATTATTCCTGCAACGTGGGTGTTGCCCAACTATACGCGGCTCGTCGGCGCGGGCGACGCTCTCGACTATCTTTCCACGGGCACCGTCTCTGTGGGCACCACTCTGCAAGCGTGCCTGCCATCCGTCAACCACTGCTCATCCTCGTTCAGCGGCAGCGACATGATTGACTTGGGGACGTCTCAGCTTTGCCCGGCTTCCGTGTGCAACAGTGTCTCCGTAGAGAACCTGACTTTGGATGGGCTGGGACAGTCCCTGAACGGCATCGTGAACACGAGTGCCAAAACCGGCAGCCATGTGGATCACGTCAGCCTGTTTCAGCTTCTCGGGACCGGCTTATCACTTTCGGGAAATGCCAGCAAGTGACCGGCTCATGCTCGGTCATCGCAGACACGTCATGCCTCCCCTCAATGCCTGCACGTCCACTGAACTGCGTTCTGACGCTCTGCCATGCAACCCCGACATCTGAAGATTTCGACGAGCAATGCTGGTGCAGGGATCCTTGGTTGGGAGTCGGGCGTGAGCGCACGACTCCGCTTCCTCTAGGCTGACAACGTAGAGGACGATTGGTTGGAGAAGGTCTGACTTGGAACCTGGGGTTCCTGATTCGCGTAACAATGTCATGAACGGTTTTCGTGTCTGCGATAGGGTGCTGCTATGATTTGAGTTCGCGCTTCGCTATTGCCGTTCGTTATCTGCCGCTTCTCGAAGAGAGGGAGTGTCATTCATGGTTGTTGGCTTGAGGGTTGGGGTGTGCCTGCTGGCTGCTTTGGTTGTGCCCGCGTTCGCACAGACGGACGGCGCGGCGGGGGTTGCGATTCCTGCTACTACGTTGGCGATCAACTCGGCTACTCCGCTGTCGCAGCGGGTTGTGGCTTATGACATGGACGCCAAGTACAACGTCAAGACGCATTCTCTCGACGCGACGGAAACGCTGACTTACCACAATCTGACGGGGCAGGCGCTGGATACGTTTCCCTTCCATCTTTATTTGAATGGATTTCAGCCAACGTCGACCTGGATACGGGAAGGCAAGCGATGGAATTCTTATGGGCCGGACCTGGCAACGTGGGATGCCAAAAGCTACGGGGCGGAGGAGATCAAGAGCTTTGAAATTGTGGGGCAGGGCGATTTCACTTCGCAATTGCAATTCATCAATCCCGATGACGAGAACAAAGACGATCGCACCGTGGTTCAAGTGCATTTGTCCAAGCCCATTCCGCCGGATGGGTATGTGCAGTTCAAGATCAAGTTTCACGATCAATTTCCGGAGACGTTGGCGCGGACGGGATGGAATCGGGATTTTATTCTGGGCGGGCAGTGGTTTCCCAAGGTTGGAGTGTGGTGGCATGGCGCTTGGAATTGCCACCAGTTTCACTACGACACTGAGTTCTTTGCCGACTTTGGAGTTTATGACGTGAAGCTCACGGTGCCCCAGTATGAAGTGGTGGGAGCAAGCGGCATCGAAGTCGGTAGTGTGAATAATGCTGACGGGACGAAGACGGTTACGTATCACGGGGATGACATCCATGATTTCGCGTGGACGGCGAGCCCGCACTACTTGATTTATAACGACACCTTTCAAGGCAGCATGGGCCCGGTGAAGTTGCGCATCCTGATGCAACCGGCGCATTGGGGTCAGGCGGAACGGCATGCGCGAATTGCTAAAGAGACGATGGAACATTTTGACCGCTGGTATGGGCCCTATCCTTATAAGACGCTCACGATCGTGGATCCGGAGCCGGGATCAGAAGCTGGCGGCATGGAATATCCGACATTCATCACGGGCGATACCACTTGGTACATGCCGAAGGGCGTGCTGCTGGTCGAGGATGTGGTGGAACACGAATTCGGACACCAGTACTGGTACGGCATGGTGGCAACCAACGAATTCGAAGATGCGTGGATGGATGAGGGAATCAACCAGTACACGCAAATCAAAATCATGAATTCTATTTTTGGGGCGTCCACTTCGATTATCAATATGTGGGGCGTCACTGCCGGCCAGGTTGACGAGGCCAGGCCTGGCTTGGAAGCTGTGGCCGATCTTGATCCTATCGCGAAGAATGGGTGGGAGTATGCTGATCCAAATTCGTATGGCGGGATCACATACTTCAAGACGGCGCTCAGTCTGCTTACGCTGGAGGGCGTGATTGGCGAAGATACCATGCGGCGCGCCATGCATACGTACTTAATGCGCTACCGCTTCACCCATCCCACGAAAGAAGACTTCCTGAAGACGATCGAAGAAGTTTCCGGGCAAGACCTGCGCTGGTATTTCAATCAGGCAATCTATGGCACGCAGGTGCTGGACTATGAAGTATTGAAGATCACTTCCCTGCCGGTGGATTGGTACAAAGAAAATCTGAGCGAGAAGAAAGGAGAGACGGAATACGTCTCCAACGTATGGGTTCACCGGAAGGGCGAGTTCGTCATCCCGATCGATGTTGAGGTCAAATTCGATAACGGCGACCGGGTGCGCGAACACTGGGATGGAAAAGACCGGTGGGTACGGTATGCATATCAGAAGAAGGCAAAAGTGGAGTCGGTCGAAGTCGATCCCGACCACAAGGTTTACCTCGATCGCAACAATTTCAATAACAGCCGAACTGCCGAACCGAACGGCGATCCGGCACGCAAACTGGCGAATTACTGGACCTGCATCATCCAGTTCTTTGCGCAATTCCTCGCCTGGTGGCTGGTGTAAGGGGATATGTGAATGAATGGGAAAACGAGTCTGGTTGCCGCGGGTGCTGCCATCGTGCGCCGCAACAAACGCTACATTGTCTGGTTTTATCTGCTGAACCTGGCATTTGCCCACTTCGGAGCAACCGCCTTCAGCGATGCCGCACACGGCATTCTGGGCCACAGCCTCTACGCAGACAAACTGCTTCATGGATTCAGCCCGGGGGTATTCCTCGAAATGCTGGTACGTCCGGAATTCGGAACGCTTCCTAGCGCAACGCATCCGGCGATGATGTTCGCGGTCGTGTTCTTCTTGGCGAGCTTGGTGTTTATGCCCGGAGTGTTGCTCGGCTACGCCTCCGACCACCCGCTGCCACGAGATGAGTTTTATCGCGCCTGCGGGAGGAATGTTTGGCGATTCGTTCGCCTGTTCTTATTCTTTAGCGTGATCGCCGGCATCGTCGCTGGCATTCTATTTGGCGGGTTGAACGCCCTGGTTAGTGCCGCGGACAAGACTTCCAATGAAAGGCTGCCTTTCTTTACGCAACTTGTTGGCACTGTAATCATTCTGCTGGTGCTGACGATCATCCGCATGTGGTTTGATGTTGCCCAGACCGACGCGGTGCTGCGCGACCAGCCGGCGGTTCACAAATCGATCGTGGCCGGATTCCGCAAGACGCGACGGAATTTCGGTCGT
>DATHPO010000190.1:0-53778 GCA_035483835.1 Terriglobales bacterium
TCCCTGCAGCAGAGACATTAATCCCGTGTACCAATAGCCCAGGACGAACAAAACCAGAAACGGCACGGTGATGTAGTTTTCGTTGTCGATCGCGTAGTACACCGTAACGGCGAAGTAGCAGCCGATCAGCAGTTCTACCCACGGCACCCAGCCCAGGCCGCGGCGATAGTTGTTGGCGCGTACTTTGTCCTTTTTGGACTCGACGTGATATTTCGGAGTACGGGTGAACTCGGACTGCTTTCCCAGCAGCGCTTCCAGCACGGCTCGCGTATTGGTGACGGTGAGGCCGATTCCTAGAGCCATCAGAAAGGGAAGATAAAGCAGGGCGCGAAACCACTTGCCGGGAAATAACTCGCGCTGCGAGACCAGATAAAAACTCGAGATCGAAAAGGTCGACGCCATGAATAGCGGCAGATCGATGTACAGCATCTGGAACCAGCCCTGGTAGAAGCGAATGATCATGGCCGGCAGCAGCAATACCGAGAGCACAATCATCAATGGATAGCTGAGATTTGCGGTCAGGTGATACCAGGCCTCGAGCTTCACGTGGAATCTCTGATCGCTCTTGAGCACCTGGGGCAGAATCTTTTTGCTGGTCTGGATCAGCCCTTTCGCCCAGCGAGCTTGCTGCGTCTTGAAGGCGGTCATTTCCACCGGTAGTTCTGCCGGGCATTCCACATCCTGCAGATAAATAAATTTCCAGCCTTTCAGTTGGGCTCGATACGAGAGATCGGTGTCCTCGGTGAGGGTATCGTGCTGCCAACCGCCAGCGTCGTCAATCGCGCTTCGTCGCCAAACTCCGGCAGTTCCATTGAAGTTGAAAAAGACATTACTGCGCGCCCGGCCGGAGTGCTCGAGTACGAAATGCCCGTCGAGCAAAATGGCTTCCACCTCAGTCAGAAACGAATAATTGCGATTGATGTGCGTCCAGCGGGTTTGCACCATTGCGATCTTGGGATCGGTGAAGTGGTGAATGGTGCGCAGCAGGAAATCTTCTGGCGGAACGAAATCGGCGTCGAAGATCGCGACGAACTCGCCTTTCGCCGTCTTCAGACCCTCACTCAGCGCCCCTGCCTTGAATCCCTCGCGATTGGATCGATGATGGTAGCTGACAGGGAATCCCTGGGCGGCATAGTGATTGACCAGCCCGCGTGCCACGGCGACGGTCTCGTCTGTCGAATCGTCGACCACCTGAATGTCGAGTTTCTCCAGCGGATAGTCCATGCGGCAAATGGCATCCAGCAGTCGCTCGACGACGAACTGCTCGTTGAAAATAGGCAGCTGAATCGTGACGCAAGGCAGTTCCGAAAAATATGCGGGCGGTTCGGTTGTACGGTTCTTCTTGTTCTTATAATAAAGATAAACCAGAACGTAGCGGTGCGCGCCATACGAAGCCAGCAGGATCAACACGATGAAATAGGGAATCAGCAACGCCGTGTCAAAAGCGTTGGCGTGATACAAGCCCTGAAAAGTCTTATCGAGAAAGTGCTGGCGGATGTATTGCCCAATCCCCTTCGGGGCGACGAACACGGCTAACAGTTGACAGGGAAAGAGCATGCAGTTCGAGTTGGAACTCTTCGGTGGCTCGCGGCGAGCTTATCCGAAACCTCCATTCTACCTGATCCAAGCTTCCCGAATCGGAAAGCAAATCGGGGTAGTGGGCTGTTTTGAATAAAGTGCCTTCGTTGAAATGCGGAAATCATCCCTTGTGGCGATTTTTCCGTGGCTTTAGTATCCAGAGGAATGCTGCGGCTCCAGCAAAGATAATTCCTGCCGTCAAGTTGACTGGGTTTCTCTTCGGGAAACGGAACGCCCACTGTGCTGCGTATATGAAGATGAAGAACAGAGCTATCGGTACACGGAGACTTTGCAGCTTCGACTTCGGTTCACCGTTCTCCTGGTGAACGTGCTTGTGGCGGTTCATCGATTGCGCTCGACGCCGCTCCCATCTCCCCACCAATTGATCATGTCACAAAACGTGGAGTGTGTTCAATTTCGTTTTCGCGTAAGGACTGCGCTTCATTCGGCGCCGACCTTGGGTTGGGGCAGGTATATTATTGCCTTTGCTTTCACGCGGCCACCTCTTTTTCTTTGCCTTCCAATAATCCCACCAACTCCTGCAAACTCCAAATGTGATCTGTAAGGCCAGCTTCCATCGCAGGCGTGACCCTCAGTGTTTGATGCACCCGGCAGAAATTGTAGTACGCATGATAGATCGCAACCATGTGGCAGTGATTCTCGAATTTTTTCGAGAATGCATTCGTAAGTCGCGTGAATCGGCGAACGCCCATGCGAAGGTTCAAGTTTTGACGCTCTACGAAGCTCGTAGAAACGTGCTTAGGATCGGGGCGTCCGCTTAGAGTTGCGGTCCGCGTGCCAATGCACTTTGCAGGACTGTAGCGCGTTTCAGGATTATCAGAAGGTGCGCCGTACAGCTTTATCAGCATCGCGTAGTCAACCGCGAATCCGAACGTTCCAGCGACAGCCTCAGCATATGCACGATGGCCGTCTGTTGTGAGTTGAATCCGCGTGCTAACACGCGAAGCTAAATCCTCCATGAATGTCGTTGCCCATTCTGCATCGCGCCCACCGCAGAGATAGGAAACGATCAGCTTGGAATCTGCATCAATCGCTGTCCACGTCCACACGTCGCCAGCTCCCGTCCCCTTCTTTTCTTCGGGAACGTTTTTAGCCTTCGCGTAGCAAAAGGCCCACACTTCATCGCACTGGACTCGGCGGATTTTTATTCCGCGAACGGTAGCATTATGATGCGCCGCACAAGCCCATCCCATGTCTCGAATCAGCTTTAGAACCGCATCTTTACAAGCACCAGTGAGGCGACAAGTGGCCCGAATGCTATTCCCCTCAACTAAAGCGTTGATAATCTGGGCACGTTTCTCAATAGGTAAGCGGCTCATAATGCTGGAATAATATGCTTGCTCGACCATGCAGTCAAGGGAATAATGATAACGGTATAAAATTTAATACCTAAACCCATTGAAAAACGGCGAAATAGGTATTACAATTAATACCAGTAATGCAGAAGGAGCATAACAATGGCAGAACCAGAGGCGGTAATTATCGAAGCTGAAGAGATTGAGCAAGGGCAGGACGGGGATGCGAAACGAGAACGCTCGACTATCGAGTTTCCTTATTTAGACCTTGATGCTGCCGTCGAAGTAGCGAAGGGAGTTTATAAGGTAGGCGGTACAAGTTGCGGTTGGGATCAACTTGCAGCGCAGTTAAAGCAGGCCGCAGCGGGCGGTGGTTTTCGTTTGCGAATGATGACGGCGAAAACATTTGGCCTTCTCACATACGGCCAAGGAACGGTAACTCTGACTGAGCTGGGACAACGATTAAATGATCCCCAACAGGAGAAGGCCGCGAAAGCAGATGCATTCTTGAAAGTCCCTCTCTACTTCAAAATCTACGAGAACTACAAAAACACAACTCTTCCACCTACCGATGCGCTGGAAAGCGAAATCGTTAAGATGGGCGTTGCCCCAAAGCAAAAGGGGAAGGCGCGTCAAGCATTCCAGCGTTCCGCGCAATCCGCTGACTACTTCTGGTCCGGCTCCAATCGCCTTGTACGGCCTGCGATCAAAGGAAGCGCCGGAGCCGCAGCCTCACCAGTCAATCCAGAAGAAAAAGAAGAGCCAGAGGACAAGGGGAAAAAGGAAAAAGACAAGAAACGTGAAACGCGACTCCATCCTCTCATCGAAGGACTGTTGGAGGAACTGCCAGAGCCAAAAACAGAATGGCCAATCGAAGAACGCAAGAACTGGCTGGAAATGGTATCTGGCATCTTCAATGTGATCTACAAAAATTCCGACGATAGTCGAGGATCACTGAAGGTTGTGGTTGATAAAAATTCTTCTGCCAAATAAAAGAGACGCCCTTTGGCAGAGGGCGTCTCGGAAGGAGCATTTATGTGTTGCGATCCGTGAGAATCACGGTATCGGTCACGAAGGTTACAATCACGATCCGCATCGGAGATGAAACCCTAGTGATCGAAGTGCCGATAATCGCTGCTAGTTGCCCCTGTTGAGCGAGGCGCTAAAGCCCCTCCCTCAATCTTTGTTTTTACTCTGGCCCCAGCGTGCCTTAGCCGCACGCTGGGCGATCTCTTTACGTTCTTCGGGCGTGAGCTTATTTGCTCTAGCGATGCCACCCTTCCTACTACCCAACTTGCTGAGTGCAACCGCTGCCGGATTCTTCGGCTTACGCGGGAATTGTAATGTCTTCCGCGCTACCTTCAAAGGGCCGCCAATCACGGACTCGACGCCTCTCAGAGCGTTTTGTGCTACATCGTCCTTGCTTGCTCGACCATGCATGACTCCATTATGTCACGCTCAGTCAAATTTTCCGTGAAAATTAAAAACAGCCCACTACCAAATCGGACAATGTGATGGATGACCATGCTTTTGCGTTGCATTGAGGATAGCCTTCAGTGCAGTGGGCCTGTGGTGTAACGGCAGCACGGGACCCCATCAAGGTTACAGGGGCGGGTTCAAATCCCGCCAGGTCCACACCCTCGGATCAAAGGGGGCCCGGAAGTGCCAAAATGGGAGAGCCAGCCAAAATGGGGTGCTCGGCTCTCCTCAAATTTACTTGATTTCGATTCAGGCAAAGCTGATAATGAGATTGACCTTGATGGGGTACTAAGTATCCGAGAGCGGCTTCTATCTTAGAGGCCGTTTTCATTTCCACAGGTTAGTTGAGGAAATATGTCCGGTACAGCGTGTCGCGCTGGACCGGTTTGAATCCGGCATCGCGGATAATTCGCCGCAACTCTTCTTCGGTCGTGCAGTTGGTGACGCCCGCTGCCCGCACCACGTTTTCTTCGAGCATCACCGAGCCCACATCGTTACCGCCGAACTGCAGGCCGAGTTGGCAAACCTTTAGTCCCTGCGTCACCCAACTGGATTGCACGTTCAGGAAATTCGAAAGATAAAGCCGGGAGATCGCCAGCACTTTCAGATACTCAACCGCCGTGGCTTCGTCCCAGTGGCGTCCTCCCAGAGCGGTATTCGTTGGCTGGAAGCTCCATGGGATAAACGCGGTGAAGCCACCGGTCTCTTCCTGCAACTCGTAGAGCCGCTGGAAATGGTTCACGCGGTTCTCATACGTTTCGCCGACGCCGAACATCATGGTCGCTGTGGTTCTCATCCCTAACTGGTGCGCTGTGCGATGCACATTGAGCCAATCGTCGGTCAGGCACTTGAGGCGCGCGATCTTGTAGCGGACTTCGTCGTCGAGAATCTCCGCGCCGCCGCCGGGGATCGAATCCAGGCCCGCATCTCTGAGCCGCGCAATGGTGTCGCGAATACTCAGTTCGCTGTATTCCGCAATCGCGATGATCTCGGAAGCCGAGTAGCAGTGCAGATGAATCCTGGGGAACCGCTGCTTGATGCCGCGCAGCATCTGCTCATGCCAGTCAATTTTCAGGTCGGGATGCAGGCCCCCTTGCATCAGCACTCCTGTCCCGCCCAGCTCGACGGTCTCGCGAATCTTTTCGTAAATAGTTTCGAAGTCGAGGATGTATCCCTCTTTGGCCTTGGGTCCCTTTAGCGGACGGTAGAAGGCGCAGAAAGTGCAATACTCGGTGCAATAGTTGGTGTAATTAATATTGCGATCAATGATGTAAGTCGCCACGCCCTCGGGATGAAGCTTGCGGCGCAAGGCATTCGCCTCCATGCCGATACCAATCAAGTCATCGGAACGAAACAGGTCGAGAGCTTGCTGCTTGGTCAGGGTCATGGCAGTTAAGAAAGCTATAACAATTGTAGCGGAGCCGCCGCGCTTGTTCCAAATTGGGGAGCTAGTTCGCAGAGACGCCCCGCATTCCTTTGTGTACCTTCGTGTTCTCTGTGGTTTAGGTTTTTAGACTCATCAACCACAAAGGACACGAAGGTACACAAAGGAAGCGAGAGGAATTACTGCTGGGCAGCTGAAATCCTCATTTTCTGTACCGAAGATACTGGACCAGCGAAAGGATTCCGCCGATGACGGCCAGGCCGATCAGTATGGCCAAAGTCGGTTTGTAATAACGAGAAAAGAAGCGCAGGATGTGGTTGCCATAGTGGAATCCGAGCCATGCGGCTACGCTATAGCGAACTCCGCGACCGAGAGCAAGTGCCCCCAAGAATTTCTTTCGCGAGTACTGCATGGCGCCCGCCGCCAGCAGGAAAGGCACAAAAGGAAAAGGCGGAGGCAGCAAGGCTGGTATCGCGATCCCTCCAAATCCCCAACGTTCGAATCGCTTGTAAACTTTAGCGGCTCTTCTTTTCGAGAGCCTTCGCTCCATTGCTTCCTTGCCGCCCTTTCGGGCCAGACTGTAAGTGATGTAGCCGCCGAGCACTGCGCCAACGGTTGCCATCAATGCGTAGTAGGGCCACGGTTCACGATGCCGGGCAGCCAGCCAGATGGTCAGCACGTCCATGCTGCCGGTCAGCGGAACGACGGAGTTGTCCGCGATTCCCAAAATAACCAGCCCCGGCCCACCCAGCCTGCGCAATCGAACCCAGGTGGAGACCGCGAGCAACAACTGGAGATGAGGCAGCATTCGATTGATGTGCAGGTAGTTTACAGGGCTGAGTTGTAAGGTTGAAAAATAAGACTAAACGGCCGCCGTTTTCGCCACGTCGAGAAAACATAGGGGCGGTGCGGACGGCAGCGCCCCGCATTCGCAAGCAAATTGATAGAAGAGTCGCATGCCATGAAGGCACGCCGGGTCGAGAGAGTAATGAATGTTCTCAGTTAGGTAGCTTTTGACTCCGCTTTCGCTCAACGCCAAACGTGGACCCCATTCCCTGGCTATACGATCAAGGTTCTCCGGCTGTAGCCCGTGATCACGCGATTCCTGGAAAACTGTGGCGAGATCCAAGTCGCGAGGCGCATTCACCAGAGCCGCCTGCCGTACCGCCCAGAAGGCAAACACAAACGGCTTGCCCGTGAAGCGAATCCATTCCTCGGCGAGATCGAACGTAAGATATCGCGAGCGATCGATCTTTAGCGCAGGATCTCCAATTACCAGGCCGGCATCGTGCAGCTCAAGCATCTTTTCGATGTCCGGAGCCATGGCAGCAAATGTTCTACCGCCTCCCCACCACTTCGCAAAAAGAACCTTAATCAGCGCAACCGAGGTCATGGAGGATGTATCCAAAGCGACGGTCTGAATCTTCTCCAGCGGAACCTTGCTTACCAGCAGAATGGAACGGACTGCCCGCCGTGAAGCGATAGCCACGCCCGGAAGAATGGCAAGATCAGGGATGCTGGCGTAAGCCGCAACTGGAATGATGCCAATATCCGCCGACCCCTCGCGCAAACTACGGGCACATTGCGACGGAATGGTGTAAGCGATCTCGAAAGCTGAGCGGGCATCCGTGCTTCCGTGTTCGAAATCCCACATCAGGGGCGCAGTATTAAGGTAGGAAATCGCGGAAATTCGAAGGCATTTCATCACGGGAATACATTAATTCTAACAAACCCGATGTTCATCTTACCTTGACACTGCTTTCGGGACGTGTATAGATGCCCGAGAGAGCCCGGAGGTCGCTGTGTCCGAAGCCGTTGCCGCAATTTGCAAAACCAGTGAAACGTCCATGCAGTGGCTGGCGTTGGCTCTTACGCCCGGTCTCGGACCTACCAAAGCTCGCCGGGTCATTGAATTTTTCGGCAGCGTGCAAGCATTGTTCCAGGCTTCTCTCACCGAACTGGAAGCAGCCGGCCTTCGCGCGGTTTCGGCGCAATCCCTCGGCACGGGACGCTCCATGGAACTGGCGCAGGATGAACTGGGGAAAGCCGCTGCCGCCGACGCCCGAATCGTCGCTCTGGATGATCCCGGCTACCCGACGCAATTGAAACAGATCTACGATCCGCCGCTGATTCTTTACGTGCGTGGAAGTGAAAGCGTGATCTCGCAGCCGGGGATTGCGTTGGTTGGCACGCGACATCCCACGCCTTACGGATCAGGTATGGCGGAGCGGTTGGCATGCGATCTCGCGGCTCGTGGATTGGTAATTTTCAGCGGTATGGCACGCGGCATCGATACCGCCGGCCACCGCGGCGCGATTGCGGCAAAGGGGAAAACGGTAGCCGTGTGGGGGACGGGCGTCGATGAGGTATATCCGAAGGAGAACAAGCGGTTGGCAGAACAGATTCTCGCTTTGGGTGGTGCTGTGATCTCCGAATTTCCAATTGGCACTTTCCCCGCGCCGCAAAACTTTCCCATTCGCAATCGCATCATCAGCGGCATCTCGTTAGGAGTTTTGGTCGTGGAAGCCGCCGAGTACAGCGGCACCCGCATCACCGCACGCTGCGCGTTGGAACAGAACCGCGAGGTTTTCGCCGTGCCGGGCAACGTCACCAACAAAGGCTCGTGGACGCCGAATACCCTGATTAAACAGGGTGCGAAGCTGGTGGCAACCTGGGAGGATGTTTGGGAAGAACTCCCGGCGGATGTGCGACTTACGCTCCAGCCCGAGGGCGGCGATGAATCGCAGGTGGGGGAAACTGCATCTCTATTCGGGGAAACTGAGCTCTCGCCCCACGAAAAAAAGATTTTCGCACTCCTCAAGGCGGACGAATCCACCCACATCGATGAAATTGTGGAAAGGCTCGAGCCGGCGCTGTCATCCTCCGAGATATTTGCGGCGCTGTTCGAACTGGAGTTGGCGGGCAAAGTGAAGCAGTTGCCGGGGAAGAATTTTGTAAAGAGCTTCTGAGCTATCAGCCATCAGCTGTCAGCTGTCAGCCAAACGGGCCCAGTTCCACAGGAGAATCTTGTGCAAAGTTTCATGAACCTGAAGGTTTGGGAGAAGGCCCACGCTCTTACGCTCGATGTATACAAGTCGAGCAAATGTTTTCCGCGCGACGAAATATATGGATTGACGAGTCAGATGCGACGGTCGGCTGCTTCTATTGGAGCGAACATTGCCGAAGGATCCTGTCGAAAGGGTGATTGCGAATTTGGACGCTTCCTGCAGATTGCGATGGGCTCGGCCAGTGAACTCGAGTACCATCTACTGCTGGCTCGTGATCTGGAGCTCTTGCCAGCCATTGATTATCAGCGACTTTCTGGAGGGGCCATCGAAGTAAAACGTATGCTGGCTTCGTTCCTTCACAAGCTGAGAGCTGACAGCTGAGAGCTGATAGCCGTGGCGGCGGCTTGTTGCCGCAACCGCATTCGTGCTAGTTTCAAAATCAGACTGAGGACACATTGACCAAAGGTTTAGTGATCGTCGAGTCGCCCGCCAAGGCGAAGACCATCCAGAAATATCTGGGTAAGGGCTTCACCGTCGAGGCGTCGCTCGGCCACGTGAA
Organism: Terriglobales bacterium; assembly: GCA_035483835.1. GTDB lineage: Bacteria > Acidobacteriota > Terriglobia > Terriglobales > Acidobacteriaceae > JABDBE01. The sequence goes on from DATHPO010000190.1 coordinate 9,325, forward strand.
GGATCTACCCAAGAGCACTCTCGGCGTCGACGTCGACAATGACTTCGAGACGGAATACGTTGTCATTCCGGGTAAAGAGAAAGTTGTCGCCAGGCTGAAGAAGCTGGCGCTCGGGATGGATACCATCTATCTCGCGCCCGATCCGGATCGTGAAGGAGAGGCAATCGCTGCCCACCTGGCGGAAGAATTGGGCGAATCCAACGGCAAGAAGAAAAAGAAAAAGAAGAAGGATGAACCTGAGCGCATCCGCCGGGTCACATTTAACGAAATCACGCAGCGTGCTGTCCGTGAAGCTTTCGAGCATCCGCGTGACATCGACCAGAATCTCGTGGATGCGCAGCAGGCCCGGCGCGTCCTCGATCGGTTGGTAGGCTATCAAGTTTCGCCGCTGCTCTGGGATAAGGTTCGGCGTGGCCTGTCCGCCGGCCGGGTGCAGACGGTCGCATTGCGTCTGATCGTTGAGCGGGAACGCGAAATCAAGGCATTCGAGAAGAAAGAATATTGGACGATTGACGCGACCCTCTCCAAGCCGCCAGCATTCGACGCACGTTTCTTAGGCAAGGGCGAAGAGAAGATCGAAGTCACGAACGGCGATGACGCTGAAAAAATTCGCGGGGCGCTGGAAAAAGCCGACTGGGTGGTCCGCACTGTCGATCGCAAAGAGCGCCGCCGCAACGCGACTCCACCGTTCACCACCAGCAAACTGCAGCAGGATTCCTCCCGAAAGCTTCGCTTCAGCGTGAAGCGCACTATGATGATCGCGCAGCGCCTCTACGAAGGCGTGGAACTGGGCGAAGAAGGCCTAGTCGGCCTCATCACTTACATGCGTACGGATTCCGTACGCGTTTCGAACGAAGCTCTCGCCGAAGTCCGCGAGTACATCAAGTCTCAGTATGGCGATCAATATCTGCCGGAAGCGGCCAACGTCTACAAAGAGAAAAAGGCGGCGCAAGCTGCCCACGAAGCCATACGGCCGACTTCGGTACTTCGCCATCCCGATCAGATCAAGCAGTATTTGAAGGAAGACGAATACAAAGTTTACAAGCTGATCTGGCAGCGTTTCGTAGCATCGCAGATTACGCCCGCTGTGTTCGATCAGACCACGGTGGATATCGATGCCAAGTCGGGTGCAGAGACGTTCTGGTTCCGCGTCACTGGTTCAGTACCCAAGTTCGACGGGTTCCTCAAAGTTTATGTCGAATCTAAAGAAGGACAGGACGAGGAAGACGAGGAACTGAAGCACAAGTTGCCTGAACTCCAGCCCGGTCAGAAGCTGACACTGAAAGCCCTGAAGCCGGAGCAGCACTTTACCGAGCCTCCACCGCGCTACAACGAAGCTTCGCTGGTGAAGGAACTGGAAGAGCGCGGCATTGGACGGCCTTCCACGTACTCCGCCATTCTCAGCACCATTCAGGAGCGGCAGTATGTGCAAAAGCTCGGCGGCAAGTTTACTCCCACGGAAATCGGCCTGGTCGTGACCGATCTGCTGGTGGAGAATTTCGCCGACATCTTCGATGTCCAGTACACCGCGCGTCTCGAAGAAGAACTGGACGAGATCGAAGAGGGCAAGGAGAAGTGGACCGACGCGCTGGCTGACTTCTACAAGAAGTTCGAGAAAGATCTCCGTTACGCCGCCAAGCACATGGAAAACATCAAGCGGATGGAGAAGCCCACGGACGAGAAGTGCGAGCGCTGCGGTTCGCCGCTGGTCATCAAGTGGGGCAAGCACGGATCGTTTTACGCTTGCAGTTCTTACGATAAAGAAGATCCCAACAGTTGCACCTTCACTAAGGAAAACCCCATCAACTTGCCGGACCTGGACTCTGCCGATCTGCAGGAAACCACCCAGGAAGAGTATTGCGAGAACTGCGGCCGGGTGATGGTTCTGAAGCGCGGACGCTTCGGTCAATTCATGGCTTGCACCGGATATCCCGATTGCAAGACTACGCGCCGCCTCGATCAGGGCAAGAAGGTTCCGGACATTCCGCTGGATGAAATCTGTCCCAAGTGCGGCCGGAACATGATGATCCGGCACGGCCGCTACGGCGAGTTCACCACCTGCAGCGGATATCCCGAGTGTAAGTATGTGAAGCAGAATTTTATCGGAGTGAAGTGCCCGCTCTGCAAAGAGGGCGAGTTGGTCGAGAAGCGGGCCCGTAAGGGCAATACATTCTACGGCTGCGGAAACTATCCCGGGTGCAAGTTCACTTCCGCCCACAAGCCGATTGCGGAGAAGTGTCCCGCGTGCGGGAGTGAATATTTGGTAGAGAAGTTCTTGAAGTCAGGTCCGGTCATTGCTTGTCCGAATAAAGAATGCGAGTACGAACGACCTGTGCCGGTAGAAGCCGCGGCCGTGGGCAGTGATTGAGCAATTGGGTGTTCCGGCGACCCCGGGGACGGGCTAACGGCGGGCTTTGCCGGTTGAGTTTCCTAATAAAACTGCACCGTTTCGTGGATTTACGCATCCCGTACACTGGGAAAGCTATCCGGCTTTCCCGTCACACCATCCTAAATTCGCTTGGAGGTTTTTAATGTCTAAGAAGCCCACTTCTACCGATGCGCAACTGATTCTGCAGCTCTACGATCTTCGTCGCGAAGCCGAGATCCGAAAGGCGCGTAACTGGTGGCTGGTAACTTTCTGGCCCGAGAGCGCCGAAGATTTCATGAAGGTAGGTTCTGCTCTGGGGACACAAGAAAATAACTGGTTGCGCCAGGCGGCGGGATATTGGAGCATGAGCGCTTCGCTGGTACTTTCGGGGGCCATCAATCAGGAACTCTTCCTCGATCCCAGCGTCAGTGGAGAGATGTTCTTCATTTTTGCGAAAGTAAAGCCATTTCTCGGCGAGCTGCGCACAAAGATGAAGAATCCGCGAATGTTTGCAAACATAGAAAAACTGATTAACAGCACGAAGCAAGGGCGCGAGTGGTTAAAATATGTCGAGGGCCAGGTGGCCTCACGCCGGGACGCCATGGCAAAAGCGGCCAAAGCCAGCTAAGGAGTGCTTTGCCTGTTTGTCATCCCGAGCGAAGCGAGGGATCTAGGTTCTTTGCAATAAGTCAGCAATACCCGGATTCCTCGTCGCTTCGCTCCAGGAATGAAGAAACGAGGGTCGACTTTCCTACGAAATATATTCCTTGATGTACTCATCCTTCGATTGCGCCAACTGGTGCGCATCACCATCGAATATGACCTTGCCGTCGCGGAGGATAAGGAATGCCATCGGCACTTCGCCACGGGCTCCCGGCGGTAAGGGTCGCATCTCGTTTGCTTTGCGATCGAAGTAGTGAGTCGCCATAATGAAGGCATCTTGCAAGCGATGCGTAACTAGCAGCGAGCTGGTTTTGTACACATCGCGCTGTTTCACAATCAATTGGACAATGGTTGTAGAAGTGACAGGATCAAGGCCGCCGGTCGGAGAATCATAAAGCAGAATTTCGGGCTGAGTAATAATTGCGCGCGCAATGGCAACGCGCCGCCGCATACCTCCTGAGAGTTCTGCGGGAAACTTGTCTACCGTATCTTCCAACTCAACGAATCTCAAGGCCTCCCGTACCCGTTTTTCAACTTCGTCGTCGGATATGTCTCCCTCTTCGAGCAGCCGGAAGGCCACGTTTTCGCGGACCGTGAGCGAATCGAAGAGCGCGCTCTCCTGGAAGACCATTCCAATTTTTCGGCGCAGGTCGAATAGAGCATCTTCGGGCATCTGGGTCACATCCTCGCCCAGAACGTAAATGTGTCCGGAGTCCGGTTTCAACAACCCGAGCGCCAGCTTGAGGATCGTGCTCTTTCCGGAACCGGCAACACCAAAGATTGCCTTGGTTTCCCCTTTTGTCAGTCGGAATGAGATTCCTTCGAGCACCGGCTTCTCGTCAAAAGCGATGAACACGTTGTCGAATACAACGATATCGGTCGACCCATCCGGTTCCGATGGTAAGCGTTGTTCGATCGCAGTAGGAGGCGCGGCCATGATTCAGCGGTAACCGAAAATCGCCATCAATAACTTGGTCACGAAGAAATCCACCAGGAGGATAAAGACCGAAGACGCGACCACAGCCTGAGTGGTTGCCCTGCCCACGCCCTGGGTCCCGCCGCGTGCGGAAATTCCATAATAGCAACCCACGGTGGAGATAATAAAACCGAATATCAGCGGTTTTACCAGACCCATGAAAACATCTTGGAATGTCAGAATCTGCCAGGCGGTGCTCCAATATTGATGCCAGTCCATCCCCAGGAGCAAGCGGGCAACCACGCCCCCTCCTATCATGCCTAGGAGGTCCGAGATGATCGTCAGGAAAAAGAGCATGAAGACAGTGGAGACCACGCGCGGCGTTATCAGTTTCTTTGCCGGGTCGGTACCGAGCGCACGCATGGCATCGATTTGCTCGGTCACCACCATCGAGCCCAGTTCGCTCGCCATGCCCGAAGAGTTTCTCCCGGCCACCATCAGCCCGGTCAAGACCGGACCCAACTCCCGAACCATGCCAACCGAAACCAATTGACCAAGCAGAGACAGCGATCCAAATCGTTGCAGCGTGGTAGAACTGTTCAAAGCCAAAACCGCCCCGGTAAAGAATCCAGTGAGCACCACGATGGGCAGCGATCCTACTCCGATCAGATCCGCCTGCTGCAACATATCGGCGAAATAGCGCGGATAGCGGAACAGGTTGGCGATCGACTGTCCCGCGAGCAAGGAATAATCCTGCAGGGTCTGGAGGGTATCTCTGGCGAATTCCGTAGGAGAGATCAGTTCCATGCGATTTGGAAATCGTGTGGCCGCGTCTCCGAACTATAGCAGAGGCTAAGAAAGCTTTCAGCTATCAGCCGTCAGCTTTCAGCGAAACGCTCCTAGGCACCACTATTTGAGGGGGAAGGGACAAGCCGACAGCTGATAGCTTATTCTTTCGCTTTCTTCTTGATATCGATGTTCAGGCGTTTGATTTTTTGATTCAAAGTAGAAAGGGGGATGTGGAAACGCTCCGCCGCGTCGGTCTGATTCCAGTTGCACTTCTCCAGCATCTCGACAATGATCTGCCGCTCGCAGTCTTCGATGATGTCGAACAGTGACGCGTCGGTCCGGCGCTCCAGCGCGGAAAATGCGGTGGCTCGACCCGCGATCTGGTCAGGCAGCAATTCCGGGCCGACCTCCACCCCTGCGGATAGCACCACGGCTCGCTCGATTACGTTTTCGAGTTCGCGGACATTGCCCGGCCAGGAATAGGTCAGCAACGGCCGCAAAGCTTCCGGAGTGATGCGCCGTGTCGGGCGCTCATTCTCCTCGGAATATCGATTCAGGAAGAACCCAGCCAGTAGCGGGATGTCCTCTTTGCGCTGCCGTAGCGGTGGAAGGTCGATGGTAATCACGTTCAGCCGATAAAACAGGTCCTCGCGAAACTTGCCTTCGCGAACCTGCTGTTTCAGATCCACGTTGGTAGCGGCGATGATGCGCACGTCCACCTGAAGCTCGTGTACTCCACCCAGATGCATGAATTTCTTGTCTTGCAGCACGCGCAGAATCTTGCTTTGCGTGTCCAGGCTCATGGTGCCGATTTCGTCCAGGAACAGCGTGCCCCGGTCGGCAATTTCAAACAGGCCTTTCTTCGAAGCGACTGCGCTGGTGAACGCTCCTTTCACGTGCCCGAACAGAATGGATTCCAGCAGATCAGGCGGCATCGAGCCCGTATTGACTGGAACAAAAGGACGCTCGCGACGCGGCGAGTTCAGGTGAATGGCCTTGGCAATGAGTTCCTTGCCGGTTCCGCTTTCACCCTGAAGCAGCACTGTGGATCGGCTGGGCGCGACCTGTGCCACCAGGTCGAAAATCTTCAGCATGGGCTCGCTCTTGCCCACGATGTTTTCAAAGTTGTACCGTTGCTTGAGCGCGCGTTTGAGTTGAACGTTCTCTTCTTCGGCGCGATGGCGAGCAACCGCTGCACGCACATCCGCCAGCAACTTTTCGTTATCCCACGGCTTCTGGACAAAATTGGCCGCGCCGGCCTGCATGGCCTTCACCGCATTTTCCACCGTCCCGTAAGCGGTGACCATGATGATCGAGAGCCCCGGATCCTGAAGGTGAATTTCGGACAACAGATCCATGCCATTGCGATCCGGCAACGCCAGGTCAAGCAGCACTAGATCGAAGCTCCGTTCGCCAATCCGGGCCAGACCCTCTTCTCCCGTCGACGCGGATTCCACGCCGTAGCCCTCGAGTTCCAGCAGCGTCTCCAGCGATTCGCGGATCTCTGCCTCGTCGTCGATAATCAACACTGAGCCAGCCGGCGGCACCGACCTTTCCCCCGAATTCTGCCGCACAATCACCGCCGCTTCAGACATTGACAGCCTTCCTGGTCAAAGGGAAATCGAGATAAAAGGTAGTGCCTTCGCCATGCCGGCTCTCCACTCGAATCTTCCCCGCGTGCTCCTGAATGATGCCGTAGGTTACAGACAAGCCCAACCCGGTGCCGCGTGACTGGCCTTCCCGAGGGGCGGTCTTGGTCGTGAAGAACGGGTCGTAAATTCGGTGGATATGCTCCTGTGCAATGCCGGTTCCCGTATCCGACACCATCACGCTAACGCTTTCGCCATTCATGGTTGCAATGCGCAGCGTCCCGCCGTTACTCATTGCGTCTTTGGCATTCAAGAACAGGTTGAGAAACACCTGCTGCAGTCGCCCCGCATTTCCGTTGATCGCCGGGATTTGAGGGCTGCGCTCATCCTGTACTTTGATGCGCATGACCTTGAATTGATGCTCCAGGAGCGCCAGCGTATCCGAGATGATCTTGTTGATATCGATGGCCGTGAATTCCGTGCCACTGGTGCGGGAAAAATTAAGCAGGTTGTTGACGATCTCCGACGCCCGGAAAGTCTGCCGCGTAATCTTTTCCAGAAGCGCACCCTTTTGCGGATCACCCTGCACTTGCTTCGACAGCATCTGCGCGTACGAGGAAATGACTGCCAGCGGCGTATTCACTTCGTGTGCAACCCCCGCGGCCAGCAACCCGATGGACGAAAGTTTGTCCGCCTGCGAAAGCTGCGCTTCCAGTTCAATACGCTCGGTAATGTCGTCCATGATGATGAGCCGGCCAATCACGCTGAAGTCCTTCGTGACCAGAGGCGCGATGGCGACATTGACTACGCGGCTCTCCCCGGTCGGCGTTCCCAGGCGGAATTTGTACAGGTTGTGGATGCCGGGATTCTGCCTCACCCGGTAGAACTCTTCCACGAATGCAGCCGGAAAAACTTCTCCCAGCGGTCGCGTCAGCGCCTGCCACCGGGGCAGCGCATACATCACTTCCATTTGCGAGTTCCAGGACTCGATCCGGTCCGCGAGATCCACCGCGAGCACGCCCACGTTAATCGACTCCACGATGTTCTCGTTGAAGTCTTTCAGGCGTTCGTACTCCGCAACTTTCTGCTGCAGGGACGCATACAGACGCGCGTTCTGTATGGCGATTGCCAAATAACCCGCCAGTGTCTCCAGCAGTTCCACATCTTCGCTGGTCAGGAAATCTCCTTCCACCGTCTTGCCCAGGCCAAGCACCGCGATGATGTGCTTCTGGGCGCGGCAGGGAATGTAATAATTCAGATCCAGCTTGGCAATGGCCTGCTGCGCATTCAAGGTTTCGCGCGGAACCTGGTGAGTGTTGTCGAAGAACAAATGTCCGACCACGTCCTCCGGCCGCGGCGTGCCCAGAAAACTCAAATCCAGCCCCACAGTCTGCGTCATGCCGAAAGACTTCGCGATCCCGAATTGCTCAGAGGTCTCCCCGTCGGACAGAAAAACTGCCATCCGATCAACCAGCAGCGTCCGCGACAGCCGGTCTACGACCGCGCTCAGCATCTTGTCCAGATCGGTTTCCGAACTCAGCTCGCGTCCAAACTCGATCAGCGTTTTCCGGTAGTCGTAGCCCGTCCGATAAAAGAACTGGTCAATTCGTTCCTGAATCCACTTCCGCACCGGATCAAACAGCAGCGCCGTGGCCACGATGGCAAGCACCAGACCGATCGGTCCCGAGCTGGGTATCTGCAGGTGAACCAATTCGGCGACGCCCGCCACGACCGCAAAATATGCGCCCGCGATCGCGCCCGCCGCCAGCGTGTACACCATGCCGCGCTTGAAGATCAGGTCTACGTCCATCAACCGGTAGCGGAAGATGGCGTAACCAAAAGTCAGCGGCAGGATGCCCAGCGACAACACCGAAACCTTCATCGCCGTCGTGGGCAGCGCCCCGGTCAGATAAGGGAGCACATAAAACAGCGTGAACGGCGTGATCGCCAGGATCGTTCCCCGGGTCACCCACTTCAGCTGTTGCCGGAGGATCGGCGTCCCTGCCCGGCGGTAGTTGTACACCAGGACTCCCGCGGCCGCGATGAAGTACACGGCCTGGCAACCCATCTCCAACCGGTCCAGGTTCCAGCGCAGGATTTCGCTGGCTTTGAAGAACGACACCGCCAGCACGTGAACACTCAACAGCACCAATCCCGGAACATAAATCCCGAAAATCATCCAGCGGTGCCTGCGGACGAACCAATGCCGCTCCGGAAAGGTCAACACAAAGTGCAGAAACAAGGCAGCCTGGAGCAGTCCAGCCACGACGTTGCCCCAGTAAATCGTCCAGTCAAACCCGTTGAATTTCCCCGTGTAATGGAACGAGTAGAAAATGAACGAAACCAGGCAGAAAATATAAAACTGCGTCGACCCCGGCGCCGTCCAGCGCCGCAGCAATACATACAACCCAATGCCAAGATAGATCAGGCTGATCAGGCGCAGCCAGTTGTGCGTGGACAGATCTGCCGGAACAGGAATCAGCACCACATCCACTGGGACCGATTGACGCACCAGAGAATAGGTCGCTTTCTTCCAGATTCCCACGAAATGAAGTTGGCGGGTTTGAGCGGCGGTAGTTTTTACCTCGTGCTGATCGATGGCGGTAAGCTGATCGCCCACCTTGACCCCGGCTCGAGTGCCCGGTCCACCATTCTCGACTCGGTCGGCGATAAGCTGCCCATGATGCTCGACCCACCAAACTCCGTCGTCTGGAACCTGGAATTGGCGTTCGGCCTGAAAGTTAATTACGCCGTAAACCACGGCAGCCGTGGTCAGCAAGGCCAGCAGGATGGCTGTAAATCGGATTTGAAAATCCCTGTTCATGCGCCGCACAGGCTCCGCCGCCCGCAGGGACAAACTACCTTGCTCTTCCTTCTGCACTTTCACTGCCATCAGCAGGGACATCCGAAGCCCTATAAAACGCCTCAATACAACAGCTTCCAATATTATAGAGGCCCGCCCATAACAGGAGTATGCTTTTTGGAATAGCCCATGTGGTATTTTGTAACCCATTGATCGGCACATCGTTGGGCAGAAAGATGCCTGTCACCCTGTTAGATGGCCGTCATCCTGAGGAAGCGGCCTTCGCTCGCGAAGAACTCCCAACGAAGGAATCTCTGCACCATTTCCCACCAAGCAGACGAATCCGCCTGATTCAAAGGAAACCCGCCCAGCCCGTGTAGCCGAACACTCCTGTCCGCGTGCCGTGCGGCCAGCATCGCTCCCTTGGGGAGACGCGACCCGATTGAAGCAGGATTCGTGAAAGCCACCTAGCCGCAGAGCGGCGTAAGAATGCAGCCCACGGCGCAAGCCGTGGGTAAAAGCAGGAAGCCGATGGGGCCCCCAGCGGGGCGAAAGGCCGGTTCTCGCGCACACCCCTAACGCGCTGGATCCCCAATCTGGACGGGGTACAAGCCAGAGTTTCGAATCGACTAAAGAGTCCACTTGACGCGGCCCTCCAAAACGGCTAATATAATGCGAGCAACATTAGCTGTTTGATAACAGCGGTTGGTTGCGCTCTTTGACAACTTGGAACCTGCACAACTCCTTTAAAAAGGATATTTTAGAAGGGTATCTCGAATCGCCGACCCATTTTCATACACTTAGGCAGCGAGATTGGGGGTATGCCTACGCTAAGTCCTTTAGAAGGGATATTTTACGTGGGTATCTCGGAAACAGATCCTTTGTTTTGATGGATCTAGCGGGAAATGCAAATTTTAAGGTATATACCAGATACCTAATGGTTAATCACTCCGCCCTATTAGTTACTATTAAGTAAACTATCCACAGCAGCGGGGCCCTGCTACCGCTCCAACGAAGACACCAAGCAAAACTCAGAATGGTATACTCCTCGACGGCCTGGAGAACGACTTCAATGAGACTCGCTGCAATCGTGCTATCCGTGACCTTGTTTCTTACCGCCGCAACCGCCCAGACTTTCAAAGTGTTCTTTACCTTCAACTTCACCGACGGGAGCGCTCCCAACGGAGATCTTATCCGTGACTCCGCCGGAAATTTCTATGGCACGACCCAGTTCGGCGGCTCGTCCAATCGAGGACTGGTGTTCAAGCTGGACTCCACCGGCCATCAAACCATTCTCTACACTTTCACGGGCGCATCCGACGGCGGCACTCCCATTGGCCGCTTGCTTCGCGACAGCGCTGGCAACCTTTACGGAATCACATCCCTCGGCGGCGATCCCACGTGCGCTTGTGGAACGGTATTCAAACTGGCGAAGAATGGGTCGTTGAAAACGCTGCATAAATTCAAGGGCGGCAAAGACGGCGCCCAGAACCAGGGACAGCCCGAGCTTGGTCTGGTGATGGTCAACGGTGACCTCTATGGCTCCGCCAGCTTCGGTGGCGTCTCTGGCTGCGATGGCACCCTGGGCTGCGGAGTACTTTTCAAAGTTACCCAATCCGGCAAGGAGACAGTACTGCACCGCTTCACCGGCCAAGCCGACGGAGCCTTCCCCCAGGACTTGACCAGCGACCAGGCAGGAAACATTTATGGCGCCACCGGCGGCAGCTACATGCAGGGCAACGCGGGAACGCTGTTCAAGCTGGATACAACCGGCAAGCTGACTACGCTGTATACCTTCCCTGGCGGCGCCGATGGTAATTCCCCTCGCTGGCACCTGCTGCGAAGCGCAACTGGCGTGTTCAGCGGTGTGACCCAGTTCGGCGGTGAGACCACGAACTGCGCGATCTCGTCGGCCGGATGCGGCGTTGTCTTCACAGTGAACGCATCGGCCAAAGAGCGCGTCCTGCATACCTTCGGCAAGCAGGCCAGTGGCGGAGACGAGCCTTCCGGTGGACTTCTCGACGTGTCAGGCAATTACTACGGCGCAACTCTCTACGGTGGAACCATAAACTCGGCTTGTACTTTTGGTTGCGGCGTGGTCTATCGTCTCAGCAGCACCGGCAAATATTCCGTGCTCTACCGTTTTACCGGGGGAACGGATGGCGGGCTCCCTAGCGGTAGCTTGACCGAAGACTCCTCCGGCAAGCTCTACGGCGCCACCGATACAGGGGGCAACGGGAACAACGGCGTGATCTACCAAATCACACCGTGATTCGTTCCGCAGCGACATTCGCGTAGCTTTTCTCCGGTAAAATCATAATTTCCCTATGACGACCACCGAAGAAATCATCCAGCGTGAAAAACAGTTTCTGCTCCAAACCTACAGCCGCTACCCGCTGGTCATCGAGCGCGGCAAGGGCGTCTTCCTCTTCGACCTCGACGGCAAGAGGTACCTCGACTTTGTCGCCGGCCTGGGAGTGAATGCGCTCGGCCACGCGCATCCCCGAATCGTGAAGGCCATCCGCGAGCAGGCAGCCCGAGTCATTCACCTGTCAAACCTTTATTACAACGAATATCAAGGACGCCTCGCCGAGAAACTCTGCACCCTGTCCGGCTTGCAACGCGCGTTCTTCTCAAACAGCGGTACCGAAGCCATCGAGGGCTCAATCAAACTGGCTCGTCTGGCCGGACACCGCGTCGGAGGCGCCGCCAAAAGCCAGCTGATCGCCCTCGAAGGCTCCTATCACGGTCGCAGCTTCGGATCCATGTCCGTGACCGGGCAGGACAAGTACCGCAAAGGTTTCGAACCGCTGCTCGAGGACGTGAAGTTTGTTCCCCGCAACGACCTTGAAGCCCTCCGTGCCGCGGTGAACGACAACACCTGCGCCATCGTCCTGGAACCGATCTTCGGCGAAGGCGGAATCCACGAGTGCTCGGTTGAATTTCTGCAAGAGTGCCGCACCCTTTCCGACCGCCATCACGCCGCACTGATTTTCGATGAGATCCAATGCGGTCTCGGCCGGACCGGAACCATCTTCGCCTTCCAGACTTTCGGCGTCACGCCCGACATTGTCGCCATTGCCAAGCCCATCGCCGCGGGAATCCCGCTGGGAGCTTTTCTGGTCAAGGAAGAGTTCGCATCGGCCATCTCCGCCGGACAGCACGGAACCACCTTCGGCGGAGGTCCGCTGGCGTGCCGGGTTGCACTCGAGTATCTGGCAATCGTGGAAGGCGAGAACTTGCTGCAAAACGTAGCCACCGTCGGCGCGTATCTGCAACAACAACTCAAAGCACTCACGGAACGCTATGAAGTAGCCCGCGAAGTTCGAGGCTGCGGCCTGATTCAAGGCTTGCAGCTCGACGTCCCCGCTCGCCCGATTGTTGAGCAAGCCCTCGCCGAAGGAGTGCTCTTCAACAGCACCCAGGACACCGTCCTGCGCTTTCTGCCCCCATTCCTGCTGCAGCAAAAGCACGTAGACAAAGGCATGCGAGTCCTCAGGAAGCTTCTGGGAAAGAAACGCAGCAAGGCCTAAAACAGGGCGCCATCATGGCGAGAAAAGGGAACACGGATCGTCCGTGCATCTGGGGAAGACACGCACTTCCTCACGATTATGAAGCCGCTAATTTTGGTGTCGTCGAAGCTCTCGCCATACGCTCTGCGGATAAAACGCGTCCAGAGTGCGCTGATTTTGTCGAAGCGTTTTCTTACTGCTCGGAAAGGACCCGGAAAATTGATCGCTGACTTACGCCTCTTTCGCAGGCCCGCTTTTTGGATCTGTCCTTAGATATCCGCTGGCTATGCCGAGTATCCAGGTCACGATTTTCTCCGAAATCAAACCCACCGAAAAAGAAAGGACGACCAAAACTCCTTTCCCTAGCTTGGTGAGACCCAGCAGATCAATGATGTAGTAGGTGACGATCGCCAAGAAGGGGGCCGAAATGAGATACATGTACTGGTTTAACAACTCGACTCGCCAATTGCTGCCGAGTACTTCGCGGAGGCGAGGATGACTTCCGAACCAATCCTCAAACGAGTTGAACTTGAGGAGACGGTCGTCCGGTGTTCTTGACTTAAAAAGTTCCCGCATCTTAAATACTAACGATCCGATCTTGGTTACGGTAATTCCGGTGTCACAGTTGCGCTTGACCTGTTCTACCACTAGCGGATCTATCAGGGCGTCGATAGCGGCAGCTTCGGCTTCCAGGGCCAGTTCACTCTTTTTTTCTTCGGCGTCGATTTGTGCCGCAGTGGCTTTGTTGGCCTCCACGGGTACCGGCTTCGGAGCTTCCCCGCTCCGGAACTTCTCGATTATTGCTGTTCCTAAACTGGATATCGGACGCACGATGCTGAAATCCGACTCCTCTCCTTCTTTCTGGAAACCCGGAACTTTCCTGGTCATGTTTATGGCGCCGCCGATGACCGATAGGATGATCACGTAGAGGGGAATCACGAGACCGCCCTCCACCTTAACCACGATAGGAACTGACGGACCACCTTGGGCGGACCTCCGCGGGCGCGCGGCAGCTGCCGGCGATCTCCCGCCGGGATCCGCAGCACTAACCGGTTGACCATTCGTAGTCGGTTGCAAAGCCTGTGCGTGATTCCCGAATGATTGATCTGAGCTTGGAGCTTGGGCGGACCCGGGGCCTGCCGGCTTAGAGCCTGGTGTGGTTGTGCTGTTTGATGCGTCGCCGCTCTCGGCTGTGGAAGCAGTGCCGGGCAAGGCAGGAACACTTTCCGAGGGTATGTACGAATAGCCGCCGATATTCAGTGCCCATTCCGATTGATCCTTCTTCTGAATGGCCGTGTTCGTATTGACCAGCCCCGCGGGCTGTCCAATCATCGCTCTTGCTGCGCTCGGGAATGCTCGGAACAATAAGACTGGAGCCAGGATCGGAACCGCTAGAAATAAACCTATGATTACATAGGAAAAAATGATAGCAGTTCGATTCTTAAGGTGGGTTTTCTTGCCGGTGAACGAATAGAAAAAGACTATGCTGAGCAAAACGAAGCCAGCCGTCAGTAGGATCTCCAGAGCCAGTTTGCTTTCGGGGTGCGCGCTGTTGAGATCGATTCGGTCGCTGACCCTAAGGGAGGGTTGCGATGACGACACATCAGCCATGATCGCGATCTGCGCGCCGGGACGGATCGAAAGGAGGGCTGGATCTTCCGTCTCAAAGTGACCGTCTTTCAACGGAACAGAGAACGACTGTCGAAATGATTCGTCCCCAGTCTGCAGCGTCAGCCTGACGTTCCCGCTCTTTACTGGCTGATCGCCCTGGTAGACATCGCCCCTAATCTTCAAATGACTTTGCTCATAGTTGGAGGAATCCTCATTCACCGGTGTCCCTGACTGGTCGACGAAGTAGGCCGAAAGAGAAACCTGGCTTGGACCGGAACTTGAAAACTTCAAGTAGGCGAAGTACGCCCCACCGGCGACGGCCGCCAGGAGGATCAGAATAATCACAAGGCCGAGCAGGGTTTCGCCCCATTCACTCTGTTTTTGTTCGCTACTCATGGCTCGTGTCCTTCCTTGGCTGCCTTTTCATTCCCATTCACTGGCAAGCTCATCCTTCAAGTGCTGGTTGATGTGCAGCACAAGCAGGTGCGACGAGTTTTTTCGCGCACTATTTGTCAGGACCACGCAGGCTGCGCAGGGTTCCCGATTTTGCGCACACTCTCACCACGTAGCGTTTCCGACAAAACGTACGCAGATCATGCGCTCAGTTTTCCTGGGGAAGCAGCGAGGAGGACACAACCGTCTGAACCGCAGAGCCCCCTTGGGCCGGCCAACTCACTGAATTGGACCACAACTTTATTGCAAAACTTAGTTCGTGTCAACCGCAATTACACAACGTCACGACTCAACCGGAAATGTGTTCCTTGGATTTCTGGTTTTCATTACGCTGGGGAAGGCCGGGAACGTTCGTGAGGGGCAAACTCCAGAACCGGCGCCGCAAAAAAAGGAGAGCCGAAGCTCTCCCCTGCACAGAAGCAACAAGAGGCGATACTCTTACATAGAACGTCTCAGTCAGCAAAAAGTTGTCTTACCACAAAGATTAAGTCGTGGAGAAGGCTCATTGCCAGCCGACATCAAGACGCTGCGCGAAGTGGAGATCGAAGAACGCTGGATCAACCTCGACGGTGCTCGCATGCGCTATCTGTACGCGGGTTCCGGACCGGCGCTACTCCTCGTCCACGGCCTGCTCGGATACTCGTTCTCCTGGCGATTTTCCATTCCCGCCCTGGCGCAGCACGCAACGGTCTATGCCGTCGATCTCATGGGAACCGGTTTTTCTGATCGTCCGCAAGGACTGGACTGCTCGTTTCGAGCAAGTGCTCAGCGGCTGCTGCGCTTCATGGATGCAACCGGCATCGCCAGTTGCGATCTTCTGGGCACATCGCACGGCGGGGCGGTGTCCATGATGCTGGCCGCCTTGGCGCCAGAACGCATTCGGCGCCTGATTCTAGTTGATCCCGTCAATCCCTGGTCGGCCCACGGGAAGCATTTGAGCGTTCTTCTCAGCAACCCTCTGGTGGGGCCGATCTTTCTGAAGCTCGCGCCTCGGGTGCGAATTCTGGATGAGTTCTATCATCGCCGGATGTTCGGCGACCCGCGACGCATTCCTCCCGACAGCCTCGAAGGGTATCGCAAGCCCATGCGCATTCCAGGTTCTTACGAATATGGATTGGCCGTGCTACGCTCGTGGAACCGCGATCTAAGAGAACTGGAATTGGTGTTGCCACTCATCGCAGACATCCCAACCCTGCTGATCTGGGGAACCTCGGATACAGCGGTCGATCCCGCGTCAGCCCACCAGTTGCAAGAGCGATTGCACGATTGCCGCATGCTCATGTTCAAGGGCGTGGGACATCTTCCCTACGAAGAAGCACCCGAAGAATTCAATGGCGCCGTGACTGCATTCCTGTCTGCAAACTCTCATTGATGCTTCACGCAGTGGATGCTACCCTCGAACCCAGAAGCACTCCGAATACGCTCGAAGATGAAGCCGGCCAACCCTCCGCCGCTGTCCGCGATTCAGCGATTGTCTCGCTTCCTGCATCTCGACATTCCCGAAGTGTGGGTTCGTTTCCTGCTTGCGATTGTGGGCTTGGCGCTGGCGTTCGGCGCTGCGCTTTTCTCCACGGTGTCGAGGGAGTCGGGAAACCTCTGGGCAACTCTAGCGCTGGCCTCCGCTGCGCTCGTGCTGGCCGTGATCGTGGGCTTGACCACGGTACCCTATCTCGCCCGCCGCGTGGCTGGCGCTCGCCTTCATGATGCTTTCGACTTCGACGTTACCCGGGTTGGAATCGTGTACGTGGCCATCGTGCTGGTGATCGGGATCGCCGCCCTGAACACCGGCAACAACTTGCTCTATATCGTATTGGCGGCGATGCTGGCCGCGATTCTGGTTTCCGGTTTCGCGTCGGCCATCGTGTTGCGGGATCTTGAATTGGACGTCCGCTTACCCGAGCATGTGTTCGCAGGCCGGCCGACGCTGGGCCGAATCGTGTTGCGGAACCCACGGCGCTGGTTGCCCTCGTTCTCGGTGAATGTGGTATCGATGAAAAAAGAGAGCTCGGCCAAACATTGGGAGTGGATGCCGACAACGTTTGCGGTTCCGCCCGGACGTCCTCGGGAAAAGCAGTGGATGCGATTCCGGGATTTCAAACTGCGGCGAGTTTCGAAAACCGAAGCCCCACCTGGCATTTTTGAAGGGGCGGCATACTTTCCCTATATTCCCGCTGGTAGCGAACAGAAGGCAGATCTCGAACTTCGTTTCGAGCGCCGAGGATGTTATCAGCAGAAGGGGTTTGGCCTGTCGACGCGGTTTCCTTTCGCATTTCTGACCAAGACCCGCCACCTGCCGCTGGCCCGTGAAATCATCGTCTATCCGCGAGTGGAGCCGGCCGACGAATTTTTCGAAGTTCTGCCCATGATCACGGGCGAGTTAGAAACGTTCGCGCGTGGACGCGGCGATGACCTGTATCTGATTCGCGAGTACATGCCGGAAGATTCAGCTCGCCATGTGGACTGGAAGGCTACGGCGAAATCGGGCTCGCTCAAAGTGCGCGAGTTCAGCCGCGAGGACGAGCGCAAACTCCGAATCGTGTTCGACAATCCTGCGAGCGGGGTGATTTCCGAGAAAGCGTACGAAGACGCGGTCGCTCTGGCAGCATCGCTGAGTTGGCACTTCGCGGCTCAGAACACGGAGATCTCCTTCGTCTCTCAGGGCTACAGCGGAGAGCCCGATATTTACGGCTTTCTCGCGCATCTCGCAATCGCGCAGCCGCAGTCATCACCATCGGTCATCGAGACTCTCAGGCCTTCCGATGACTACAACATTATTCTTACGACGCGGGCTCGCGGCAGCCTTCCCACCGCGCTCTGGGCATGCTCCTACTTTGTTTTCGTTGCAGCGAATTAGCTCCACCCTGCGGACGCTCGTCGCGTTTGTGGTTGTCCACAAAGCGGACCAATTTGGGCCTAAGGGATTGTCCCGCGGTTGCATCGGTGATTCTTCCTCTTTTCATTGGCAACGTTTCGTCATATACTCGCGCCCGCGTTGCTTTCGGAGGTGAATTTACGAGGGGGTGAATCAATGCATGTTTACGACTTAATTAGCGCGCAGCATACCCATCGAGCGGATGCCAATGAGACCGTGCTCGACGTGGCGCGAGCCATGGTGGAGCGCAACATCGGCGCCGTACCGGTACTTCGCGACGGCTTCCTGGTCGGGATCTTTTCCGAGCGCGACCTGATGAAACGCGTGGTGGCCGAAGGTCTCGACGCTCGAACCACGCTGGTCTGCGCTGTCATGACTAATGACCCACTCAGCGTGAGCCCCGACGAGAGCCTCGAAACCTGCATGGTTCTCATGCGGCGGCACGGTTTCCGCCATCTGCCGGTATGCGAGGGCAGGGAACTCCGAGGGATCGTTTCCCTGCGCGACATCCTGCTGCATGACCTCAATGAAAAGGATCATGAGGTTCGCATGATGAGGGCGTACATCCAGGCGTCCCCAGAAATATAGGATGGATTGAAGGCCACGCTGGCCTGTCGAAAGCGTCGCCGTCCTCCTGCCGCGGGACCAGTCTACCTTCTAGCTTTCACGGCAACGCCGGATTCATTGCGCCTTGCTCTCGGCGGCGGACGGGCCGCCTTGAGGAGGATTAGCCCACTCAATCTGATATACGGAGAGCACGCAAAGTGACATCATCTGATGCTATAATTAGTGCCTGGAGTTCCTATGAGAACAACCGTTGCGCTTGATGACGAACTCGTACGTATCGCCCAGGAGTTCACTGGGGTAGCAGAGAAAACGGCGTTGATTCGGGAGGCTCTCAAAGCCCTTATCGAGCGGGAAAGCGCTCGCCGATTGGCCTCTCTGGGAGGCACCATGCCCGAATTGAAGAATGTTCCACGCCGCAGGCGGCCGAATTGATTCTCGCAGATACGTCTATTTGGATCGACCATCTCCGGTCGGGAGATAGGAAAATGCGTAAGCATCTTGACCAAGGGGACATTGTGATCCATCCGTTCATCATTGCTGAACTTGCTCTGGGATCGTTGCGGGAGCGAACCAAGACGCTTGGACTGCTGGATCTCTTACCACAGGTGCGAGTGGCGCAACTCAGCGAAGTGCGGTTCACGATTCAGGCTCGTCGTTTGTACAGCCTCGGCATCGGCCTGACCGACGCACATCTGATAGCGTCTATCTTTATCAATATCAATTCACCCACGCATCTATGGACAAGAGATAAGCGACTCCGCAAGGCCGCCGAAGCTCTTGGTATTCACGCCAGCCTGCCCTAACAAACAGAGGCTAAGTTGGAACCTGGGACGTCCGACCTTCCATCTGGGCATACAGAAGAGGCGTTCACACCTTCGCGAAGGGCTGCGAAAGGATGAGGCACGCCAAGTCAACGTGTCTAGTGTCGTGGTAGTATAATAGTAGTATGAAAGAGAAGACTTCAATCACACTATCGAAAGAGGTGCTCACTGGCATCGATCGGATTGCAGGATCGAAGCAATCGCGTTCAGCTTTTATCGAAGCCGTGCTGAGACAGTACCTGCGCCGGCAGGCGAGGGCACGGGTTGAAGCTCGCGATCTCGAACTCATTAATAAGGCCGCGGATGAGCTGAATGCAGAAGTGGAAGACGTTCTCCGGTATCAGGCAACACCGGAATAGCTGCCGGCGGAGATGAACAGATGAGACGAGGCGAAATTTATCGCGTTCATCATCCCAGCGACGATCCTAAACTTTACCGCAGCTTCGTCGTAGTGAGCCGCCAGATCTTGATCGATTCCAGATTCCCCACCGTTGTCTGTGCGCCGATACTCACGCGCGGTCACGGGTTCTCAACCCAGGTTTCGGTCGGCATCGACGAAGGCTTGAAACATGAAAGCTGGATCCTCTGCGATAACCTCGTAAGTCTCCGCAAGGTGCAACTGACCCGCTTCGTGGGTTCCCTGCCGCGCTCCAAGGTTGGAGAGTTGGACCGAGCCCTCAAAATGGCTCTCGCCCTGGAATAGCCTGGCCACCCCGCCACCAGCTCACCAATCGTACGCCTTCTCTTCACACTTCAAGACGATCACGGGGCTGGCCCCGCTAAGCCTCGTCGCGTCAACCCTGAAGGGTGCCCCATCCAAAATTCGCTTGGGTGCGGATTTTCTGGCGAGGACCATTCCGTCGCAAACAAGCGTGTCCTGCACCGGTCCGTCGGAGTTGTAAAGCAGTGCGAGATAGATGCCGTGCCGGGCAGCGATGGCTTCAATCTCCGCGACCCGCTGAGGAGCGATGAAGCCTCTTCCCTGAGAGAACGGTTCGAACCGGCGTTCCAGAGCTAGGGCCATGCCTTCGAGCAGGCATCCATGGACCACGTCAGGGAAGGGATGCCGATTCAGAATTCCATGAAAATCCGGCGCGAAGCTCAATCCACCGGTAATTTGTCCCAGCCCCCCGAAGAAAATTTTGGCGCCCGGCATCTGCGCACCTGGAGACAAGTTCTTCGGATAGCCGGCATCGCAAACGATTGCGTCGGGCGCGACGCGGCCCAACAGAAGCGAAGGAGACGCGAGACTCGCGGCGCAAATCACGACATCGGCCTCGGCAGAAAATTGCTGTAGACCTGTCGTGATTCCCACCTGAACTCCATGGGCTTGCAACTCCGCCGCGAGCTTGCGTAGCCGCTCCACGTTGCGTGCGCTGAGCAGCACGCGCTTTACGAGAGGCGCTAAACAGCGCGCACAGCCGGACCCCACGTCTCCAGTTGCTCCGACGATCAGGAGCGTTGAGCTGCGGAGGTTCCGACCCTCGAGCGCGCACATTTTCTTGATGCCCTGAACGATGAAAGCAACGGTCAATGTATTGCCGGTGGTGAAGACCGTAGCGTGTCTCTCGGGAAGCTGATCGAAGTTGCCCTCGATCAGAATGGAGCTGAATCCGCCAAGACTCACGATCTTTGCTCCTGCCTTGATCGCGCAGGCCGCCGCTGCTCGAACTCGAGTGATGTTCTCCTGCACATACCCGGCTCCGAGACGGTCAGGTGGAATGAATGAGTCGATGTAAATGCCGCGAGCTTGCGTTCTGCCAATCTTCGCGTCGTCAATCGAGCCGACCTCGACGTGACAGACCACTCGGGGCGGAATCCACGGTAGGATGTCCTTGATCTCATCCTCGGGCAGCCGCGAACGCTCGGGTCCGCGCAGGACAGCGAGTACGTCCGCAGCCGCTCGCCAACTTTCCTGATGCCCGATCAAAGCGAAATCTAAACCGGCAACTGAGCCACCCATGTGAGTGTGACCTCCCCGGGAATCCCCAACATGTCGAGCGTCTTCAGATACTGTTGCAGCGACGCCCCGCGAAGCTCGGCTGCACTCAGGCTGACGTCGAACAATGCCGGCTTCACGCAGCTGGCGTGGCACACTTCGCAATGACCGTCTTTGCATTCCTTCGCCAGCATCTTAGCGAGGGTGGTCATCACGTCGAGATGAAGCCGATAGACCTTGTCGTCAAAGCGCTGCGCGTCCAGAGCCCGCTCAGCTCGGAGAATCGTCATGGCGTGATCGACGTGCTCTTCTTCCTCGGCTGAGATAGATGCGAAGGTCGTGCCCAGGCTCCCCGGGGCAACCTTGCCAACGCGGGCATAGCTGGCGACGGCGAATGATTCGAGCATGATTTCCTGGACGATCAGGCAGCCAATGAAATCGCGCTCGGTGATGCAGCCCAGGAATGCTTCGCGCAGCCGCTTCCAATGCTTGCCGTCGACGTTATTGGAGACGTCCACGCCAATCTTGCGGCCCTCGGCAGCGAACCGCGCCGCATGTCCCCGTTCGATCTGCGCATGCTCCAGGGCATCGGCCACTTCTGCGGGATCGTCACAGATCTCCGATAACGAGACGTAGTTCATCGCGGCCATCAGTTCGCCGGTCACGGCCTGCGCCAGGATGTCCTGCCAGATCGGCGCGTTAGGTGAAGTACATTCAACGGCTGAGCAATTAAGACCAACAAACGTTTCCATACGTCCTCCCTTTCAAAACTTGAGCTAGGTTCCGCGAGTTGCCACTCCTCATCTGTAGTAGCCCTGCTTTGTCCGCACCAGCATCCGACCTTCGCGCTTTTGGGTTTCTGCTCTGATCCGGAGTTTGATTTCACAGAACTTGCCTTTCGGCTGTTTCACCGACGGATAATAGCCAAGCGTGTAGCGGCTGCGAATCTCGTCGATCAGTTGCGCCAGCTTCGTGCCGATCTCATCTTTGCCGGACTTCATTACGTCACCGCCGGTGCGTTCCGCATATTGGTAAACATCGCCCGGAGGGTTGTGCTTGCGCATGGCAGCAAACATAGGATTCTTGCTGAAGGTCACCATGGCAAAGTCGGAAAATGCGCTGCGCTCGAGCAGGGCAGAAATCACGGTTCCGGTTTCAAATGCCGCGCGGAACGCATCTTTCTCTCCGTGCTCGCGGTCAGAAGGAATGTTGGGAACGTTGTCCGTGAGCCATATGATGGTTCTTCTGCTCCGGGGATTTGTCGCTTTAGCCAATTGCTCCGACGCCTGGAAAATCGCTTCGTTGAAAAAGGCGGCCTCGCTACTTTCCATTGTGCTGGCTTTTTCGATGGCTGCCACGGCCTGCTTGCGGTCGGTGGTGAAATCCTGCAAAAGTTGCGCTGACGCTGCGTAGACCATAACCGCGACTTCATCCTCGGGCTTGAGGTGCTGTAACGCCTCCAGCGCTCCGGCGGCCAGCGGCTTGAGCACCGGCTGAACGCTAGCCGTAAGATCGAACAGCAGCACCACGGAGAGTGGAAGCTGATTCCGGCTCACCTCGGATATCTGTTGCTGTACCCCGTCTTCGTAAAGCTGGAAATCCTCTTTGCTCAGCGAGCCCACGGGACGGCCGGTCTTTTTCTGCTGCACCTGCACGTCAACCTGGACCAGTTCCACGTTGACGCGAATGACCTGGTCGTCGGGAGCGCTTTGCTGTTCCTGCGCCTCGCCGGGTAGAGCAAATTGCAGAAATACGGTGGCAAGAAGCACACGAAACAAAACTCGCATAGCTGTGCTCATACTCTTTACGTCCTCAGCGAGCGATTCAATTAGTGGCGCGCGGTGATCGCCAATTCGCCGGCTCCGTTCATCGTTAAAGGTTCGCTCCAGTCAAGAGCACCCACAGGCACACCGATCCCTCTCCGAGAAGACCGATGGCCAGGTTGTAGGGAGACAGGGAACTAGCAAGCGATAATGGCAAAAGAGTGAGCCACCCTAAACCACCCAACACCATGAGCGCGCCCAGGACTCGAGGCAGAAAGCTCGAACGGAAAACGAGGCAGCCAATCAGAACGCAAAAGAACCCGTTAAACACAACGGCGATGTTCACGCCCCGAGACTGCACTCGAAGAACCTCAAAAGCGAGTCCTACGAGGTTGAAAGACGCCGCCAGCAACGAGAGTCTCCTATTCAGCGGGCTCAAGATGTCATAGAACAGCAGCGTCACAGCGGCCATGGCCAATACCAGCATGAGGCCTCCCGCGACGTTGAGCTTTCCACCGGCGAAGATCTCGACAAATGTCGCCGCCAGCACGGTGAGTAAATAAATGACGCCAGCAATCTGTGTCCTCGACCTCGAGGCCTCAAGACGCCGCGACGTTTCAGCAATCCGTTCCGTCATCACAGCGGTACTCATAATCTTTCCTCCTAATGCGACTCACAAAAGCACACGCGACTCACAGTGGTTCCCGATAACGTCGCAGCCGGACGGCCGCGGCGAAGCACACCCCGGCGAATATCAGCCCGACCCACAGAGTCGGGCTGCTCAGGAACCTTCCCGGCGCGAGTTGTTCCAGCGGAATAAAATGCGGATCGATCGCGACGCCATTCTTGTCCGTCAGATCGAAAGCAGCCTCAGTGAACCCAAACAGGCGGGCTTGCAGCATGGATCCCAGAAACGAAGTGTGGAAAGCAATGTTCTCCATGGCGGCAATCGCAAGCCACGGCACCACGGCCCAGAGAAATACCGCGCGCCGCGCCCAGCCTGAGACCAACAGAAACCAGCAGTAGATGGGCGCATGCCAGAGCGCGAGCACAGCCGTGCCGTAAAGCGTTACCAATTCCATTTCGGACAATGGCAGCCGGTTCCACAGGGTCGCAGCACCCCCACCGTTCATCACCAGAACCGCAAGACTCAGCAGTCGCATAATCTGGTGCAGGACAACGGTGACCGCGAACACAATCAGCGGCAGAACCACGAGCGGGATGGCCACCTTCGAGAGCACGGTCGTCAGATCGGAAACCGGCAGCGACTTCCAGAACAGGATGGTGCGATCGCGGCGTTCGCCGTGCAGCGCCTCAAGCGAGTAGAAGATCCCGACCAGGAATGCGATCAGCCCGACCAGCATGGCAGCGTGGGTGTACGGCATGGCGAGCCCGATCAAGCTATCCGTCACTTTGAGCGCAGCCATTTCGCGCATGGTGTGCGGCATCCATACTTCACGCATGTTGTTCGGCAGCCAGATCACGCTGATCGCGAAGCTGAGCAGATAGACGCCGGCGATGACCAGCGGCGCGACATAGATGGAACGGTTCTCCCACACTTCGCGCCGCACCGACCAATAGAGCGGCCGAGTCTCCGATAGAGCCGCGGGCCGGATTGCTTGCGAGTCGAGGAGAGAATCCGGACCGGCGTTCGATTGGCTATTCATTGAGTCGCTCCTTGCGTCCCTTCAGCCTGATTCCCCGGCGTACTTCCCATCAAGGCAACAAACAAATCCGCGATGCTGGGGGTGCGAACGTCACCCAGCGCGGCCAGTTGCTGCCGATTCACTCCGTCGAAGAGCAGAATGCTGCGGCCAATCACCTGGCGCTCGTGAATTGGCTTGAGTGCCCGTGCTGCGGCCACACGCTCAGGGTGCACCGCCACTTCCAGATAGCGCGACTCGAATTCTTCCATGCTGCAATCGAGCACGATCCGCCCGCGGTTGATGAACATCAGATCGGTGAGGACGTGTTGAACGTCTTCCACCTGATGCGTCGTCACCACGATGGTGCGGCTGCGGTCGAAGTAGTCGTTCAGCAGGGAATCGTAGAACTGCTTGCGATACAGGATGTCGAGGCCAATCGTCGGTTCATCCAGCACCAGCAACCTCGCGTCAATGGCCATCACCAGCGCGAGGTGCAATTGGGTGACCATGCCCTTCGACAATTCCCTGATCTTGCTGGAGCGTTTGATATCGGTCTTTGCCAGAAAACCCTCCGCCTTCGCCCGATCGAATCGCGGATGCACGCCGCCCACGTAGTCGAGTGCCTGCGAAACCCGCATCCAGCGCGGCAACACGGCAACATCGGCAATGAAGCACACATCGCGCATGAGCTGATCGCGCTCGTCCCATGGGTCGCGTCCAAGCACTCTAAGTTCTCCCTGATATTCGGTAAGGCCGAGAATTGCATTGAGCGCGGTGCTTTTGCCCGCGCCGTTCGGGCCGATCAGTCCGAGGATGCGCCCCTCGTCGACACGCAAATTGACGTCATCCAGCGCGATAGTTTTGCCGAACGCCTTGCGCAGACCGCGTGCTTCTATCACCGTCATTGCTTTGGCTCCTTCTTTGCAGCTTCCAGCAGCTCTTCCGGCGTCAGGCCGAGCCGCTGAATAGTCGCGTAAACCGTGGGCCACTGTTCTGCCAGAAACTTCTGCCGTTCGCCCTGCAATAGCAAATTGCGTGCTCCCGCATTGATGAACATCCCCCGACCTCGCCTGCTCTCGACCAGTTGCTCGTCCACCAGTTGTTGATAGCCCTTCAGAACAGTGAGCGGATTGACCCGATATTCGGCAGCCACGTTGCGTACCGACGGAAGCGGATCGCCTTCCTTGAGCACGCCGTCGAGGATCATCGCGACCACACGGTCACGAAGCTGGCGGTAAATCGGCTGACTGTCGTTCCACTCACTGTCCATTGTGTTTTCCAGATAGAGGCAAAGACACGATTCGCGGCAAGAAATTCATTCGGTCTGCCTCCGCAGCTACAGCGCCGCACCTTGCGGCCTCGCTCCAAGAACGGGTTCTACTTTCTTGGCTTGGTAAAAATAGTTCGCAAACACATATCCCCACGGTACAGCGACGATGGGCAAGATCACCCACAAGAACTGCGAGGTGATTTCTTCCGCGGGCGATCCCGCCAACGTGCCCTTCGACCACAGCGGGTACGCCACAAGAATGAGCCACTGGACTTTGTAAAATATCTCCAGTAGCACGATGGGCAGCATTTTTACAGGACGAATGATTCCTATCCCCGCCAAAGTCGCGAAGGCCGTCCAGACGCACCAGGCAACGGCGTTTGTCGGGTCCCATGGCCCCTCATGGGTGAGCACGTGCGTCCAGGTGATTCTGCCCAACACGAAGAACATCAATACATAGAGCAACCGCAACAGGTAGATGTTGATGTTGGGGACGCCTTCGTATCGCTCGTTCCGTTGAAACATAACTTTCGGATTGATGGTCATGGCAATGTCCTCGAACTTAGTTGCTTGCGAATTTCTCTAAGAGCAATCATGGCTCAGTTCGAAGCAGCGTCACTTGGTGCGCTGCAGGTCGAAGTGTGCGTGCATCGGCTTGTCCTTCATCATGAACGTCCAATCCTCGGTGTGATGGTTGGCGTCGATGATGGTGAACACCGAATGGTGCATGTGGTACTCCGGGCTCCCGCTGATGTCCTTGAGCTCGAACTCGACCGTCTTGCCGTCGGGAGACATCTTGCCGGTCATGCGCGGGCGGTTTCCCGCGTCGCAATAGTGAACCAGCGTGAGCTGGTCTCCATCGACATAAAGCATGGTGACGGGATGGTCGTATTTGGTCGGATCCAACGGAGTTCCTGCTTCCTGAAACTCATGCACGAGAGCGTTCCCCCGCGAGGTGACGCGCAGCGAGAGGTGCATTTTGGCGCCTGACATCTCCGGCGCGTCCGCGACGGTGACGGGGCCTTCCCACTCTCCCGCCAGAGTTTTCAGTTTGTCGAAGGATTGTTGCGCGTCAGACTGCGGCGCTGCAGCGTCTGCTGCGAAAGCGGTGGCTGCGATCAGAACCAACAAAAGCGAAAATGCGATGCGTGGTTTCATCTTCATTCTCCTTCTCAATTTTGTGCAGCCTTCGGTGTAACCCGCTCTGTCTCGCTCGCTAGGGCCACATTTCGTGTTGCCATAGTGTTATAGTTAACTATAACACTACATTTAACGCAAGAACTTTTTGCAAACTATATTCGGTTTGGAATCAACCGGTTAGAAAATCATGGTTATACGGGACGGGTTTTCAACAGGGCCTAGTCGCCTAGCGATGGGCGTCTCAGTCCGTCCAGGCGGAGCGAACCGGATGTCTCAGGTCTCGCGCCTTTCGAGACCCTGGGTTCCGACCAATGGCGGTCAGATTCCCTTCTTTCCTTCTTTCCTTCCTTTGATGAACTTTGAAGTTGATTTTCTGGTCTCTAATGTTTTATCCGTGCCGACCCGCGCAAATCCGTGGCCGATTTTCCCAAAACCCCACAAAATTGCACGACCCCCAAACCGTCGCATAACATATATTTAATGTGAACACCTGGCTATACCGCGCGCAGGAGAACCTCAAGTGGCGTCGTTCGGTGCACAACTGAAACAGGAGCGGGAGCGAAAAGGCGTCACCCTCGAGGACATCTCCCTCACCACCAAAATTGGCACGCGCATGTTGCGCGCACTGGAAGAAGAACATTTCGACCAACTTCCCGGCGGCATTTTCAACAAGGGTTTCATTCGCGCCTATGCGCGCTGCGTAGGTATGGATGAAGAGCAAGCCATCGCCGACTACCTGGTGGCGAGTGGAGCCACCCCGTCGGCCAAGAAATTAGAGAACGACCAGGCTCCGATCCTCGATCCCCCATCGCGAGAAGAGACTCCCGCCACCGCCGGGCTTCCGTGGGGCACATTCGCGGTCGTGCTCCTGATCGTCGCCCTGGGATTCGCTGCCTGGGGCTTCTACTCCCGCGAATCAGAAAAAGAGGCCAGCGATTCCGCCGCGCCCGCGCAGAACGCGACTCCGTCCAACCCTCCCAACACGCCGCCAGTCGCGGCTGCTGAACAATCTCAGCCAGAAAAAGAAAAGAAGCCCGCTGAGTCCGTAGACTCCTCCGCCCCCACTTCGAAACCGATCGAAGCACCGGTTGCCACCGCTGTAGCGACCCAGCCGATTCCATCCCCGGCCGTCAGCCCAGCTCCGCCAACTTCGGCCAACAGCCAGCCGCAGCCGCCTGTCCCGTCCAACGCGCCGTTGCTGCTGGTAATCAAGGCGCGCGAAGACTCCTGGCTCTCCGTCTCGGTCGACGGCGAAATAGTCACCCGCGCGCTCTTAACCGCGCCGGCGCAAAAGTCAGTCCGTGCGCAAAACGAAATCGTCATCAAGGCAGGCAACGTAGGCGCTCTGGATTTCGAATTTAACGGCAAAAAATTACCCACCCAAGGCGACTACGGCGAAGTGAGAACCCTCACCTTCAGCGCCACCGGCCTCCAACCCCCACCTCCCAAACCAGCCCCCCCCGTTCAATCCCAGTAACTCGAGATTAGTTTTCAGAAAACACTTCAGCATCGGTTGCGACCATGAAGTCACGGCTTCACATGGCCGAAAAACTTTGCTCAGAAGCCATACTTTTAGAAGGCGGAGCCGGAGCCTAGCAGGCTGTAGAGCAGGACGATCAGGACCATGCCGGTGAAGATCATGTAGAGGCGATCGTGCTCTTCGGCAAATCCCCAGATGGAGAATGCTACCCGGGCTACCGGGGTGGCGATGAGCAGTAGCAGTCCTAGTTGGATGATGCCGCGGCCGCGCAATCGGAAGGCGTCGCGGACGATTCCGCTCAGGCTTCTCAGATCGGAGGGTTCGCCATGGAAGACCCTGTAGTTCGCGGGTTCGCGACCGTGCCGGGCCAGGTAAATCGCGGCGCCGATCGCCACTACGAAGGCCGAAAGAGAGACGCCGACACGAAGGAGAGTGCCGACGATTTCTTCAATGGTTTTGTCCGTCCAATAACGGGTGGTGGACATTTAGATTCCTCCGGTTAATCCCTTGTAAAGCATTTGCAAGCCGAGCACGCCAATCACGATGCTGAAGACTAGCCGTAACGCCTTGGTTTCCGCTTTGACCAGAATGCGGGCGCCCAGCATCGAACCCCCAAGAACGCCGAGCATCACGGGCATGGCGAGACCGGGATCGACGTACCCGCGGCTGAGATACACGCCCGCGCTGGCTGCGGCGGTGACACCAATCATAAAGTTGCTGGTGGTGGTGGAGACCTTGAAGGGGATTTTCATGGCCTGGTCCATGGCGAGAACTTTCACCGCTCCTGAACCTATGCCGAGCAGTCCCGAAAGCGCGCCCGCACCGAACATCAGGCTGAAGCCCAAAGGCACGCGCTGCACATTGTAGTGGCGCATTCCTCCCTCTTCTGAGGGGAAGTCCCCGTTCATCCGAAGGCGAGTCGCCAGGGGGTCTGGCGGAAGATTGCGTTGTGCCCGGGGTCGTGGCTTTCTGGAAAGATACGCCGAATAAAGCAGCATCACGCCAAAAATCATGGCGAGAGCTTTGGTGGAAATGAAAGCCGCCAGAAATGCTCCCACCAAAGCGCCAACGGTGGTCGCGATCTCAAGGAACATTCCGATGCGGATGTTGGAGAATCCTTCCCTCACATAGGCGGCGGCAGCGCCCGAGGAAGTCGCGATCACGGAAACGAGGGAGGCTCCGATGGCATACCGGATATCGACCTTAAAGAAAAGGGAGAGCAAGGGGACGAGGACCACTCCACCGCCTAGTCCCGTGAGCGATCCCAGCAATCCGGCCAGAAACGATCCTGCCGCTACCAGGATGGTGAATTCGAGAATATTCATCGCACCCCCGAAGAAGAGTTTGTCACATTTGGATGAGTTAGAAGTGTAACGCGGGCGGTACGGGTCGTGGGTTCATTTTGAACGGGTTGCGTGGGATTTATCCCCTTAGACCCGATCAGGTCCACCGGTCGATCCGCGAATGCCCGGTGACGCCGAGCCATAAGAAAGGCAAGGCCAGGGGCCTCGCCCGGTCCCCGGACGGCGGCAGCCGAGGCTGCACGGGCAAGGTGCGATCAGTCTCAATTTGGGCCTGTGGGCGGACCAATTCATTCAGGATTTACCAAATATTCATCAATTTTTAATAAAGACCAGTTAGCATCAACGGTCCCACAAACCCTGCACAACAGCACAGAAGAAGTCGCACCAATATTTTTTGTCGGCTGTCCATCTTTGAACGATTCGGGAGGAGAAATGAAGCACGTATTGGCTTTGGCGTTGGCGTTTGCTTTGGTAGTTGGCGCACTCGCGGCGCCCGCACCGCAAGGTACGACCGCAGGCAGCAGCACGGCCACCAAGAAAAAGGCGGCTGTCAAGACGTCTGCGCCCAGTGTTTCGAGCCAGCTCAGTGAAATGAAGCAGGCGATCGATGCACAACAACAGCAGATTCAACAACTGATGCAACAAGTACAGAGCCGGGATGCGGCCATCCAGCAGTTGCAGCAACAGGTAAATTCGGCGCAGAGTGCGGCGGGGCAGGCGGCGCAGAAGGCCGACACTGCTGCTTCGCAGGCGGCTCAACAGCAACAGGACGTGGCTGCGGTAAGAACTGATGTGACTGACCTGAAACAAAATGCTACCAACGCTGCGCTCTCGTTACAGGAGACACAAAAGAACATCAAAGACCAGCTAGAAAGCCCGCTGGCCATTCATTACAAGGGTGTAACGATAACTCCGGGTGGCTTCATCGCGGCAGAAACTGTCTGGCGGTCGCATGGACTCGGCGCCGACATCAATACGCCGTTCAACTCGATCACATTCGATGGCGCGGGGCAGAGCCATTTGGCGGAATTCTTCGGGTCCGGCCGCCAGTCGCGTCTTTCCACCCTGATTGAGGGCAAACTGAACACCGCCAAGTTGACTGGCTATTACGAGTCGGACTTTCTGTCGGCTGCGGTGACCTCGAATAACAACCAGAGCAACAGCTATTCCCTTCGCGTGAGACAAGCGTGGGCGCAGGCTGCGTTGAATAGCGGCTGGAGTTTCACGGGCGGACAAATGTGGAGCCTGGTCACCGAGACCAAAAAGGGCGTCGACAACCGCACCGAAGCGTTGCCGATGACCATCGACCCGCAATATACGGTTGGCTTTAGTTGGGCGCGGCAATACGGTTTCCGGATCTCCAAGAACATTGGCAATAAAGCGTGGGCGGCGTTCTCGGTGGAGGATGCACAGGAAACCATTGGCGGCCACGGAAGCACGAGCAACTTCCTCCTGGGCCAGCAAGGCGCGGCCGGCGGTCTTTACAATCCGACCGCAAACTACTCTTACAATCCTTCGCCTGACTTCGTCGGCAAACTTGCTTTCGAGCCAGGTTGGGGACACTTTGAAGTCTTCGGGATTTTCACCGACTTCCGCGACCGCGTCTACCCGCTGGGTGCAGCAACCAAGCCTTCGGCAGCGGGTGCTTTTAACAACTCGTCTCCAGATGGTGGGATCGGCGCCAACATGCGCGGGACCATCGCCAAGCATTTCGATGTTGGACTGCATTTCCTGGGCGGCAATGGCATCGGACGCTACGGCAGTGCCGGGCTTTCGGATGCGATCGTCCGCCCCGACGGCGTGCTGGTTCCGGTCAGGAATTATCAAGCGCTGGGTACTCTGGAATGGCACGGCCCAAGGTTGGACGTCTATGCCAACGCTGGCGGCGAATATGACAGCCGGACTGCGTTCCTTAGTTCTTCCGGAAAGGGCGTTGGTTACGGATCGCCACTGTTCAATAATTCAGGGTGCGGCATTGAGACGCCCCCAGCCGCCACCACTGTCACCGTTGCCACACCTCCCACTTCCACTAACCCCACTGGCGGCACCGCTAGCATCCCGGTTCCGGGAGCGGTGGGCACGCCTCTAACCAACGGGTTCAACCCCGGAGGGTTGTCGAACTGCAACGGGGACACGCGGAACATCATTGAAGGCACGATCGGGTTCTGGTATCGCTTTTACAACGGCCCGAAGGGCAGAGTGCAATGGGGACCGCAGTATTCCTACATCGTACGCAATACCTGGAGTGGCGTAGGTGGTAACCCAGCGGCGACGGAAAATATGTTCTTCACGTCCTTCCGGTACTATTTGCCGTAGACCATACCCCCCCGCCCTCGCAGCGAAAGTGCCTTGCGGGGGCGGGGTTTCTTGCGTGTTGAGGCTAGGCAACGGGCAGAGTGAAATAGAACACCGATCCAGCGCCTCGCTGGCTGGTAAGGCCAATCTTGCCGCCGTGGGCTTCGACGATTGCTTTAGCAATCGCGAGGCCCATGCCGGTGCCTTGAACTTGGAGGCGCTGATCTCGACCCCGGTAGAACTTTTCAAATATCAAGGACTGTTCGAAATCGTCAATGCCTGGCCCGCGGTCGGATACGCTGGTCATCACCATCCGGTTCCCAACTTCTGCGGTGACTTGAATCGGAGACTCGGGGGAGGAATATTTGGCCGCGTTTTCGAGCAACTGAGTTATGACTTCGGTGATGCGCTCTTCGTCCATCCTGACCAGAGGCAAGTTGCTGGGCAGCCGGACATCAACAGGATGCTGTCCCAGGGCTGGCTTCGCCTTTTCCAGTGCGGCCGCGACGGCTTCCTGGACCGGGCGCGCCTCCAAGTGAAGTTCGAACTGGTTGGCATCCAGTTGCGCCATCTCGGCGGCTTCGCCCACGAGGCGATTCAGCCGGTCACTTTCCTCGTTGATGACGGTAAGAAGTTCAAGACGTTGAGCTTCGTCCAGCCCAGGACTGGAGAGCAGCGAGGTGGCGGATGCCTTGATAGCGGTTAGCGGTGTGCGAAATTCGTGGGTGACTGAATCGAGCAAGATGGAACGTAGTTGTTCACTTTCGCGGGCGGCCTCAGCGCGACCGAGTTTTTCGATGGCTCCGGCTCGCTCAATCGCGATCGCAATCAGGCTGCTCATCGCGTCCAGGGTTTCGCGGGAAAGCATACCGTGGGAAACACCCATGCTGCCCACGACACGGACGCCCATCCGGAGGGGCATGAACACGGCATGCTTCTCCGGAACAGTCATAGGTTCACCGCGCATGCAGACCAGCTGAAGATCATGGATTTCCAAGTCATGGGTAGCGGAGCTCGACCGATAGACGTCCGGCCGGTTGGGCAAGGCGACAGCTGCTGCTCTGACGCCGAAACTTTCCACGATGTAACGCGGGATTGCATTCAAGAGTTCGACCACGTTATCGCTGGAAAGAAGTTGCTGGCTGAATTTATAAAGACGCTCGGCTTCGCCGCGGCGCTCGTTCGCGCTTTGGGCCTCCCGGCGCGCTCGCTCTGCCAGTTGGCTGGCGATGATGGCGGTGACCAGGAAAGCAAACAGGGCGACCCAATTCTGCGGATCGGCAATGGTTAGAGTGCCGACGGGGGGAAGAAAGTAGTAATTGAAAGCCAGCGTGGCGACTAACGCCATGAAAACGGCAGGCTGAAGCCCCCAGTTTGCCGAGACGATCAGTACGCCGACCAGAAACGTAAGCGCCACGGTAGTGGGGTTCACCCTGATTACAACGTGGTAAACGAAAACGACGAATACCACAGCCGCTGCAGTCGCGGCGTAGCGCAGGGCCGATTTGAACGCTGGTTGTTTCACGCCGCCGATTGTAGCTGATCTTGTTGTTGAGGATCAGCGATGGCGATCAGGGTACACAGCATTATCGACAATTTTGGTCCGCTCGACGACAATAGCCGCGATGCCAAAAACTCCCGAGCAATGGTTGGCGGAGGCTGATCCCACCAAAAAGGGCGGCGTGTTTAAGCTTTTCCTGGGCTACGCTCCGGGGGTGGGCAAGACTTTCAGCATGCTGAGCGAGGCCATCCGCCGCCATAGCCGGGGTGAGGACGTGGTGATTGGAGTGATCGAAACTCACGGGCGCAAGGCGACCGCCGAGCTGGCAGCGCAGCTTGAGGCCGTTCCACGAAAGAAATTGGAGTACAAGGGAACGGTTTTCGAGGAAATGGACGTTGATGCTATCCGGGCGCGAAAGCCCGTTGTCGCCTTGGTTGACGAGTTAGCGCATACGAATGTAGAGGGCAGCAAGCACGCAAAGCGATACCAGGACGTGATCGAATTGCTCGATGCCGGCATCGATGTGCTCTCGACCATGAACATCCAGCATCTGGAGAGCGTTACGCCGACGGTGCAGAGCTTGACCGGAATCACTGTGCGCGAGACGGTGCCGGACTGGGTGCTCAAGCGAGTGGATGAAGTGGTCATGTCCGACCTGACTCCTGAGGCACTGCAGAGCCGGATGCGCCGTGGCGACATTTATCCCCTGGACCGCGTCGGTCGCGCCCTGGGTAATTTCTTTCGTCCGGGAAATCTAATTGCTCTCAGAGAACTGGCGCTGCGTCAGGTTGCGCAGGCCGTAGATCAGAGTCTGGAGTCGTATCGTGAGAAGGACGAAGCCAGCGGAACTGTCGCCGTGCGGGAGCGTATCGCGGTGTGCATCAGCTCCAATCCAGCCGCGCAGTACTTGATCGCACGAGGCGCGCGCATGGCCCAGGCTATGGGAGGCGAGTTGCACGTTGTGTATGTGGATCTAGGCCAGGATGACAATGAAGCTAACCAGAAAACGCTGGCGGCAAATCTCCAGTTCGCCGAAAATGTTGGCGCGCAGATCACCAAATTGAAGGGCGCCAGCGTCGCCGAACTTGTGGCTGACTTTGTTCGCGAAAAACACGTCACGCAAGTTGTGTTTGGGCGTTCGGCTACCGGCGGATGGAGAAAGTACCTCTATCTCACTGCAATCAACAAGTTCCTGCGCGATGCGCCCCCGGTGGACGTACACATTGTTACGCAGGAGCCCTCCTGATTCTTCATGAACGAACATCGCCGCATTCTCGTGGTGGACGATGAAACCCAGATCACGCGCGTGCTGCGGACCAGTCTTTCCAGTCAGGGCTACGACATTCGCGTGGCCAATGACGGTGAGACCGCGCTCGAAATCATGAAGGACTGGACGCCCGATCTGGTGATCACCGACCTTTCCATGCCGAATATGGATGGCTTGGAGCTGTGCCGCAAATTGCGGCTTTCAACCAAGATTCCCATTATCGTGCTCTCGGTTAAGGGTGAGGAAAGGACTAAAGTTCAGGCCCTCGACGCGGGCGCCGACGACTACGTTACCAAGCCATTCGGGATCGAGGAACTGCTGGCGCGCGTGCGAGCGAGTCTCCGTCGGGTCCCGGCGGGCGAGAAGGAACAGGCATCGCTGATTGAGATCGGAGATTTCCGTATCGACCTCGCAGCCCACAAGGTGGCGGTCCGTCGTCACGATGTTCACCTTACTCCCAAGGAATTTGATCTGCTCGTGTATCTGGCGCGCCATCCCGGCAAAGTCGTGACCCATCGGACGTTGCTGAGCGCGATTTGGGGTGGGCAGAGTACCGAACAAATTGAATATCTTCGCGTGTTCGTCGGCCAGTTGCGCAAGAAGCTGGAATCGGAAACCTCGTCTCCACGCTACATCGTCACCGAACCATGGGTCGGGTACCGCTTCGAGCCTGGCGCATAATTCCTCTCTTTTCAATCTCATCGGCCTTAACGAATATTCTACGAAGTCTTTATTCAATCTTTACGGCGTTCATTATCCAATCAGTTGAGTTGAGGAAGCAGAAAATAGATGGTCATGCCCGCAATCGTAAATATGCTGCTTTTGTTGAGTGGATTTCTGGCCGAACTGCATTGGAAAAGCCCGAGTCGGCAGCAAGGCAGGCACGCATCCAGCAACTCACTGAAGTTGTACAGAAAGGCTAGGATTTTATGTCATCGATTCATAACGTATGCGCGGAAGACTTGGCAAAACTTTTTCATCACTACCACGAGGCTCTCGCCCATGACTTCCATGGTCACGCCAGCCGGCAAGCAGATGTTTCCTGGGAGCAAGCTCCCCAAAACGAACGCAAGCTGATGATCGCGGCTGCCCGCCTCACACTGCTGGAACTGGCGGCGACGTCCGAGGGAGAGCAATCCAATCGGCAGTATTTCGCCAAGCCTGGTGAAGCGGATTGGGGCTGTTAGTTTTCTGCCCGGTACCAGTTGGGTCTTCTTTACGAAGTCTTTACGGACTCTTTAGCCCATTTTTATGTCAGCAGTTGTCGAATGACTTTCGCGGCGTCCTCCTGACAATTGTGCCCGAGCGGTCGAAATGAATGTGGTCCTCACATCCTTGTGTGCAGGCGCAGTGCTCTTCATGCTGCGCTTTCTTGCCGCCCTTCTAAAAGAGGGGAGAAGTCAGTCGCTGCAACCGCTAAGAGTTTATTTCGCGAGATTCAATCCAGCTAAACGACGTGGAGAATTGATAATCATGAATTCTAGAAACGATATGCATAAATCCGCAGCAGAAATGACGAAGCGGGCGGCTTTTATCGTGGTGGCGGCAGCGTTGCTGACTCTCCCGATGCATGGCCAACATACGCCTACTGATGCTCCAGCCGTTACTGCAGTGCCGCCCAACCAGCAGGCGAGCGTGGCAAATCAGCAAACCCAGCAAGAGATCGTGGAAGAACTTGCTGCCATGAAAAAACGCATCGAGCAACTTGAAACGGCGCTGAAGCAGCATGAGGTCGCTGAGCAGCCGACCACGGTCGTCCATTCCGCGAAAGCGAGTGCACCGGTGGGCATTTCTCCGAGCACCGCAATTACGAGCACCGTTCCGCCCGAAGCCCAGGCTGCGCTGCCCCAGACCGCTCCGCCCGCGAAACCGGCTAAGGCAGAACCGTTTGCTTTCGCCGACTGGACTTGGCTGAACGGCAACAGTCGTGTGAAGGAACCTCCCTTTGATACGAAATTCTTTACGCCGGAAGTCCAGGCCGACGTGGACTACATTGTCGATTTCAACCATCCGAAAGATGACACCATCGGCGGATCGAGCGAAGTGTTTCGGGCGTACGAAGTCCAGCTGACCCAGCTCGGGGTCGGCGGCGATTTCCACTTTGACAATGTTCGCGGCAGGTTGATGACACAGTTTGGCATGTATTCGACGACAACACCGCGCAACGATGCCAGCCCAGCCCGTGGACAATGGCAGCTTGCGGATGCTTACCGCTACATTTCAGAAGCGTACGGCGGCTACCACTTCAACGCATTGCACGGGATCAATGTCGATGCTGGGATCTTCATGTCGTACATCGGACTCTTCAGCTACTACAACGCCGATAACTGGGCATACCAGCCCTCCTACGTCTCTTCAAACACGCCATGGTTTTTCAATGGTGTGCGAGTGCAGATATTCCCGAGTGAGCACTTGAAGATTGAGCCGTGGTTCATTAACGGATGGCAGTCCTATGGACGGTTTAATAACCGGCCAGGCATTGGAGCCCAGATCCTGTGGCGGCCGAATGGCAAGTTCGAGATCCTAGGCAACCAGTACATGCTGGGTGAGGATACTCTGGGCGTCCCGGGGCGCGTCCGCTATCACACTGACGACAGCATGGAATACAAATACTACGACCACCCTGAAAATAATTTCTTGAGCAAGGCCGCCTTCTCGCTGACCGGCGATATGGGATGCGAGCATGGCGGCGGTGTGAGCTGCGCCGGCGATTCCGCAAAAGGGCCCAAGCAGGACTTCCTGGGCTTCATGCTCTACAACCGCCTGTGGCTCCACAGAAACCTTTACGGCTTCACGCTAGGCGGTGGAAAGATCAACAATCCCGGCCGCTATCTGGTGTTGTTGCCGCCCATCAATGGCGCAACCGCTGCTTCGGGGACGCCCTACTTTACCCAGAATCCTGGCGATCCTTACAAGGCTTGGGACGCGTCCGCGACTTTCGATTTCATGCCCAGCCAGTACATTACATTTCGCTGGGAGTTCGATCATCGTGCGGCGAACGTGCCATATTTCTCGGGACGAGGCGGCATTACGCCTCCGGGCGGCAACACCGGACCCCCCGGCTCGGTCGTGTCAGGTTTTACTCCTGATCTAGTGAGGGATGAAAACCGGCTCAATCTGGCAATATTGGTCAAGTTCTAGTATTTATCGCTTCTGGCGACGACTTTTCGACAGGAGCGTGAAGCCATGAAATTCTCGGAGGTGCTGGTTGCCTGTAGTTTCTTCAGAGCGCATAGATTTGCTGAAAGCGTTCTGGTGTTACTGATGATCGGTTTCCTATGCTCATTGCCGGCGGGTGCGCAGAGCCAAACCTGCACTGCTTCGACGGACTCTTCTGGCAACGCCCTCACCAGTGAAGGGCTGCAACAACGAGTTGGGGAACTTGAAAGTGAAGTAGCTGAATTGAAGCGCATTGTGGAAGAGTTGCAATCAAATTCGCCACCAAGCGGTTCGCAGGGGGTTCCGAACGCGTCGCAGTTGACGTCCGTAGCGCAACCACAGTCTGTTTCGGTGGAGCAGGCGACGCTCACGCCCCAGGACAGGAAGAGCCTCGACTTTCTGCGCGACACCACCATCAACATTGGGATAGATGGATATTACGAATACAACTTCAATGCACCCGTCGGGCGAGTCAATCTGCTGCGCGCCTATGACGTTCTCAGTAACAGTTTCAGCTTGAATCAGGCAAGCGTGATATTCGATCACCCGCCGGAGGTTGCCGAGGGGCGACGTTTCGGAGGTCGTCTCGACCTCCAATTTGGTCAAGCAACGGATACGCTGCAGGGAAATCCTACGAACGAACCGCGGCCGGACATCTATCGCGACATCTTTCAAGCTTACGGCACCTATGTTGTTCCCTTTGGCCGCGGCTTGAATGTGGATTTCGGAAAATGGGCAAGCTCACTTGGCATCGAAGGTAACTACACCAAGGATCAGATGAACTATTCCCGGTCGTACTGGTTCGACTTTCTGCCCTTCTACCACATGGGCTTTCGTGTCAGCTACCCAGTCAACGATAAATTTGCCCTGAACTACTGGCTGATCAATGGTACCAATCAGGTCGAACCCACCAACAGCTTTAAAGATGAGTTGTTCGGCTTTACCGCGACCCCGCGCAAAACGATAAGCTGGACCACGAATTACTACCTGGGTCAAGACCATCCAGATCGGATCAGCGTGCCTCCCACTTCGCCGATCCCAGTGCAACCGGGCCTTAGTTTCGCGCCGATTATTCCTGCCCCCAATGGTCGGCTTCACATCTTCGACAGCTATGTGAGCTGGCAGACTACGCCGAAGCTCACCGTGGCCATCGAGGGCGACTATGTCATCGAACGCCTTTGGAAGAATGCTGCGCCGGGAGAATCGTCAGCGCCGTCTCATACCGATGGCGGTGCCGCCTATGTGAAATATCAACTCTCTCCCAAGTTCGCGTTGGCCGGTCGGGCCGAGTACCTTTCCGATCGCGGCGGTCTTTTCAGCGGCCTGAATCAGGCATTAAAGGAAACGACAGCAACGTTCGACTACAACGTCGCAGATGGTTTCCTGATGCGGTATGAGTGGCGCCGTGACTTCTCGAATCAGCCGTCATTCCTGACCAGTGTGCAAGGCGTGCTGAGCAAACAACAGAACACGGCGACGCTCGGTCTGGTGTGGTGGTGGGGCCGCAAGGAGGGTGCGTGGTGAATTTAATCGTGGGCAAGATATCCATCGGAGAAAGTTCATGAAAGACATCATCTTCATAGCTGTGACGCTGGCATTTTTTGTCATGGCACTGGCTTACGTACGGTTTTGTGATCGGATTCGCTGAGGTGAAACGTCATGAATCTTGAATCGATCCTAATGCTGGTGGTCTGTGTTTTGTTGATGGTCTACCTGCTTTATGCGCTCTTGATGCCGGAGAAGTTCTGATGACGGTGAATGGCTGGATTCAGATACTGCTGTTTCTAGTGCTGATTTTCGCGGTCACTAAACCGCTGGGCGTATTCATGTCCCGGGTTTTCAACCGCGAACGCACGTTCCTTGATCCGCTTGCGCGACCAGTCGAGCGCTCGCTGTACCGCCTGACGGGCGTCGATGAGAATCATGAGATGCGGTGGACGGAATATGCCGTCGCCATGCTCATGTTCAGCGGCGTCTCCATGTTGCTGCTGTACCTGATCGAGCGAGTTCAGCAGTGGCTGCCGTGGAATCCGCAGAAGTTCGGGGCCGTCGCTCAAGACCTGGCGTTCAATACCGCATCGTCGTTCACGACTAACACCAATTGGCAGAACTACGGGGGTGAGAGCACGATGAGCTATCTCACCCAGATGGCTGGGCTCGCGTATCACAACTTCGCATCGGCAGCGGTTGGCATCGCGCTAGCCATCGCCTTCGTTCGCGGCATTGCGCGCCGGGAAAAAGAAACCATCGGTAACTTCTGGGTGGATATGACGCGCGCCACGCTGTGGCTGCTGCTGCCGATGTGCATCGTCTACGCCCTGGCCCTGGTCTCCCAGGGAGTCGTGCAGAACCTGAAACCGTACGACTCGGTGAAACTGGTTGAGCCGCAACAGGTCCAGAAAACCGGAGCGGATGGAAAGCCAATGGTCGGCCAGGACGGCAAGCCGGTAATGGACACGGTAACCGATCAGACCATCGCGCAAGGACCGGTCGCGTCTCAGGAAGCCATCAAGATGCTGGGCACGAATGGCGGCGGTTTCTTTAATGCGAACAGCTCGCACCCGTTCGAGAATCCCACCCCGCTCAGCAATTATCTGCAGATGCTTTCCATCTTCCTTATCCCCGCGGGCTTGACCTACACGCTCGGCCGCATGACCGGATCGCAACGCCATGGATGGGCGGTGTGGGCCGCAATGGCTTTCTTATTCCTATGCGGAGTTACAACTGCTTATTGGGCAGAGGCGCGGGGTAATCCGTTGCTCAAGGGAGCGGATCAACGCGTGAGCGCATTCCAGTCCGGCGGCAACATGGAAGGCAAAGAAGTCCGGTTTGGTATCGCCGACGCCACACTTTTTGCGACCGTCACGACCGACGCCAGTTGCGGAGCGATCAACGGTTGGCACGATTCGTATACACCGCTCGGTGGAATGGTGCCGCTGGCGAACATCATGCTCAGCGAAACCGTTTTCGGAGGCGTGGGCGCTGGGCTTTACGGCATTCTGATCTACGTTGTCCTGGCGGTGTTCATCGCCGGACTGATGGTCGGCCGCACGCCGGAATATTTGGGCAAGAAGATCGAAGCCTATGACGTGAAGATGGCGATGCTGGTCACGCTAGTTTTTCCTCTTGTGATTCTCGTGCTTACGGCTATCTCGTCCGTGCAGGGATTTGGCACATCCAGCATCAGCAATCCAGGACCTCACGGCTTGACCCAGATTTTGTATGCCTTCACATCGATGGCGGGCAATAATGGCTCGGCCTTCGGAGGCCTGAACGGAAACACTCTCTGGTACAACACCTCGGGCGCAATGACCATGCTGGTGGGGCGGTTCTTCATGATCATTCCCATGCTGGCGATTGCTGGCAATCTCGCCAAGAAAAAATATGTGCCGCCGTCGCTGGGAACATTCCCCGTGACCACGCCATTGTTCAGCGTGTTGCTGGTGGGCGTGATTCTGATCGTGGGAGCGCTGACGTTTTTCCCGGCTTTAAGCCTTGGCCCCATACTCGAGCACCTGTTGATGTCAGTCGGGAAGACTTTCTGAGGAACTATGGCAGAGAAGAAATCGAAATCGATCTGGGACATGAAAATCGTGCGCCGCGCGCTTTTGGATTCCCTGGTAAAGCTGGATCCGCGGAACATGATGAAGAATCCGGTGATGTTCGTGGTCGAAGTGGGCAGCGTCGCCACCACGATTCTGTTGATTCGCGACGTTCTCAGAAATCAGGGAGCGTTCGGCTTTAACCTCCAGATCACGCTCTGGCTTTGGTTTACCGTGCTGTTTGCAAATTTCGCCGAAGCCATGGCGGAAGGCCGGGGCAAGGCGCAAGCCGATTCGCTTCGCAAGGCTCGCGCCGAGACAATCGCCAATCGTCTGCTGCCCGATGGCAAAATCGAACAGATTGCCAGTTCCAAATTGCGTGCGGGCGATTTAGTGAGAGTTGCCACCAGTGAGTTCATCCCGAGCGACGGTGAGATTCTCGAAGGCGTGGCATCAGTCGACGAATCGGCAATCACCGGAGAATCCGCGCCTGTAATCCGCGAGGCTGGTGGCGACCGTTCGGCTGTAACCGGCGGCACACGCGTGCTCTCCGACTGGCTGAAAATTAAGATCACGTCCAACCCCGGCGAAACCTTTCTGGATCGCATGATCGCTCTGGTAGAAGGAGCTGAACGCCAGAAGACGCCGAACGAAATCGCGCTGAACATTCTGCTGGCAGGACTGACGATTATCTTCTTGCTCGCCGTCGTGACTCTGCAGCCCTTCGCCATTTACTCCGGTTCACCGCAAACCGTTTTTGTGCTGGTATCGTTGCTGGTCTGCTTGATTCCGACCACTATCGGCGGACTTCTCTCCGCCATCGGAATTGCTGGCATGGATCGCCTGGTGCAACACAATGTCCTGGCCATGTCCGGGCGAGCGGTCGAGGCTGCTGGCGACGTTAACACTCTTCTGCTCGACAAAACCGGGACCATTACTCTGGGAAACCGGCAGGCGTCGGAATTCATAGCCGCACCTGGGATTACTGCTGCGCAGATGGCGGATGCAGCCCAACTCTCTTCCTTGGCAGATGAAACTCCGGAAGGTCGCTCCATCGTTGTCCTTGCCAAGGAAAGCTACGGCCTTCGAGGCAGGGAACTAGCCTCGCAGGAAGCCACATTCATTCCGTTCACCGCTCAAACCCGCATGTCAGGCGTGGACATGGATGGCCGCGAGATTCGCAAGGGTGCAGTGGATGCCATCACAAAATATCTGACCCAGCACGGCACCGTTCTTCCTAAAGAAGTTCAGGCTGCCGTGGAAACTGTGGCGCGTTCAGGAGGAACTCCGCTGGTAGTCGCCGAGAATCGCCGGGCTCTCGGCGTGATTCACCTCAAGGACATTGTCAAAGGTGGAATGCGCGAGCGCTTCGATCAGCTTCGCGCCATGGGAATCAAGACCGTAATGATTACTGGAGACAATCCCCTGACCGCAGCCGCCATCGCGCGAGAAGCCGGCGTCGATGACTTCCTCGCGGAAGCAACGCCGAAGGACAAAATGGATTTGATTCGGGGCGAACAGAAACAAGGCAAGCTGGTCGCCATGACCGGTGATGGCACCAACGATGCTCCCGCATTGGCGCAGGCCGACGTCGGCGTGGCCATGAACACCGGCACGCAGGCGGCGAAAGAAGCCGGCAATATGGTCGATCTCGATTCCAATCCCACCAAGCTCATCGAGATCGTCGAAATCGGCAAGCAGTTGCTCATGACTCGCGGCGCCCTCACCACGTTTTCCATCGCCAACGACGTAGCCAAATACTTCGCGATTATTCCGGCGATGTTTGCGGCGACCTTTCCGGTCTTGAATACGCTAAACATCATGCAGCTCAAGACGCCGCAGTCGGCGATTTTGTCGGCGGTGATTTTCAACGCGCTGATCATTGTTGCCTTGATTCCCCTCGCTCTGCGCGGAGTGAAATATCGGCCCATGGGAGCTGCGGTCTTGCTGCGCCGAAACCTTTGGATCTACGGCGTTGGCGGCATCATTGTGCCGTTCGTTGGAATCAAGCTGATCGATATGTTTATCACAAGCGTGGGGATGGCCTGAGAGGATTGTCATGAAAAAGAACTTGATAACTTCGGTGCTGATGACGATCGTGACCACGATCCTGCTGGGAATCGTTTATCCGATGGTGGTCACGGGACTGGCGCAGCTCTTTTTCAAAGACAAAGCCAACGGCCAGCTGATTGTGCAAGACGGCAAAGTCGTGGGTTCGCGCATCATCGGTCAGTCATTCCTCGGTCCCAGCTATTTTCACTCGCGGCCTTCGGCGGCAGGCAACGGATACGACGCCGCGAATTCGAACGGCTCGCAGCTGGGCCCCACCAATCAGCATTTGATCGACCGGGTGAAGGCAGACGTCGCCACTAACCAAGCGGACAATCCCGGCCAGCCTGTACCCGTCGATTTGATAACCGCGTCCGCTTCAGGCCTCGATCCCGACATCTCTCCCGCAGCTGCTGAGTTTCAAGTCTCACGAGTCGCAAAGCAACGTGGAATTTCGGAAGACCAGGTAAAGCAACTCATGCAGGAGCACACTCAGTCGCGCCAGTTAAGCTTTCTAGGCGAGCCGCGAGTCAACGTGCTTGAACTGAATCTGGACCTGAACGCCAGGTTCCCGCAGAAATGAAACAGCAGACTTGCGATAGATTTGCTACCCGCACCCAGAAGAATCGGGTTTATATGATGCGAGAATTGAACTAGGGCGACCGGTTGGAAACGGCTAAAATCGTAAGCCGTGACTACCTTAAAAGAAACCCGAAACAGCACAGGCTGCTACAGGGCTCACGAGACCGAACGCATGCGTACGCTTGACGGCTTGCCCCTGGCGAGCTGCGGGGAACGCGCGGCAGCCTTCGCAATCGATTTCCTCCTGGCTGCATTCCTGTTTGTCTTGGCAGCGGTGCCCATCGGCAAGTTCCTGGAGAAAATCCTGCATCGTGACATTCAGATTGAGCTCAATCTTTTTCACAACTGGTACAGCATCGT
Source organism: Terriglobales bacterium (assembly GCA_035483835.1). Lineage (GTDB taxonomy): Bacteria > Acidobacteriota > Terriglobia > Terriglobales > Acidobacteriaceae > JABDBE01. The sequence goes on from DATHPO010000190.1 coordinate 53,586, forward strand.
GTACCTCGTATTGTTTTTCGGCGCCTCTTTGTACTTGGGAAAGGGCCGGACTATCGGCAAACGGATTATGCGAATCCGTGTGTTGTCGCTCGTCCACGACCGTGTCAGCCTGTGGCACTCGGTGGAGCGGGCGTTGGGCTATGGCGCCTCGGCACTTGAGGCGGGATTTGGATTCCTGCAGTACTTCATTCAT
>DATHPO010000191.1:0-15192 GCA_035483835.1 Terriglobales bacterium
GTTCCCGCAGAACCGTCGATGACCACCGGGCCATCAATAGTACCGGTCAGCGCCGTCTCATCTTCTTCAGGAAAAGGTTCAGTCACTGTGAATTCGGCGCCCGATGGAGCCGACGTTTATGTGGACGGCAACTTCGTGGGCAATGCCCCGGCCGTGCTAAAGCTTTCCCCGGGCATGCACACGGTGAAAGTCTCGCAGGATGGATACAAGGCCTGGACCAAAGACATCTCAATATTCGCTGACTCGGAACTGAATTTGAAGGCAGCACTGTCAAAGAACTAAATGCAGCGCTGAAATAAAAGAGTGCGCTGAAAGGCCTAAAGGACAACCCGAAGCGTACCCTGGGTTAATACTTCGACGATGTCTTGGCTTCAGCGAAAATAGTAGAGAGCGGGCGCCGGTAATTCCGGATTACGAGAAAAACGGGGAGCCTCGAAGCTCCCCGTTTCGCGCGCTAGATCAGCAGCTCTACTTGCTGCTGCCGCTACCGTCCATGCTGGTTGACTCGGCACCGATTGCCAAGCCATACGCCTTCCCACCAAAGTGAATTTCAGCCAGGGACCTGCTGCCATCGTCGTTATTCTTCACCACGGCAGCGTCTCTGGCTGGTTTTTGACTCAGGTCAATCAGCCGCGCCGGGGTTGTGGCCACGACCTTCTTTCCCTTCATAATGTTCACCTCAACGTTCGGACCACTGCCATCCCACTGCACCGAGTACTCACCAGCGGGCAATTGCTTTCCGCTGACCGTAACCGGATCCAGCAACTGCATCGTTCCCTTGTTGGCAGCCGCGAATGCGGTTGTCGCAAGCAACAGAGCCAGTCCCACCAGCAAACTCTTGGAGATACTTTGGAATTTCATAACACTCCTTTTCTTTCCCGATAAACGTCGGGAATCGTTTGTGGGCGGCCTGGACTCGTCTTGCACGAAAAACTTGCGTTTTGCCGCGAAAGACTTACAATGCTGCCGCGGGGTTAAGAAGAAAGCGCGTGGCCGCAAGACCGCGGGCTCTCTGCTGCAGGGATTGCGTTCACCTGGGCCGCCAAACCGAGAGTGAACCAGTCCCTTAACCCCTGAAATTGTTTCTTGAAAGTCGGCTCGGCTGGTTGGTCGTCCGACTTCCATCCTCACTGTGTCTAATACGTCATTAGATGCCCGTTAGTTCCCTTGCGCTGCGAACCGCAACTATTCACTTGGACGCTTCATCAGCAGCGTCGTTAGCAATTGAGCCGGGTCGTGACTTGCACAACATTTGTTGTCTATCACTACGCGCATTTTGTTACGAAAGTTCACAAAATTTCACAAAGCTCGACATCTGAAGTGACCGTTGCACGCGGCTTTCCAACAGACTCAACAAGAATGTGCTGATTACAAGTGAGAAGTACACACTGCGATGACCTGAGGTGTCCGCTAATGGATTCGTCGCGTTCGGGAGCGAACAGCGGATCCGTGTTCGGCGGTGTGAACCTACGTGATCTCGAGAATCACTTTCCCGAAGTTTTTTCCCTCGCCCAGTAATCGGTATGCCTCGGTTGCCCGCTCCATCGGCAACACGTGCCCGATCACGGGGTGAAGGTGGCCTTGCGACGTCCACTCTGAGAGTTGCTGCCAGGCTTTATTCATCAGCTCCCGCTTAGCTGATAGATATGTCAACCAGAGTCCGTGCACGCTTGCGCCCTTCGCATAAAGCAGCCGCGGATCCAGGTTCGATTTTTGACCGGTTGCGGTTCCATATACGATCACGCGGCCGAAGTCTCCAAGGCATCGCACACTTTTGGTGGTGTGTTCGCCGCCCAACATTTCAAACACTGCGTCTACACCGTCGCCGCGAGTCAGACCTTTGATCACTTCTTCGTAGTCGTGCTGTTTGTAGTTGATGCCGTGCTGCAAGCCAAGTCCCTTCATTCGCGCAAGCTTCTCATCCGAAGAAGATGTCCCATACATTTCTACTCCGAGCAGCTTTCCGATCTGCACCGCCGCCGTTCCCACGCCGCCTGCGACGGCGTGAATCAGAACTCGGGGAACGGCGCCAGTGTCTGGTTGCGCCCGGTTGATGAGTCCCGCCTTCCAGTAGGCAAAGTACGCCGTGAAGTAGTTCACCGGGAAAGCCGCTCCCTCCTCTGCGGTCCAGTTCGCCGGGACCGGCCACAACAACTCGGCCCGGGCCGCGACGCGCTCAGCAAACGCCGCCCACTGCGTGTAGCCCATCACCAGTCGCCCATCGCCCTCCCTTGTGCCACAAAATTCGCGGCCGGCAATCAAGGGAGGTTTCGGCGTTCCCGGATATCCGCCTTGCGCGGTCATGAAGTCGGCGAAGTTCAAACCGCCAGCCTGCACCCGGACGAATTCGTGTTCTGGACTGGGCGCGGGATCCGGGACATCTCGGACTTCCAGCACTTCCGGCCCACCTAACCGACTGATGACAATAGCTTTCATATCCCGAAAGTCTACCAGCAGCCCGCCTCGACCGTTCCGATCAGTTTGCTTATCACCTCGGGCGGTGACCTGCGTAATCTCGCGCGCTTCCCATCAGGTATATACTTCCACTGGAATATTTGTAGGATTGCCTCTGTCTGATTTCTGGACAGGTTTGAGGAAAAAGAGCGGAGCGCAGTTTCATAGCCGTTTCATTCATAGGCTCCGCATATAAGATCACTGGCCGCAATACATTCGGCGGTTGGGCGGCCGGTGCGGAACTCCACTTGAAGGTTAGGCACGTGGGTTCCGAGGAGGTCCATCCGTGGACTTAATAGCGGTTCGTCTACTATTTGTTATTTTTGTTGCTCTTACTTGTTACAAGCTTCAGCCGTTTGACCTGCCTGCCAACATGGATGCCGGGGTCGGAGCGCTCCTCGGCATTGCCATCGTCACCTTCGAGTGGCGGCTTCGTCTGGTCAGTCTGAAACGTCTGATCGGAGCTGCGATCGGCAGCGTGTTAGGAATTTTCGGTGCCTATCTGTTCGCCCTGGTGATTCGCAACAGTATTCCTCCGGGGCACACCCAGAGCTTCCTGCAAATTCTGGTTATGTTTGTGATGGCCTACGTCGGCCTGATTGTCGGCGCCAATAAAGGCGATCTGCTCAATCTGGCAGCGCTGGGCGGGATTTTCGGGGGCGAGAAGCAATCCAGGAAGAGTTACAAAATTCTGGATACCAGCGTCATTATTGATGGCCGTATTGCCGATATCGCCGAGACCGGCTTCCTCGATGGAATCATCGTGACTCCACAATTTGTGCTGCGCGAACTGCAGCTGGTAGCCGATTCAGCGGATTCTCTGAAACGTAATCGCGGACGCCGTGGCCTTGACATCCTCCAGCGTCTGCAAAAGATGGCATCCGTGCAAATTCAAATTGTTGAGGACGACTTTCCCGCGGTCCGCGAAGTCGATCTGAAGCTGATTGAGCTGGCCAAGCTTTACGAAGGCAAAATCATCACCAACGATTTCAATCTTAATAAGGTGGCGCAACTGCAAGGTGTGGCGGTGCTGAATATCAATGAGCTGGCAAACTCCCTGAAGCCGATCGTGCTGCCGGGCGAGACCATGAAAGTGTTCATCCTGAAAGAAGGCAAGGAATACAATCAGGGAGTCGCTTACCTGGACGATGGCACGATGGTGGTCGTAGACAATGCCCGCAAAATGATTGGCAAGACCATCGACATTTCCGTTACCTCCGTATTGCAGACCACGGCAGGAAAGATGATCTTCGGCAAATGGGATGAACGAACCATGGCCCGCACCGAGCCCCGCCCGGCCGTCGTGGTGACGACATCAACGGCGATCCCGAACGGAGACCCCAAGAAAGCCGCGCCAGTCATTGTGGAACGGCCTGGGGATTAGGCAATTGATCCTAAGCGACCTACTGATTGCAGGTTAGTTCCGCCGATTCTTCCAATTACTGTGCTGAAGTTGTCGAAACTATTTTGATGGTGTGTCCCGTAAGAGCGCCAACGATGGTCGCTCGCTGACCAGCCAGCCCCTCGAGTTTACTTTCGTCTCCCGCCAAAGCGTATGTCTTGCTGCCCTTGACCAGCACGTACCTTGAACCGTTCCGCACGCACATCTTTGTGCACTCCGCTGGATTCATGCCCGACTCCATCTCATGCCTCGCGCCGCAGTGATCGTCAGTAATCAGGCCAGCAAATGCTCTCGTCCCGGGATTGTCCGTTGCCTGAGTTGCAAGCTCGACCACCTTTCCACCATCGGCAGCTGCGAATGCCACGGCAGCGCTAACAAAAAGGAGAGCGCACGACAAAGCCACTACCAAGGCCGGAGTGGCACAGCATGTCACGAGCCCAAACCAGGAACGAGTTCTGTTCACGATTCCTCCCTTTTCACGCAACCACTCTTTGGATGTGCAAGTTGATTGCCAGGTTCGTTCTGGTTTCGCTCAATGCAAGTGATTGAGCGTACTTAACTTGGGACGAAGCAGACGATACTGACCCGATGCTTCACGGTGGCGGTGGGAAAGAGGGTTCCCGACGCGAGCAAAATGCGCCTAGGGTAAATCCTGTATCTCATCAGGCTTTGAAGCCGATTTGAACTCGCGCACTCACCCTCGTATACTTGCAGCCCGCTATGAAGGTGATTGCAATCATTCCGGCAGCGGGCTTGGGGACGCGCATGGCCTCGGCTCCGAGCGCCAAGGGCAAAAAGCCCGGGGCGACCAAGCAGTTCACTGAACTTGGCGGTGTGCCCATTCTCATTCACACTTTGCGCAAGTTCGTAGCGAGTCCGGAGGTGTCGGAGATCTACGTTGCGTTGCGTGCCAATGAGATCGAAGGATTCCGCGCCCGCCTGGAAAAAGATGCCAAAGACATTCTGCAGAAGAAGGTTCATTTGGTGGAAGGTGGAGAGCACCGCCAGCACTCCGTCGCGAACGCGATGAGTTCCGTTTCCGCGACGAACGACGACATTGTGCTGGTCCACGATGCCGTACGTCCGTTCGTTACTGAGGAAATCATTCATGATGTGATTCGGGCGGCGCAGAAATTCGGCGCGGCCATTGCTGGCGTGCCAGCGGTCGACACAGTGAAGCAAGTCGAGCGCACATCCGATGGAGCTTTGATCACGGCCACGCTTCCGCGGGAGCGTGTAGTCATGGCGCAGACTCCACAAGGCTTTCGCTACGATGTGCTCAAGAAAGCGTTCGACGAGGCAGCAGCCGACGGATTCGTGGGGACGGACGAAGCTTCGCTGGTCGAACGCTCGGGACATGCAGTCGCGGTGGTTATGGGGTCGGCGAGAAATATAAAAATCACTGCGCCGGCAGACATGGAGTTGGCGGAGTTTTATTTGAAGGCAGGTTCATGAGGCGCGAATTTAGATTTGAAGACTAAGAAAAAACAACCAGCTATGAGAATCGGATTCGGATGGGATTCTCACGAATTCAAAACTGGTGTTGCTCTCAAGATCGGGGGAGTCACTCTGGCTCATCCGAAAGGGCTCGGTGGCCACTCCGATGGCGACGTGCTTTTGCACGCGGTTACCGACGCTTTGCTCGGGGCCATCGCCGCACCCGATATTGGCACGCTGTTTCCCCCGTCCGATCCGAAGTGGAAGGGCGCGGACTCCGCCGTTTTTTTGCGTGAGGCTTTGACGCGGGTTCGGGCTGCCGGTTATGCGGTAGTCAATGTAGACTCGACGCTTGTTCTTGCCGCGCCCAAGATTGGTCCGCATACCGCTGCTATCCGCGAGCATGTAGCGGAATTGTTGGGCATTCCCGCCGATTGTGTTGGCCTCAAGGCCAAGACGCCTGAAGGCCTGAGCACTGACAACGCGGCAATCGCGAACGTTGTCGTGCTGTTGGAGAAGAAAAACTAGCCACGGATTTGCACCGATTCTCACGGATAATTCAGGTTCATTTTTCTCGGATTGTTCCGTGTGAACCCGTGTAATCCGTGGCAGTTTTTTCTTTAGACGGACTCGAATTCTCCTTTCAGTTTTTCGTGCCGGACTCGGGCGGCGTCGACGAGGGCTCGGAAGATTGCGCGCGAAGGTTCGTCTTCGTCGACGGATCGCTCGGGATGCCACTGCACCGCCAGAACGAAGTGATCCGGGGACGTGCCCTCGAGCGCTTCGATGACCCCGTCTTGCGGAGAGCGGGCGACTGCGCGCAATCCGTCGCCGACAACGTCCGCGGCCTGGTGATGGCTGGAATTCACCGGCACAACGAGTGGCGTTCCTTCGGCGGCACTGTCACCACACTTCTTTCGCACCTCCGGAGCTCGATCATTTTCGGCTTTCCACCCACGGCTTACGCCGTGGGCTGCATTCTGGCGCCGCTCCGCAGCTCGCTCGCCGGACGCTTCCATATTCGCCTGCAGGATCCTCTGCAGCTTCGATTCCGGTGTTACTTCTACGCTGTGCGCTATGGCGACTTTTCGTCCCGCGGCGTGATTCACGGGAGACTCGATGTGTTGGATCAGAGTGCCGCTGCGGTATACGTTCAGAATCTGGAGGCCGTAGCAGATGCCCAGGACCGGCTTGCGCATGTTGTAGGCGTCCTGCAGCAGCAACTCGTCGACCGTGTCGCGACCGGCGTCAGCGGCGGCGGTCTGCGGATCGCGCAGCGCATCGTACTTCGCGGGATCGACGTCGGCTTTGCTTCCCGGCAGCAATACCGCGTCGCAGCGCTCGATCAGCTTCATTACTTCCGCGGGCGGCTGATCCAGCGGGATGCGAACCGGCTCTCCTCCGGCCATTTCGACGGCCCGTTCGTATTGCGGCAGGGAGCGCTCGGCATACTCAGGGTCGGTGGAATGTGGAACCGGGATGGCGATGCGTGGTGGCACAGATTGATTGTAGCGCGTGCGCGGACCTCTCAGGCGACTCGCGCGGCGACCGGAAAGTTGGCGCCGATGAGCGTCACTCGCGGGTATTTACTTTTGAGTAATCATGCGTATACCCCCTCCCCCCTGATCTTTTGGAATCATGGAGTTAGGGCGACACTACCACCAAAATCTTTGAGGAATAAGGACTTATGCGTAAAATATTCCGGAATAAGGGCTTAGACGTTTCAAAGCAGGCGGTTGCGCTCCCGTTTTGGGAACGGAAGCTGGTTCCGAGGGCCAGCGGTCCGGGTTGTCAAAGAGCGAGCGTCTTGCAGCCATTCTCAAATAGCTAACCGCGCTCTTCCTATCGTATCTGTGTTGCCGGGCGGGAGCAAGGAAAAACCACGTGAATTTCGTCCCCTGCGGGCTGTGACGGATAACCTTGACAAGCGGCCCGTCGGGACTAATCTGCGGATCGTGTCCCAGGGATACACAATTTTGGGTCCTTGCGCGTCTGTAACTTATAAGTTACAATGATCCTGCCCATAGAAATCTGCCGTTATGTTACAGCCAACGGCACCGATGTCGTCGGAGAGTGGCTGGCGAGGCTGAAAGACGTTCGAACCAGGGCCAAGATCGTGGCCCGCATCGACCGGCTCGCGGCTGGAAACTTTGGTGACTGCAAATCGTTGCGGGGTGGGTTGCATGAGTTACGGATCGACTGGGGACCGGGCTATCGCATTTATTACGCGCCGGTGGCTGAGGCTCGCGTGTTGTTACTTTGCGGAGGAGACAAGCGCAAACAATCGTTCGACATCAGACGCGCGTTGGAATATTTGAACGACTACAAGGAACGAAGCCAATGAAACGCAAGGCGAGCGTATCTCACGATGAGGCTACGATTCGTGAACTGCGCGACAATCCAGAGTTCGCGGCCGAGTATCTCAGAGCAGCGTTGGAGGAGGAGGGGGAACCCGGCGTGCTCCTGATCGCCTTGCGTCGTATTGCGGAGGCCCGCGGCGGCCTCGCCAAGGTGGCCAAAGCTGCGGGAATTGAACGCGAGAGTTTGTATCGCGCTTTGTCGCGACGGGGAAACCCTCGGCTCTCTACGCTGGTTGCCGTGACTAAGGCCGTTGGACTGAAGCTCACGGTTGAAGACGCGGGATAGACGGTGGCGTCATGGCGCATGCTCCCGGCTCTTATCGAGGGGCACCCTGGAGATTAGAATCGGTCGTTAAGGTGGGCCAGCCGCCTTCGGTTTCTTCTTAGCGTGTATCTTTGCGGTTTTCTGCGGAGGCTTTTGCAGCATCGGACGGAGGACTTCGTCGAACTCTCCCTTGTCTGTTTTCATGATCCGAGTCTGGCACTCCCCCATCATGCGTCTCCGTCGCACGCTCCAGCGCACGGGGATCACGCTTTCTCTCTTCAATCTTCAGTCTTTCCTTTAGCCACTCAACGACCATTGCATCTGTCGAAGTTTCTTTTCCAATCGCCGATAAGTATTCCGCATGGCTGTTCAACCAGTGTCGCAGAGGCGTAGGGATGTACCACGCGACTCCTCTTTTCTCCTTTACGGTTGTGGATGGTTTTGCCATTTTGGGGGTGCCGTTGGCATAAACACTGTGCAAAAATAATTATTATTATTATAATGATTCGTATTATCCTAGGGCGAACAAGGATAACTCCGAGGTCTGGTATCGTAGGAGTATCAGCAAAGTAAACAGAGTGGTCTTGACGGCCAGGGGTCTTTCGTGGGCTTGAGATTCCGCTGGACAGCGGATAGACTCTTGGACTTGATCCGTGAGAGGGGTACGGCGGAGGCGGTAGGATTCGGACCTACGGATTGGGTGTTTCCGGCTAAGGTGAGACCCGATCAGGCGATTATAAATCGCCCGCATTAAACCACTCTGCCACGCCTCCACGAGCAAAAACATGCCGGGCACTCGAGTACCCGGCATGGGATTAGCGCTTCTTAGGCAAACGCGGATGGAAGCAGAAGGCTTTCAGTCCGTAGTCGGCAGCGTAGATCACGCGGCCGTTCTTGAGTGTGATTTTCGGGCTGAATACAGCCCCGTTTGTAGGCTTGGCGTTACGTGGCTTTGCCACTTTGACCTCCGAAGATGGGCCTAAAAGCCCATTGGTTAAGGTTGGCAACGTTCCCATCCGGCTTGGTGGTGCAAACACCTCGGCCGGATGGGGGCAATCTCACGCCTCGCTAGACGTGAGGAACTGGGTCTATTAACTCAGAATCAAACCCTCAAATCAAACAAAAACCGCAGCATTAGGGCCTGCCTTCGTAGAAAACCCAACATCTAGGGTTTATCAAGTGATAACCCCAATACTTCGGTGACCAAATCTTTACAAATCTCTGCTTGAACTTATACCACATTGCGATTACATTTACATCAGTTATAGCGAATATAGCATATGGGTAGTAGATAACGCGATGGGGGCTATGGACGGTCCTGTTATAGGACCGAATCTGGGAAGGGTCTACACGGGTGACCCAGAGGAGCGAAAATATGAATACCACGGAGGAAAAGAATGTTGGTTCTGCTGCTGTTCCAATCTCAGGAAAGGATCAGCGTGAAATACAGGACATTTACGAGAAGCTTCGTACAGCAGATGCGAAGCTTGTCGGTCCAGACGGGAAAACACAAATTCTGCCCAGCACGTTGTACTCGTTCCTTTGTACACTGCTTGCCGACCTGAAGGCGGGGCACTCGGTAACCATACTACAAAGCAATGCGTCGCTAACCACTGTTGAGGCCAGCAAGTTACTCGGCATGTCCCGTCAGTTCTTGATTGGGTTGCTGGAAAAGAAAGAAATTCAGTGTCACATGGTAGGTACTCATCGGCGTTTGTATGCCCGCGATGTGCTAGCTTACAAGGCCAAACGCGATGCTGTGCGTAGCAAAACGTTAGACGATTTGGCGCGCATAGAAGCGGAACAGGGGACCTACGACAAAGTGCCAGATGATTGTAAACCAGGACAATGAGTACACAGCTCTTTTAGACGCGTGCGTGCTCGTACCAATGTGCCTCTGCGATACGCTATTGCGCCTCGCAAAGGATCCAGCGATGTACCGACCTATCTGGAGTAATCGAATACTTCAGGAGGTCGGTGACACGCTGGAAAGTAGAATCGGATTATCTAGACAACAACGCGATCACCGCATTACCCAGATGTCCGAAGCGTTCCCGGAAGCTTCGATACCCGTCCCGTCTTGTTTATCCGATCCACTAGATGGTGTCCCTGATCCAAATGATAAGCACGTTTTAGCTGCAGCTATCACGGGGCACGCGCATGTAATCGTGACAAGCAACATCAATGATTTTCCCGACAGTTATCTTGCCCAATTCGACATCCTCTGCCATTCGCCTGATGACTTTCTGATCCATCAATTTCATTTGAATCCATATCAGATACTCGAAAAGCTGAACGCTCAAGCCGTTAATATCCGGCGACAAAGAGGAGAAATACTTTCCACTCTCAAACTCGTCGCTCCAAACTTTGTGGCATTAGTAGAAACCTTCCTGTAACGAGTCGTCTTGCGTATCATCCCCGTCTTCCCCGATTCCGCCAGCGGAGGAGGAAGACATGGTGGACATCAAATTGTGGACCTAGCTACTCGAATCATCGAAATTTGAGCCACCAAACTCGCAAGGCGGTTTGACGCTTTTCCGTAACACACGTTAGAATAGTTGAGTTTGCCTGTACTTGCGGTTCCGTTCTGGGGCCGTCCGCTGTGGTTGCCGAGAGCGCCGACGCGGAGAGCAGCAAGCATAGAAATCATCAGGTTCCGCAGATCGCGCCGGTGTGCGACGGGATGGACTATACGTTTTCCCCTCGCGCTGATAGCGGACGCGCCGGAGCTTAGGAGAGATAAGCATGTACGCGGTCATCCGCACAGGTGGGAAGCAGTACCGGGTTGCGCCCGGCGATGTGATCCGCGTGGAGAGCGTGGGTACGGAGAGCCGCGGCACCGGTACTGACGGTCACGTCGAGTTCAGCGATGTGCTGGCGGTTTCGGCCAGTGATGGCCAGATTGGCAAGCCGCAGTCGGGAGCGCTGGTGAGCGGCGACGTGGTCGAACAGGGCCGCGAGAAGAAGATTCTGGTCTTCCATTACAAGCGCAAGAAGCAGTACAAGAAGCTGCGCGGGCATCGTCAGGGATATACGGCGGTGCGGATTACGGAGATCGCGTTTGATGGACAGAAGTTCTCCGCTCCGGATCTTCCCAAGAAAGTGGCCAAGCCGAAGAAGTTGGCTCCGGCAGAGGCAAGTGAGGTTAAAGCCGAGGCGAAGGCTCATAAGGCTCCGGCGAAGAAGAAGGCTGTGGCGAAGAAGTCGGCGGCTAAGAAAGCTGCGCCGAAGAAAAAGAAATAACGCGTCTAAAGCAACTGCGGATCCCTCGCTTCGCTCGGGATGACAACGAGGTTGCTCGGGATGACAACGAGGTCGCGCGGGACGAAACAAAGGAAATCAAGTTATGGCACATAAAAAAGGGCAAGGCACATCTCGAAACGGGCGCGATTCGAATGCGCAACGATTAGGCTTCAAGGCTTTTGGCGGACAACTGGTTCCTGGCGGTACGATTATTGTGCGGCAACGGGGGACGCGGGTGAAGCCCGGCCTCAATGTTGGACGCGGCAAGGACGATACCTTATTTGCCAAGATCACGGGCAAGATTGTGTTCAAGGATCGGGGCCAGTTGGGCAAGTACGTGATGATCGAACCCGTCGCTGCGGAGTAAGTTTTGACATTGCCACGCGGGCTAGGGTGCCCGCGGCACACAGCCTCGCCTTTGGGCCGAGGCTTTTTTGTTGCAGTAGCTCTCTTTCCTTTGTGTACCTTTGTGTTCTTTGTGGTTCAAGCATTTGAAGTTCATCAACCACAGAGGACACGAAGGTACACAAAGGAAAACGTAGGTTCCCATGTTTATCGATGAAGCCACAATTCGGGTGAAGGCTGGGGATGGCGGGAATGGCTGTCTGGCTTTCCGGCGGGAGAAGTATGTTCCGCGGGGTGGGCCATCCGGGGGCGACGGCGGGGATGGCGGCGACGTCATTATGGAATCCAGCGAGCGCCACAACACTCTGGTTCACTTCCGTTTCAACCCGGAGTACAAGGCGGAGCGCGGACGTCATGGCGAAGGTTCGAACTGCAAGGGACGCGAAGGCGCGGACGTTTTGCTGAAAGTGCCGGTGGGCACGATTGTGTATGACGCGGAAACGGGCGAGAAGGTCCACGATTTTTCCCGCCCGGATGAACGCGTGGTAATTGCTCACGGCGGGCGCGGCGGGCGCGGGAATGCGCGCTTTGCTACCTCCACGCATCAGGCTCCGCGTGAGCACGAAGAGGGTCGGCCCGGCGAAGAGCGCGTCTTTCGGCTGGAACTCAAGTTGCTGGCCGATGTCGGGTTGGTCGGTTTTCCGAACGTTGGCAAGTCCACACTGATTTCGCGAATATCGGCGGCTCGGCCGAAGATTGCTGATTATCCTTTTACGACTCTGCAACCTAATCTCGGCGTAGTTGCGGTCGGCGAAGCGAAGGAAGAGCGCAGCTTTGTCGTGGCGGATATTCCTGGGCTGATTGAAGGGGCTCATTTAGGGTCAGGCTTGGGCATACAGTTCTTGCGGCACATCGAGCGCACGCGGTTGCTGGTGCACATGGTGGATGTGTCGGACGCGAGCGGCCGTCCCGACCCCGTCAGGGACATCGAAGTGATCGAAGGCGAGCTAAAAAGCTTTGGCGCGGGCCTCGACCAGAAACCAGTGATTATGGTGGCTTCGAAGATCGATGTCGCGAACAAAGAGAAGCTGGCGAAGTTGAAGCGTTATTGCAAAAAGCAGGGACTGGAGCTGTTCCCGATCTCAGCGGTGACTGGGAAAGGCATTGAAGAATTGAAGTATGCGATGGCGGATAAGGTGGAAGAGATCAGGCTCCAGGCTTCGGGCGACCGGCTTCCGGAAGAGCCTTTGAACTCAGAGAGCTCCGAGGTCCCGCAGAGAGCGCGGAGAAGCACTGAGTAGCTGCGGGCCATTCACCAAGGTGGTGAATGGCGGCTCCGCCCTACGCTTCCGCCATGTGGGAGCCGTGCTGGAAGTGGTATTGCAGAATCTTGGCCGCCAGAGCTGGGTTCATTGAGGGAGTCTCTGCTTGCACAGTGCGGACCACCTCGCCCCGGACGATAACCTCTGCTGCTGACAGCCCTGCGATTTCTGCGGGCAACACGAGATTGATCTCTAGTTGAACATTGGCTGGGATTAATTCCTCCGCCCTAAACAGCAGGCCCGAGCGACTGATGTTTTCAGTGGTGCCGGCGCGCCAGGCTTCTTCTCCGATTGGCCTGTACTTCAGCGGCAACTGCAGTTTGAAGCGTTGCGCACGGAACGGCGACAACTTCCCGTTGGCAACACCAGCTTCTGCTTGCATGGCTAAACGAGCGGACATGGAAATCTCCTTGGGGAGTGGGGCGTCGAGCACCTCACGCACTTTTGCTTTGAGCGTGAGGAGAGTGAAGGGCTTCTGGAGCAGGGTGATACCGGCGTCCAGCGTGCCGTTTTGGCCAATCGCGTTCTCGGTATAGCCCGACATATAAAGCACCCGCATTTCGGGCCGACGCGGACAGAGGTGGTTGGCCAGTTCGCGCCCAGTCATTCCCGGCATGACCACGTCGGTCAGCAGCAGGTGAATGGGGCCGGAGTGAGCGTTCGAAATCAGGATCGCGGTCGCGGGATCGCCGGCGTCGATCACCGTGTATCCCTGGCGCTCGAGGTATTCGCGAGCGAGACGCAGGACCGTGACTTCGTCTTCGACCAGCAAGACAGTTTCGCGTCCTTGCTGAACCGCTTTGGCCGCGGTCGCAGGTTGTAACACAGCCGCTTCGCCAGTCTCCGTTACCCGAGGCAAGTAGACTTTGAAGGATGTTCCCTTGCCCGGCTCGCTATAGGCCCAGATGTAGCCTCCACTTTGCTTAACGATGCCGTAGACCATGGAAAGTCCGAGGCCGGTACCCTTTGCTCCTTTTGTGCTGAAGAACGGCTCGAAAATGCGGCTCTGGGTTTCGGAATCCATTCCTACACCGGTGTCGCTCATGGCGAGCATTATGTACTCGCCCGGTTCCGCGGGAGGGTGAAGACGAGCATAACTTTCGTCCAGCGAAACATTCGCGGTTTCAATCGTGAGCTTGCCGCCGCGAGGCATTGCGTCCCGGGCATTGACCGCGAGGTTCATGATGACTTGCTCAATCTGGCCGGGATCAGCCTTGGTCGGGCCCAGGTCGCTCCCAGGGACCATGACCAGCTCGATGTCTTCCCCGATTAACCGAGTCAACATTTTGAAGTTTTCTGTGACCACGGCATTCAGGTCCAGGACCTTGGGGGTTAGCATTTGCTTGCGGCTAAAGGCAAGGAGCTGGCGAGTAAGGGCGGTGGCGCGGTTGGCAGCGTTGGCGATTTCCTGAGCGGGGCCACGGACAGCGGGGTCGGAACCGATTCGCTCCAGCAGGAACTCGCAGTATCCCGAGATTACCATCAGCAGGTTGTTGAAGTCGTGCGCAATGCCACCGGCCAGGCGGCCGACCGCCTCCATCTTCTGGGCCTGGCGGAGTTGTTGCTCCAAGGCTCGGTGCTCGGTTACGTCCTCCGCGAACAGTTCGAAGAAGGTTGAGTTGTGTTCGTCGCGAATGGTGCGACCGGAAAGGCGCACGGTGATGGGAATGCCGTCCTTACGGACCCAATCGGCAATCAACCCGTTGAAGCGATGCGAGGAGCGAAAATGGTCGGCGACCACAAACCATTGTTGGGTATCGGCATACAGGTTCGCCAAGTTGCCGTCCACCAACTCGGAGGGCGAAGCGTAGCTCAGCATGCTCACCAGCGCCGGGTTGGCGCTCAGCAGAATGCCGTCCGAATCACAGCGGCAAATGCCGTAGGGAGCATTGGTCACGAGCGAGCGGAAATTGATTTCCGAACGCCGCAAACCCTCCTGCGCCGAACGCAGCGCGGCGTTAAACGAACAAATCAGCAGCGCCACAAACACAAATAGCGTCAGATGTATGATTGCCTGGCGATATTCGGCGGGGGAGTGTTCTCCGGCTAAAGAGAAGTAGGCGCTGACGGTGAGGGCAAAAGAGGTCGCGACCAGGCCCGGCTTCCATCCGCCATACCAGGCGCTGACCATGATGGCGACGGCAAACACGACCAGGCGGCTTTCGACGACGTCCGCCAGCATCAATGCCGGGATCAGGGCGAGGGTAATGCTGAGGACAGCGACGCCGTATCGGAGGATAGGCGCCCGAGCCGGGGGAATGTAGCGTGCGCGAAGAAGGGGGAGCTTCAGTCGCATACCTAACCAACTTTAGTTCCAAAACGGGAACTCCGCGAGTTACGGGAGTTCAGGTGGTTGCTGACGGG
>DATHPO010000192.1:0-5722 GCA_035483835.1 Terriglobales bacterium
CCGGTCGAACGACGGAGTGCTTCCCAACCCCTTACCGGACAAGAATCCCGTGGCGGTAACTCCTTCGGAGCATACGTTTACGGATTCGACGCGAGCGTTGATCTTGCACGCACTAAATGCGACGGGTTGGGTTGTTGGAGGACCCAGTGGCGCCGCCACCCGCCTGGGACTGAAGCGGACCACTCTGATTGCCAAGATGAGGAAGTTCGGGATCTCACGACCAGTGCGCAAAGACGACATGGATCGGGTCAACGAAGCAGCGGGGGAGCTAGCAGCGGCGGCAACCAGCAACTGAATGAGATCTTGTCCGGCTGCCGAACGGTCGATTACGCAGACTGGCGTGCAGCGGCTTCGAGAGGCAAGGCGAATTGAAAGGTTGCGACGGCGAAAAAGAACGTGAGACCGAGCAAAGACACTACGATCGGTGCTGACCGTGTTTTTGACGAGCAGAAA
This sequence comes from Terriglobales bacterium, assembly GCA_035483835.1. Classification (GTDB taxonomy): domain Bacteria; phylum Acidobacteriota; class Terriglobia; order Terriglobales; family Acidobacteriaceae; genus JABDBE01. The sequence continues at coordinate 454 of DATHPO010000192.1, forward strand.
ATACCGGGAGATAGTGAGGCACTGGCGACAGGCGAACCGCGCTGTTTCTGGATGAGGACGCAGGTCTTGTCGGTGGGAATTTTTATTGGCTTCGATCCTGCGGTATCCGCTAGACTTTGCGCACACAAGCCTGCCTGTGAGGATTCGGAGCCGTGTCGCACATGAACTCGAAGTTAGAGAGGACCCATATGAGAGGTCTTACTGACGAGATCCCCCTGGGCATTACTAACGATCAAGTGGCGCTCGCTAGCCATTTGATCCATTTCTGGCAGAACGAGGAGGAATTCGAACGCGGAGTTCGCTTTCTCGAGCCTGGGATCGCGAACGAATCCCAGTATTGCGTCCTATTCGGACATGACGAAGCGAACCAACGGGTTTTAGCAATCTTGCGGAAGACCTGTGGTGACTTGGATCGTGTGCTCCGGGAAGGACGGCTCGTCATTTTACGCCGCGAGTCTTCCGCATCGGCGACGCTAGCAAATATCGAGGGTGCGTTTGCGGCTGCCGTCCGCAAAGGAGCAACCGCCATTCGTTACCTTGGTAATCTTGGTATGGGCCAGGCTCCGTTGCCCGGTAGCGGAGCGCACGAAGTGGTTGAACTCGAAAATGGCGCAACGGCTCTGGGGCGTCGATATCCCTGCGTCATTGTGTGCATGTACGACGTAAACACAGTGTCCGGCTGGCTTATGCTGAACGCGGGGTTCGGGACACATCCCCTCGCTGTTTGCGGGCACGCACTGAGACAAAACGGCTATTTCACGCCGGACGAAGACACTTTGCCTGTCCGTCGGGCCGTCTCATAAACAGAAGGAATCCTTTGTTTTCGGCTTTGGTCGTAAGCGACCCGATGCGGAGAAAAGTAGAGCGAAGTCTCTGATAAACCGCCGGTGGAGGCTTGAGAGATAGAGGAATAGGCTTGAACCGGAAACTCGTCCGATCGGAAGTAGTTTTTGTGAATGCCCTTCTTATGGCTATCGGTGTTTAAAAAGATGACTTCTGAAACACAGGGCGCTAGACGGAGTACCGAGCCGCTAGATCTCCGGGATCTGATTGAAACCATTCCAGCCTTGGTGTTGTGTGCTCTGGCTGACGGCTCCGCGGAGTTTGCGAACCGCGCTTGGCAGGAATATTCGGGCCGCCCATTACAAGAACTAACCGGCAGCGGCTGGCAAACCACGATCCACCCAGACGACATTGCCAACTTCTTTCACGAATCGACTGTCGCTCTGGTGTCCGGGAAATCCATAGAGACTGAGGCACGCCTCCGCCGTGCCGACGGTCAATACCACTGGTTTTCGATCAGAAAGACCCTGGCCGTTTCACGAAGCCAGAACAGCGAGCCGTCCTTGCGTACTTTAATCGCTTGCGAGGACATCGACGAACGTAAACGAGAGGAAGCCGCGCGCCGCTTCACCGAAGAAAAGTACCGCCTTGTGGTGGAAACGGCTAGTGATGTCGTGATCAGTATGGACGAGAGCAGTACAATTCAGTTTGCCAATCCCGCCACGACGAGAATCTTTGGTTACGACCCGGCGGAGCTGATTGGGAAACCCTTAACTATACTCATGCCAGAATTCCTGCGGAAGCTACACGAGGCTGGGTTCAAGCGCTACATAGCCACCGGCCAGCGGCACATCAACTGGCAAGGCACCGAATTGATCGGCCGGCGCAAGAATGGCCAGGAGTTCCCCGTGGAAGTTTCTTTCGGAGAGCTGACCGACAACTCGCACCGGCTGTTTACTGGTTTTATTCGCGATATCAGTGAACGGAAACAAGCCGAGGAAATCCGAAAGCAGGCGCAAAAAGCAATCCAAACCACGCAAGCGGAGCTAGCGCGCATGTCTAGGCTCACAACCATGGGCGAATTGGCAGCCTCCATAGCGCACGAAGTCAATCAGCCTCTTACGGCGATCAATAATAACAGCAACGCGTGCCTGCGATTCCTCGCCAATAAGAACCTTAAGCCGGATGTGTTGCGTCGGGCGCTCGAAGAAATTGTCGCGGACGGAACGCGCGCCAGTGCAATCATCGCTCGCATCCGTGCGTTCATCAAGAAGGCACCCGCGGAGAAAAGCAGGTTGGACGTTAACGAAGTGATCGGAGAAGTGGTTGCCATGATGGCACACGGGTTCGAGGAGAACCGGATTGTGCTCCAGAGCGAACTAGCGCGAGCTCTCCCGCCGGTACTAGGCGATCGCGTTCAGTTGCAGCAGGTCCTGCTGAATTTGATCATGAATGGGACCGAAGCCTTGACCGCGGTCACAGATCGACCTCGCTTACTTTGGGTGGAATCCCGGATCGACGACTCTGGCGACGTACTGATTGCGGTACGCGACTCGGGCACTGGCCTTGGTTTGGAAGCAGATCGCATCTTCACTCCCTTCTTTACAACAAAGGCGAAGGGAATGGGGATGGGTTTGTCCATTAGTCGCTCACTTGTCGAAGGTCATGGCGGGCGGCTCTGGGTCACGGGCAATTCTCCTCATGGCGCTGTGTTTTCCTTCACGCTGCCAGCGGATGCCAGGAGTCCCTCATGACTGGCACTCCCGTCGTCTTTGTTGTCGACGATGATCCGTCGGTACGCTCTTCGCTCAAGTTTCTTATCAGCAGCGAAGGTTTGCAGGTTGAGAGCTTCGACTCGGCTGACAGCTTCTTGCGAAGAAAACCGCCAGATGCGCCCACTTGCCTTGTGCTAGATGTCAGACTACGTGGTTTAAGTGGACTTGATTTTCAACGCGAGCTTGCAGCGAAAAACATTCGTATCCCCATAGTCTTTATTACCGGTCACGGCGATATTCCCATGACTGTGAGGGCTATGAAGGCTGGGGCAATCGAATTCCTCACCAAGCCTTTCCGCGACCAGGATCTGCTGGATGCAGTTCGCATCGCACTGGAGCGAGATCGTGCCAGGCGTGAACAGGAGAAAGAAGTAGCGGACCTGCAACAGCGTTTCAAGTCGTTGACTCCTCGCGAGCAGGAGGTGATCTCGATGGTAGCTTCGGGCATGCTCAACAAGCAGATTGCTGGTCAACTCGGAGTCGCCGAAAATACCGTGAAGGTCCATCGCAGTCGGGCAATGGAAAAGATGCACGCGCAATCTTTTGCCGAACTCGTGAGAATGATCGAAAAGCTTAAAAGCCCATCGGAAAAAGCCTCGTAAACGAAAGCATTACCCGCATCCTCCTTTTTGGGACACTCGATCTACTAACGCCCAATTGATTCCTTCTCGCCCTGGGAATACCGTGAGTTCACTGAGGAGGAATTCAGAGTGAAAAGGAATCTGATTTCGGTAGTCGACGACGATGAGTCCATCCGCAGAACCACAACATTACTCATCGAATCTTTTGGTTTTCGTGCGGCAGCGTTTGAGTCTGCCGAAACGTTTCTGAGCTCTGGCCAACTGCGCGATACCTCGTGTCTTATCGTCGACGTGCAGATGCCGGGCATGGATGGATTACAGGTTCAAAGTCAGCTAGCTGCCACGGGCTGCCGAGTTCCTATCATTTTCATCACGGCTTACGACGACAAGGAATCCCGTCGGCGAGCGATGCAAGCCGGTGCTGTCGCGTTCCTAGGTAAGCCTTTCAGCGACGAGGAGTTACTCCGCACCGTTCATTCAGCCCTACATGAGTTCAGTGGGGAGTTTACAGGAGCAGGAAACCTCATCTCAGTAGTTGACGACGATGAGTCCATCCGCAGGACTACAACACGCCTGATCGAATCTTTTGATTTCCGCACGGCAGCCTTTGAATCTGCCGAAACGTTTCTGGGCTCTGACCATCTGCACGATACCGTGTGCCTCATTGTTGACGTGCAGATGCCGGGCATGAATGGATTACAGCTGCAAAGCCATCTGGCTGCCGAGGGCCGCAGCATTCCGATCATTTTCATCACCGCTTATGACGACGAGGAATCCCGCCGGCGAGCAATGCAAGCCGGTGCCGTCGCATTCCTGGGAAAGCCTTTTGGCGACGGGCAATTACTCCAGACCATTCATTCAGCCCTACATCACGAGAAACGCGGAACGGAGACGACCTGATTATGAAGTCGTTCAAGAGAACGTAAGTATTTCGCCTGTTGGATGCTTCCGTTTGCGGTTTTCAGGAAGCCTCTGTAGGGGTATTTATGGAAAATGTCAACAAAGTTTCGTCAATTGAACAGGGTTGGGCCGAGAATGGGTTTGACGAAATCATAGGCAAGAGCCGTGCTCTGGAGTTCGTTCTCGCTGAGGTGGAACGGGTGGCGCCAACCGATTCCACGGTCCTAGTCCTCGGGGAGACGGGTACGGGCAAGGAGTTAATCGCCCGTGCCATTCACAACATCAGTGCCCGCTGCGGTCGCCCGTTTGTGAAGCTGAACTGTTCAGCCATTCCCTTTGACCTGCTAGAAAGCGAACTCTTCGGGCACGAGAAGGGCGCTTTCACCGGAGCGGTTGCGCAGAAAATTGGCCGGTTCGAAATGGCCGATTCAGGCACCCTCTTTCTGGACGAAATCGGGGATCTGCCCCTAGCGTTGCAGCCTAAGCTGCTGCGGGTCTTGCAAGAGCAGGAGTTCGAGCGTCTGGGAAGCGGCCGGACGCATCGCGTCAATGTCCGCCTGGTCGCGGCAACACATCGAGATCTAGGGGAGATGGTCGCGAAGAAAGAGTTCCGCAGTGACCTCTATTACCGGCTAAACGTATTTCCTGTCGTGCTGCCACCGCTGCGCGAGCGCCGTGAAGATATTCCACAATTGGTCTCCCATTTTGTCGAGATTTTTGCCAGGCGCATGGGGAAGCGAATCGACCACATACCGCAAGACATAGGCGATGCGTTCGTTTCATATTCTTGGCCGGGGAATGTGCGAGAGCTTCAGAACCTGATCGAACGAGCGGTGATCCGGTCGAACGACGGAGTGCTTCCCAACCCCTTACCGGACAAGAATCCCGTGGCGGTAACTCCTTCGGAGCATACGTTTACGGATTCGACGCGAGCGTTGATCTTGCACGCATTAAATGCGACGGGTTGGGTTGTTGGAGGACCCAGCGGCGCCGCCACCCGCCTGGGACTGAAGCGGACCACTCTGATTGCCAAGATGAGGAAGTTCGGGATCTCACGACCAGTGCGCAAAGACGACATGGATCGGCTCAACGAAGCAGCGGGGGAGCTAGCAGCGGCGGCAACCAGCAACTGAATGAGATCTTGTCCGGCTGCCGAACGGTCGATTACGCAGACTGGCGTGCAGCGGCTTCGAGAGGCAAGGCGAATTGAAAGGTTGCGCCCGACCCAAA
>DATHPO010000193.1:0-6960 GCA_035483835.1 Terriglobales bacterium
ACGTCTCCCGTGGCGGGCTCGAGCAACTGCGCCACGAAGTGCGTAAAGATGAGGAACCAAGCCACCATCCACAGTTGCAGACGGGCGGAATGGCTGTGCCGTTTGAGCGCCAGGAAAATCCCGACCAGCACTGCCACCGTCACGACGGTAGGTATCTTCTCAAGGAGCGTCATAGGTATAAATAAGGAGACACCGACCCACAGTATGACAATTCATCGAAAGAACCAAGCGATTCGGGATTACCAAAGTAACCAAAGCATAAAGCCTATCACCGATACCTGCGCAACTTTCACAATCCTTTCGGGGTTTAGAGATGGTGGGTTACACACATTGTTCGTTACAACTCTTGACCTTTCTTTACGGGATAGCAGCGCAAACTGATGTTTGAATAGGAAATAGACTTGGCAAACCGGCCGTGAGCACAGCAGGCTCAGGACTTCAGGAACACTGCCTTGAATCCAACTCAACCGGTCCAGGTCACATCCAAATTTCTGAAATTCTAGCGGAGAAGAACTTTGAAAAAGTTAAGCTTGATCGCCGTCCTCTTTTTATTCTGCCTTTCCAAACACGCCGCGCGGGCGCAACAGATCGATGCAGCTTTTGGCGTCGGCACGATCACATCGGGTTCAAGTACGACTACAAATGGCGTCTTCTATCCCTCTTTGACCGGCGGTGCATATCCCAGCTTCAGTGGGGATTTCCTGCTATTGCATCGCGTTGGAATTGAGGGGGACGTTGCCTGGAGAGCGAGTCGGGGGCTGTACGGAGGCTTCCAGCCCTATCGTCCAATCCTTTACTCTTTTAATGCGATCTGGGCTCCAAAGCTTGCCAAACCGGTTACGGCTGAGTTGATCGCTGGCATCGGCGGCGAGAATCTTCGGTTCTATACACCCTACCTAAACTGTGGCTATATCGGATGTGCGCCGTACCTTAGCAGCAATCACTTCCTGGGAGACTTCGGAGGTGGCATTCGTGCCTACTTCTGGCGAGACGCCTTCATTCGCCCGGAAGTGCGTCTTTACCTGATTAACAACAACATCGAATTCAGCCACAACTATGCGACTCGGTATAGCATCTCGTTGGGTTACAGCTTCGGTGGACGGTAATCGCTGCATCGTCTAGTAACTGGATGCCAAACTCATGCCGCAGAATCACAACATCGAAGCGGCCCTGAAATATCACAACGCCACGAAGCATTCCTACGCCAGTGTCCGCGCCAATCCACATTTCCTGGACTTCGCGAACCAGCCCTTGCCCTTCAAGATCTACCCAACGCTGGAGCCGTCGCGCTTGCCCGACGAGATGGGTCAAACTGGAGTGGCTGCACTCTCGGCTATCGCCGGGAGCATTCCGGCCCAGACCAACGCGGCACCCGAGTTAAGTGCGATCACCAAACTTCTCTATCTTTCCGCCGGCATAACCCGGCAGCGAAAGTATTCGGGCGGCGAAATATATTTCCGCGCGGCAGCTTGTACCGGTGCGCTCTACGAGGTCGAGCTTTATCTGGTTTGCGGGGATCTCGACGATCTTCCGGCGGGCGTTTATCACTTCGCCCCTGCCGAGTTCGGCCTGCGCAAATTGCGTGCCGGAGACTATCGCAGCGTGCTGGTCGAAGCCACGGGTGGTGAACCCGCTATCGCTCATGCACCGTTGACCATCGTCTGTACTTGCACCTATTGGCGCAATGCCTGGAAATATCAGGATCGTACCTATCGCCATTTTGGCTGGGACAACGGCACCTTGCTCGCCAACCTGCTGGCCGTCGCCACCGCATTGGGGTTGCCCGCCAAGGTTGTGTGCGGCTTTATCGACGATACGGTGACCGGCCTGCTGGATGTCGATTCGCAGCGCGAAGTGGCCTTTTCCATGGTCGCCCTCGGCCACGGCTCTGCGATTCCGGCGCAATCTTCGACGGACATTTCTCCTCTCGGCCTCGAGACTCTTCCGCTCTCGCGGCACGAGGTGGACTATCCTGGGATGCGCGAAATGCATGCTGCCTCTTCGCTGCGTTCGGTCGAGGAAGTTGCGGCGTGGCGCGGTCACCCTCCGCCCAGCAGTTTTCCGGAGCCAACCGGGCCGGTCTTTCGGCTCCGGCCTTTATCTGACGATGAAATGCCTCGCGATCCCATCGAGCAGGTCATCCTGCGTCGCGGTTCTTCCCGCAAGTTCGCCCGTACGCCGATTACCTTGCCGCAGCTCTCGACGATACTGGATCGAGCTACGCGCGGCATTCCTGCTGACTTTCTCGATCCGATGGGAACTCAACTCAACCATCTCTATCTGATTGTCCACGCCGTGGAAGGTCTCGAACCCGGAGCCTACTTCTTCGACCGCGACCGTAGGGAGCTCGAGTGCCTGAAGCAGGGAAATTTCCGAGACGTTGCTGGCTACCTCGGACTGGAGCAACAGTTGCCTGCGGACGCTGCCGTAGACATCTTTTTTCTGGCGGACCTGGGGCCGATCTTGGAGTGTTTTGGCAATCGAGGGTATCGTGCTGTGCAGCTTGAGGCCGGCATCCTGGGTGGCAAGTGCTATCTCGCGGCCTACGCTCAACGTCTAGGCGCTACTGGCTTGACCTTTTACGATGACGACGTGACCCGCTTCTTCAGCCCCCACGCCGAAGGCAAGAGCGCAATTTTTCTGGTCGCGATCGGCAACAGCGTTAAACGCCAATCCTAGCTAGCCTCCGCAAGATTCTCGGCGTTTATTTTGCATTAGGAAGAGCAGAGCTGATCGCGAATTGCGGCCTGGAACGCAGAGCGTCGCGGATGGTTTTCTTAGCTTGCTCAAGTTCATCGCCCACCAACTCCAGGCGTGGCGGGCGCACGCGTGCATTCCCAATTCCAACTTCCGCCTGCACCAGCTTGATGAGTTGAACGAAGTCCGGTTTGGTATCCATGCGGAGCAAGGGAAGGAACCAGCGATACAAGCGAAATGCTTTGTCACTTTCTCCGTTCATACCAAAGTTGAAGAGGTCGACGGATTCGCGGGGCAGTGCGTTGACCAACCCGGCGATCCAACCGGTCGCCCCAGCTCCAATAGCTTCGAGCACCGCGTCATCGACGCCAACAAATATTTCCAGACGACGGTCGAGCAAGGCGCGGATCGCGGATATCCTCCTGACGTCAGCGCTCGATTCCTTTACCGCCTCGAAATTTTCGTACTGCGCCGCCAACTCTCGAATCTGCTCAGGAAGGAAGTCCGTGCCGTAAGCAACCGGGTTGTTGTACAGCATGCAGGAAAGGGGCGTGGCCTCGAAAACCGTGGCGACGTGAGTCTTCATTTCACGCCAGTTGCCCTGATAAACGTATGGTGGCAAGACCATAAGCGCATCGCAGCCTAGATCAGTTGCTGCCTTTGCGATCCTGACGGCTTCGGAAGTTGTAAGCGCCGAGACGGAGGCCACGACTGGACTTCGGCCGTGCACAGCGAGGACGCATGTCCGCAAAACCTGCAACTTTTCTTCAAAGGACAGGGTTGCGCCCTCGCCTAGCGAACCCAGCGCAACGATGCCCGCGCAGCCATTCTCCAGCAACCACCGGCAATGCCCTGCCATGAAGTCGTGGTCGATGTGGAGATCTTCGCTAAAGCTGGTTGTAATGGCGGGCATCACTCCATTCCAGTTCATCAGCGCTCTCCTGCTGGCCTGTAGAGTTCTAGGCCGGCATGGTTTTGCACGGCGGCCATTACCGTTAACGCGAGTTTACTCGCCATGCGCGGGTACCGCCGCTCGCGATGGCAAGTACGGCTCAACGGCGATTTCCGGTTTCGTTCCCATGATTTGATCGACAAGGATTCGCGCAGTTCCAAGCGAGGTTGTGATCCCCAGTCCCTCATGTCCGGTCGCAAGGAACAAGGACTCATCGCGCGGCCACGGCCCAATTAAGGGAAGCTTGTCAGGCGTGGCAGCGCGGAATCCGGCCCGCGCGTGTACGGTCGACATTCGCGCCAAGCCTGGCATGTATTCGTACGCGCGCTGCAGCATGCGCGCCAGTATTTCATTGTCCACTTCCCGGTGCTCCGCCCCGTATTGCCGTGACGATCCGATCAGAATCTGACCGGTGCGGCGGGGTTGGACGTTGAAGGCAACCGAGTCACTACTAATCGAATGCGCGCTCTTCAAGTATCCTAGTTCCACCAACTGATGCCGCAGGAATCCCGGATAGCGATCACTGATGACCAAGTGACCTTTTCTCCTTTTGATTTCAATACCCGGCGTGAGTTCGCCTGCGTAAGCTCCCGCTGCGTTGACCACAATCTTTGCCCGGATCTCAAAGCCATCCGTCATTTGCACTCTTCCTTGTCCCGCCTGCACGACGGAGTGATCCAGGTGAAGCTTGGCTCGATGTTTCTGCGCGCGTTCCATCAGGAAGCGTGCAGCGCATGGCGGATTGATGATGAGGTCTTGCGGGACAAGTAGACCTCCGACCAAACCCGCCCGCAGATTGGGTTCAAGACGCTGGAGGGTTTGCGCGTCCAGTACTTCCGCCGGAACTTCCCGCTCCCTGTAGTAATCGTGTTTGCGCCGGACTTCTGCCATCTCCTCTTCATCGGCCGCCACCCAAATGGTGCCGCACTGCTCGTACTCGACATCCGCTGGCAACTGATCGCGCAATTTCTGCCAGAGTTGCTGTGAATAGCGCGTCAGCTCAAACTGCGCCTCAGAATCGTCCATGGTTACTACGTGGCCCATGCCTGCTGAGGTCGCACCGCTCCCGATCTGGTCACGGTCTACGACTGCGACCCTCAGGCCGCGGCGCGCGAATTCGTCTGCGCAAGCCGCGCCCACAATGCCGGCGCCCACGATAGCCACGTCATAGGCGGCGAGGCTCATGCGCGAATGCCCATGCACAGCGGATCGCGCGGATGAAGTATCAGTTCGGCCTCGGCGGTAACGAATGCGGATCCCTTTATGCTGGGATACACCTTGCCATCGCGCACTTTAATCGTTCCTTCAAACACGCTTCCGATCAAGCTTTCCTGTCTCCAGGTTTGGCCTTCGCGAATTTTGCCGTCGGCATAAAGACAAGCTAATTTTGCGCTGGTCCCGGTGCCGCAGGGAGAACGATCATACGCTTTGCCAGGGCAGAGTACGAAATTCCTGCTGTCGGCTTCTGCAGTTTGGGGCGGGCCGAACATCTCAATGTGGTCAATCTCTTCACCCCCTGCGCCCGTAATTCCGTTTGCGTGGAGCGCCTGACGAATCGCCCAACTGAAAGTGGTCAGCGCTTCAGTGTTGTTAAGCGTCAACTCCAGATGGTGATCGCGGACCAGATAGAACCAATTTCCACCCCAAGCAACGTCGCCTTTCACTTTACCGTAAGCGGGCACCTCGACTTCCACGTCGGCTGCGGTGCGGTAACTTGCGACATTGTTGACGGTGACCTCGCCGCTCTCATGCAAAGTTGCGCTCACCGTTCCCACCGGGGTCTCAATCCGACGCTCTCCGGGGTCAATGCGTTTCAAATGCGCTAGAGTGGCAACGAGGCCTATGGTTCCATGGCCGCACATCCCCAGGTAACCCACATTGTTAAAAAAGATCACGCCCGCAGCGCAGGTGGGATCCACGGGCTCGCACAGTAGGGCGCCCACAATGACGTCTGAACCCCTCGGCTCATTGACGACGGCGGATCGGAAACAATCGTGCCGGCTGCGAAAAAGCTCCTGTCGCTGCGACAGCGGACCAGTCCCCAGATCGGGGCCGCCACTCACGACTAGCCGCGTCGGCTCGCCGCCAGTGTGGGAATCAATCACCCTGACTCTCCGGGATTCCTCACTCATTGCGCGTACCCGTTGATAGGCAGCATCTTAATTCTTGTAGACACAATGTGCAGCCATCAAAACTCATCGAATCTTCGTTCCCGAGACGAGCGTTGGCTCGTCGTTCCGCAGCTCGAGCCCAAATACAAATGCAGTATAGTAGACCTGGTTCGGTGAATATCCTCCTCGACCAGCGCTCCAGTGAAACAAAGAACAAAACAAAAAGCCATAACCGCCGACGCTCTCTAAGCGATGCCAGGTCGTGTCTTCAAGTAAGCGAGCACAAACAGAACGCCAAGCAGTAAGTCGGTTCCGGCGAAAACGAGATCTGACGGATGCATGCGCCCTTGCAGGACCAACACAACCACGGCCACGCCATAGCTGAATTTTTCCAGCACCGAAGGAATCATCAGCGGCCGATGCCGCGCCGGGTCCTGGGCGATAAAGAAAAACGCAATCTGCCATGCCAGCCCCGCTCCCACGAATCCGTAGAAGAATCCCGGATGCGTGATGGGTGGCGGATCATTTCGGCTGATCAAGTCAAACATGAAGTAGAGCGGGGCGAGAGTGAGCGCGCCCCAGATAGCGGCGATCCAGAATGCGATTTTCGCAAATCTCATGGCTGCCCCCCGAACTGTCCGGCACGTGCGGGAAATTCTATCGCAGCGCCAATGCTGAAACCAATCCGCTCCATTTGGTTACAATAGAAAGCATGAAAGACCCATTGATCATCGCCGGCCGCGAATTCCGTTCCCGCCTGATTGTGGGCACGGGGAAATACAAATCATTTCAGGAGACGGCACGAGCCCTCGAAGCCAGTGGCGCGGAGATGGTAACGGTGGCCGTGCGCCGGGTGAATCTTGACCGCAGCAAGGAATCTCTGCTCGACTACATCGACGCCAAGAGATATTTCCTTTTGCCCAACACGGCGGGCTGCTACAACGCCGACGAGGCCATCCGCGCGGCGCGTCTGGGACGCGAAGTCGGCTTGTCCGATTGGGTCAAACTCGAAGTGATCGGCGATCAGGCCACACTCTATCCCGATGTGCAGGCGACGCTCGAAGCAACCCAGGTTTTGGTGAAGGAAGGTTTCACTGTTCTGCCCTACACCTCGGATGACATCGTGTTCGCCAAGCGCCTGCTCGATGCCGGCGCCAGCGCGATTATGCCCTTGGGAGCGCCCATCGGCAGCGGCCTGGG
>DATHPO010000194.1:0-44120 GCA_035483835.1 Terriglobales bacterium
CGAAAGAAATCCGGCAGGGCCTCGACTGAATCCTCCGGACTCTTGTGGTGGTGCGCGGGATTGTAGCAGGGAGGGACGGCGTTCATGTGCTGGCCATCCAACTTCAGACCGTCGAATCCCCACTCGGTGAGGATCTTCCGAACCAACGCTTTGTGATATTCCACAACTGCTCGATCGGCCGGACAAAGATAGAACGAATTCCACCAGGAGATTTTCTGCTTCGATCCATCCTGATTCAGTAGAAGAAAGTCGGGATGCTCTTTGAGTAGTTGTGAATCCAGGACAGCGCTTAGCGGCGACCACCACAGTTGCGCTTTGAATCCCTCTGCATGGATACGATCGACCAGGGCTTTCATGTCGGCATCGCCATGCGGAAATTTCTTGGGGTCGACGGCCCAATCGCCATAGTTGTTTTGCCAACCATCATCCAACGTGACCCAGGAAAAACCCATCTTCTTAACGGTCGGAAGCGTGTCGTAGACCTGCTTGAGCTTCACCGAGCGGCCGTAGCCCCAGGCACACCAGATCGGGCCAAACGCGCTGTCGGGCGCAGAGGCCATTTGAAATCCCTGTCTCATCATGAGGCGCCGGTATTCCGTAAGCGTGCGAAAGTAGTCCCCATGATGCACCGAAACAAATGTGCGAAGAGTGTGGAAGCTCTCTCCCGGCTCGATCGTTCGCTCCTTATTCGAGCGGACGGCCACTCGAGCATGACGCGCATCCGGCATGGAAACGGGAAGGGATATGAGGCGCGGCCCGGGCTCGACGTGGCCTACTGCGAGACCAATGTCTTTGCGCCATACGTCGACAATCGGAGTTCCTCCGCCGTAGTCGCTGGCATTCATGCCGAGATAATTCTCCTGCCGGAAGCCGGGTCGCAAGGGAAGAACCCAATCAGGACGCTTCTTGTACGAACCACTTTGATAGGACCAGAACGCAGGTCCTCGCGCAGTTGGAAATGAAATGAGCGAATATTGATTATTGCTCCAACTGCGAATGCTCAGCGGAGCCGTGCCGGCGTTCGAATACTCAACGTCAAAGATGGCGAGAGAAGGGAAGTCGGCATAGATCGTGACAGAAATGCTCTCGCGCAAGTCTCCGGACAGGCCAGTTAGCGACAACCGTTCACCCGCGCCAAAAGCGTCAGTCACGGTGTCGCGGTGAGACGAGGTTAGGGCAAAGTCAGTCCACGTGCGGCCGACGCCGGTGACCCTTTCGGATGCCGAAAACGGGGTCAGGAGTTTCGGGCTGTGGTCCAACAACGCGACGATCCGGCTGTGCAGATTGCGATCGAATTCGATGCGCAAGACTGAGCTTTGGATCTGTAGATCAGTCGCAGAATTGTCAACAGCTGGCGGGATGGGTTTTTGGCTTGAATCGATTTGGCGTGAGTTCCAGCCCGGCAGTGCGAGAGCAAGCAGAACGCAGCACAATAGGGCGACGGCTCTCATGCTCTTCATCATCGCAGGGTACCACCGATCATGTTTGGTCGGATTTTCATGGTCATGTGGTGCGACATCGGACGCCAGCGGCTAAAGCCGCACCCATTGTTCCGACTTGTGGCATGCCTGAAGGCATGCCCTGATACGAATAGCAGTTTGTCCTGCAGCTTATTTGGACAAACATGCGAGTTGCGATATGTTGCGATCAATTACTTTTACTTTCGTTTACTGGATATTGTCAAGAGCAGGGCTAGCGGAGGACGGAGTCGATGTCGATCAAAATGAGTTTGGTTTGCATCTTGTCGTTCAGCACTTCAGTGGGGCTGGTCGCACAGAACGCCATCGAACAGCAGGGCCAGTCCCAGGGGCAGATTGGCTACCGGTCCGCCGCCGGCGCGGAACAGAAAAAGACGCTTTTGCTGAAGGACTTTCAACCTGTCCCGATGTTGCACGCTCCGGTGCACAACATCGACCGCGCCAAGTATTACGTGATCGACGTTCACAATCACGTCAACGATGCCATGGGAATCGATGAGCACGTGCCCCCTGAGCGGGTGATCGAGATCATGAATAACACCAACGTGAAGACGGTGGTGATTCTGACTGGCATGTGGGGTGACAAATTGCAACGGGTAATCGATGAGATGGTCAAGCCTTACCCTGGACGGTTCATGGTCTTCTCGCAAATCGATTGGAGCAAGGTTGACGATCCTAATTTTGGCCGGGAAATGGTGGCGCAGCTCGACGACGCGGTCGCGCGAGGCGCTCGCGGGCTAAAACAATTGAAGGATCTGGGCTTGAGCGTGCGCGACAAGTCGGGAAAACTGGTTGCGGTGGATGATCCGCGTCTCGATCCCATCTGGGAAGAATGCGGACGGCTGGGCATCCCTGTATCGATTCACTCCACCGACCCTGAAGCCTTCTTCCACCCGGTGGACAACACGAATGAGCGATACGAGGAGTTGATCGAACATCCCGACTGGAGCTTTTATGGCCCGCAGTTTCCCAGTAAGGAGTCGATTCTGGCCGCGCGCGATCGCATGTTTGCCAAGCATCCGCACACGACGTTTATCGCGCTTCACGTCGCGAACTGGCCGGAAAACCTCGACTACGTTTCTCACTTGCTGGATACGCTTCCCAATGTGATGGTCGAATTCGGCGCGCGCGAAGCCGAGCTGGGCCGCCAGCCTCGGCGCGCCCGCGAGTTCTTCCTCAAGTATCAGGACCGCATTATGTTCGGAACCGATAATGGCATGGATGAAGCGATGTATCGAAACCACTTTCGCTGGCTCGAAACCGGGGACGAATACTTCAACTATTGGGGGTATCCGGGGCAGGGTCGCTGGAAGATTTACGGGATGGAACTGCCGGATGATGTTTTGGAAAAGGTCTACCACAAAAATGCCGAGCGCGTTTTCGGACAATTCCGTGGAGTTAGCGCTCGCCAATAAATTCACTGCGGGCACTAGACCAGCGTGATCTGGATTCCGGTTTTCTTTAGTGCCGCGAGGTCGCCCTTGGGAATGCCTCCATCGGTTATTAAATGATGTACGGCGGAGAGCGGCGCTATCGAAGACAGGCTGCGCCGCCCGAACTTACTGGAGTCACACGCCGCGACCACAATTCGGGCAACGTCCATCATGGCTCGGTTAACTTTGGCCTCGAGCAGGTTGGGCGTGCTCAGACCGTAGTGCACATCGAAGCCATCGACTCCCAGAAAAAGAATGTCGGCGTTCAGGCGCCGCAGCGTTTCTTCCGCGATGGGGCCCACCAGCGAAAACGAATTCTTTCTCAGAGTGCCACCAGTCAGAATGACCTCGAGTGCCGAACCAGAAAGCTCCGCAGCGATGTTGACCGCGTTCGTGATAATGGTCAGGTTCTGGAATTCGCGCAGAGCCCGGGCAATGGCAGTGGTTGTGGTTCCGGAATCAAGAATTATGACCTGGCCTTCCCTGACCATGCGGGCAGCCGCGGCCGCGATTTGCAGCTTTTCCTTGCGGTGCAGCTTTTCTTTTTCCCGTAAAGTGGGATCCTCCAGCGCACTTGCCCGCGCCGGCAAGGCGCCGCCGTGGGTGCGATGGATGCGGCCATGCGCCTGGAGAATGTCCAGATCTTTTCGAATGGTGACCTGGGAGGTTCGGAAATGCTTGGCCAGGGCGCCGACCAGCACGCGCCCCTCGCGATTCAACATCTCAACGATCAGTCGACGTCGTTCTTCGTTCAGCACTGGCTCACTCGAGAGTCTTTGTATTTTACACTTGACAGGTCGGTGAAACGAAAGTAACAGTTAATAAACGCAAGTATACGAAAGCCAAGTGGTTTCGACCATTTGAATCGTGATATTGAAAACGGTTTACAGGTTGGCTGAGACATCTCTGATTCAATCGCGGAGCGCATGAAGGTGAATGCCCTCTCTCAATTGTTGGACCTGCCGGAGAGCGAGCGGAAGACTCGCGGGCTCGTTCATACGCCCGCGGAAATCGCCCAGCAGCCCGACACATGGCAGTCCACATTCGACCTCTTCAAAAGGAGGCGCGCGGAGATCAGGGAGTTTCTGGCGTCTGCGGGCTTGGCGGTGGACCCGCGCGTCAGGCCAACGGTTTTCCTCGTCGGCGCTGGAACCTCCGACTATATTGGGAAGTCCCTCGCTTATCTGTTTCGAAAAACGTGGCTGTGCGATGCAGTCGCGATCCCAAGCACCGACCTTCTGACGCACATGGATGAACTGTGCCTTCCAGGAAAGAAGTATCTTTGGATTTCCTTTTCCCGATCGGGCGACAGCCCTGAAGGCGTTTCGGTCTTGGAGAGGGCTTATAAGCGGCGCCCCGACATTTACCACCTTGTAATTTCCTGCAACGCGAACGGGCGAATGATCCGCGCCAGCGTGGGCAACCCGCAAGTCTTGAGCGTCTGTTTGGACGATGCCGTGAACGATCGCGGATTGGCCATGACCAGTTCCTTCTCCAACATGGCGATTTTCGGTCAATGCCTGTCTCACTACGGCGAGATCGAAAGATATGAGCACGTTCTGCCCCAACTGATACGTGCGGGACAGAGTTTTCTACCGATTGCCGCTGATGCTGCGGCAGAATTGGCGCGAGGGCCGTACACGAAAGCGTGCTTTGTCGGGTCTGGGCCGCTGCGAGCTGTGGCCAGGGAATCCGCTCTCAAGTTGCTGGAGTTGACCGCGGGCAAGGTCGTCACTATGTCAGAATCGGCGTTGGGCTTGCGTCATGGTCCCATGGCAGCCTTGGACCAGAAGACCTTGTTCGTATGTTTTCTTTCGAGCAACAAGCGGGTGCAGGAGTACGAGCGCAATTTGCTCGAGGAAATTGGAAGCAAGCGGCTGGTTACGACCCGGGTTGTCGTCGCCGGAAGTGCAGTCTCCGGGATGAACGCCGTAGCAGAAAAAAATCTTGCGCCAGCCGTGCCTGTTCCTGTCGCCGATGACTATCGCCCGGCGGTGGACGTCATCTTCGGGCAAGTGCTCGGGTTGTTTTTTTCGTTACGATGGAACCTGCGACCCGATTGTCCAAGTCCAAACGGCGCCATCAGCCGCGTGGTACAAAATGTGATATCCGTTCCTGACTGAAGCTCCGCATACGCAAAGCTCATGAAAGGATCTTCGCATGATCGAAGTCTGCGTAGTCGGTGAGATCAATCTCGACCTCATCCTCTACGGATTGCCCAAAGATCTGGTGCTCGACCGGGAACATCTGGCCAGTAATATGGCGTTTACCCTGGGAAGTTCGTCAGCGATCTTCGCACACAACTTGTGTACGCTCGGCACGCAAGTCGGCTTCATATCGAAAACGGGCCGCGACCCTCTCGGCAAGATCGCAGTGGAGCGTCTTTCCGCAGCCGGAGTTGACATCAGCCGGATGAAACAAGGCTCAGGGCAAACATCCACCGGCCTGACCGTCGTGCTGCCTTATCCTCAACATCGATATATGCTGACGTATCCGGGGACGATGTTCGAAATGCAATATTCCGACATCGATATGGACTACGTCCGGACCGCCCGTCACTTCCATCTTTCCTCTTACTTCCTGCACCGAGCTCTCCGGCCTCAAATCGTGCACCTGTTTCGGCAAGCCAAGGAAGCCGGTCTCAGCACATCGCTCGACACGAACGATGATCCCGAAAACGACTGGGCACAAGACCTGCTCGAAGTTCTGAAGTACGTTGATGTCTTCCTGCCGAACGATCGCGAGGCAAAGAAGATTGCGCGAACGAATGACCTTTCACAGGCACTCAATTTCTTAGCCGGGCTCACCAAAGTGGTAGCCGTGAAACGTGGCTCCTCCGCCGCCATATGTCGCAGGGGCGACGAGCAGTGGAGCCTGGCACCCCCGCCCGTCAAGATGGTGGACGACATCGGCGCGGGGGATACGTTTGATTCTGGATTCGTTCACATGTATCTGCTGGGCGCGGAACTGGAGGACTGCCTGGCTTTCGCCAACCTTGCGGCTGCTTACTCGGTGACCAAGGAGGGCGGTACGGAAGCATTTCGGGACCGCAGCGGACTGTTCAATTTCATTCGCGAGCAATGGAATCTAATGGGAAGGGGAGCGTTGCCGGTAAAGGGCTAGCCGCTCACTCTCCCGACCCACAGCGATTCTCAAGGGCAATCGCTCAAACTCCGTCGGTCTTTCGGAACTTGTCGGCGACCGACTGGGGGAGGCTCTGTTCCAAGCGCCGTGAGAGCCACTCCTGGAGCTCAGACTTCAGGTCCGGGGACGGGGAAGTGAACTGCAATCCGAGGTAGGTCTCTTTGCACCAACAGATCGTGGCGTCGACCGCGAACGGGGTTTCATGACCAGGAAGCGTGAACTGCACCTGGACTTTAATGCCCGGTTCGAGCGAGACGGTTGTGGCGATTGCGATGCCGCCTTCGCTGATGTTCACGGTTCGGCCGTGGATCTCCGGCGTGGGAGGCTTGCAGATCGTAACCGGAATCTCAACCGGGCAGCGGAAGTAACGTCGCCGCTCCCGCACAATCATGCCATAGGCAACTTTCAAACTGCGGTCGATCGAAGCCAGGGAAAGAGGTCTCGTCAGAACAAAATTGGAGCCTGCCTTGAACGCACTGGCGGTTTCAGCCTCGTCGCCGCAGATGGTGAATAGCACGGCGGTTCGATTCGAAGGGGAGAGACGTACTTTTTCCAGCACCGCGCTGGCGCGACCACCGACTTGGAGATCAACCATTACAGCCTCGAACTTTCGCTGGGCCAAGAGGCCGAGCGCTGCTTGCACGTCCGCACATATCTCTGGGGACATTGCCAGTTGGCGCATCGATTCGCTGACTTGCTCAATCGTGGCCGGATCGTTCGAAAGAAGCAGCACGCCTCCGACGGTCTCAGAAGGCGCGGGCGCTGCTGCATTTGCGTTACTCATGCCGATCAACCTCTTAGCTGCAGGGATTCAGGTGCGGCGCGTGGACCCGAGCCTGCCAAACGTTGTCTAACATTGTCTCTGATTTCCCCAAGAATGCGGCATCTTCTTTTCAAAGTTGGTGTCCTCGTCCCGGATTGCGCGGCTCGGTTTTCCACAGCGACTGATCGGTTTTCTTAACTGCAATGTAACATTCCTGTGCTATAAAACCGTCTTCCAATTACAGGAGGCCTGTCCCATGAGCTCTTGTCGTCTATCGGTCCCCCTTCGTCCCTCTAAGATTGTCAAGTTGGTCCTGGCCGCGCTTCTGACCTTCGCACTTGTGCCGCACCTGGCTATCGGCCAACAGACGTTAGGTTCGCTCAGCGGTACGGTAACGGATCCGAGCGGAGCCGTGGTGCAGAAAGCTATTGTCAAGATCCGAGATGCGGCCACCAACCTGGTAGTGACGGCGGAGTCGAAAAATGACGGCTCGTTCAGCGCTGCCGACCTCCCGATTGGCACATACGAAGTCACTTTCACCAAGGATGGTTTCAAAACCGCCGTCTATAACCAGATTTTGGTGCAGGGCAACCGAACAGTGACGCTCAACGCCAAGCTTCAGCCCGGTGCGGTAGCTTCCGAGGTCACGGTCACCGCCACGCCATTGCTAAATGCGACAGACACTACGACCGGATACACTCTCGACGACAAGCAAATTGCGGAAGTACCGTTGGGCACCGGGAGCTTTACTCAGGCTGCAATTCTAAGCCCGGGCGTCAGCGCTGACTTTCTGAACACCGCGGGCACTAATGCTGGTTTGGGCAACCAGTCTATTTGGGCTAACGGGCAACGCGATACGAGCAACAGCTTCACCATCAACGGCGTTTCCGGAAACAACGTCTTTAATGGCAAGTCCTCGAGTCAGGTGACTTCGGGCCGAGTGGCTGTCAACATTGGCGAGGGCGGCAACGGTCAAAGTAATCCAAGTGGCGAGATTGTAACCAGCACATCCGTCTACGGCGCGATCGGCCAGGCCCTTCCCAGTCCGCCCCCTGAAACAATTGAGGAACTGCACGTCAGTTCCTCGATGTATGACGCTTCGCAAGGAGCAAACAGCGGCGCCCACATCGAACTTACGACCAAGTCCGGCACCAACGCGATCCATGGCGGAGCTTATGAATACCACCAATCGACCGGATGGAATGCCAACCAGTGGTTCTATAACCACTTCGAACTACCAAGGCCGCACATGAACCGCAATGTCTTTGGCGGTTACGTGGGCGGTCCGATTATGAAAGACAAGCTTTTCTACTTTGTCTCTTATCAGGGTCAACGCGTCGCCGACCAGTTGCTGGGAACATCCCTCGTGGCTGTGCCTCCGGATCTGACGGACGACCGCAGCGCCCAGGCCATCGCCAATGTTGCCAACAAAGATTTTGGCCCGTGCGGCGGAAGTGGCCAGCCAGCCTGCATTTCGCCTGGCCAGATTACGCCGCAGGCGCTAGCGCTGTTGCAGGCGAAGGCGTCGAACGGAAGCTACTTCATCCCGAGTGCAGAAACGGACCCAACAATCCTCGCGAACCTGCAGAATAATTCCCGGACGGACGCCATTGTCCAGGGTCCTGGTTCGCTGTTTGTGGCGGATCAGGTTAATGGCAATATCGATTACTTGTTCAGCGCCAAGGATCGTCTGGCAGGGAAGTATTATTTCCAGCGCGATCCCAATACCACCCCGTTCGCGAACAGCCAACTGCTTGGGTTCCCCCAGACCATGGATGCCGGTAGCCAAACGTTCTCCCTCGACAATACGACCGCAATCACGCCAAATTTGACTTGGGAACAGCGTTTCGGCTTCATTCGACAAAAGGCGTACGCGAATCAGAGTCAATCGATAAAACCCTCGGACATTGGGATGAATCTTCTGGGGCTCAATCTCTTTCCTCAGATAAGCCTGAAAAACGCTGACAACGTTACGTTCAATGGTTTATCGATCGGCCCGGCCACCAATTTCGCGAACGCCGGCATGTTCCAGAACAATTTCGAAGCAGCCAGTAATCTCAAGTGGGTACGCGGCCGGCACGCGATATCCACTGGGTTTATTTTCGACTACACCCAACTCAATGTGATCAACAAGAATAACGATCTGGCCAGCGTCACGTTCAACGATTTCCCCGGCTTTTTGCTGGGTCAGGTTTGCGGACCGAATGGCGCTTCTTGCGGTAGCCAATCCCCCACCGAACTCTTGAACGGGGCGAGCAATCGCCACTACCGGACCAAGCAGGCTGGTGCCTATGTGCAGGACGATATTCGACTGAGCTCGAATTTCACCCTGGACGTTGGTGTGCGATGGGATTGGGATGGCCCGCTCGTGGAAGAGAACGGACTGCTGACCAACTTCTACTCGCAGAATTATTCCTACAATGTGGCGTCCGACACCGTTAACAACATCGGTTTGGTGGTTGCTGGAAACAATCCAACATTTGGCACTAAGGGCGTGAGCGCATCCACCCTTACTGGAAGGCAATGGGGTTTCGCGCCACGAATCGGGTTCGCTTACAGTCCAGCTTCGCTCAACAATAGTGTGGTCATCCGGGCCGGATTCGGGATGTACTACGATCGAGGCGAATACTTTGCGGAGCTTTCTCCACCTGCTGGCGGAGGCATTAGTGGACCGTTTGGCGTAACCGTGGAGCAGCCCTTCGTGGTGCCGTTCTTCGCCCCTCCCGGGGCTACTTTTGCGAACCCATTCGGTACCACCCCTCCTCCGCCGCCTCCGCAGAATCTTTCTGGGGTAGCAAGTTTGATTCCGAACGCGGGCCAACTCATCGCCAACACTACCCCGTACTGCACGGCAAACAACCTGTCGGGCTGTGGCCCACTGGTTTTCGGAGGTTACGATCCCAGAAATGTTTTGCCTTATTCCGAGAATTGGACGTTCGACATCCAATGGCAGCCCCGCAATACACTCGTATTTACCTTGGGCTATGTCGGCAACCACGGATCCCACGAAGTGATCCCGCTTCCATTCAACCAAGCTCAAATTGCTACCCCGCAGCATCCCCTGCTTGCCGGAGGTCCGAACCAGCAGATTTACTCTTACGGATACAACGTTCCCGGCGTGGCCGCCGAAAATGTTTCCGCGCTCGTCGAGGGGTTTGGCACCGGCAATGTGGCATTGCGTGCGCCTTACCTGGGATACGACCCAAATTCGGATTTCAACCGGACCGTCGGCGTTTCAAACTATGACGCTTTGCAAGTTCACGTGGACAAGCGCTTCAGCCATGGCCTTCAGGTAACCGGTTCGTACACCTACTCGCACACCCTCGATGAACAAAGCGGTCTGGGACTTTTCTACAGTGGGAACGACCCCAACAATCCCGCTTCGTCTTACGGCAATTCGGACTTCGACCGCACCCACGTGTTCAACGTCAGCTATCACTACGAGTTTCCGAAAGTCGCGAACGGCAGCGGATGGGTGAAACAGGTGGCGAACGGCTGGGGGTTAAACGGGATCATCGTGTTGCAGAGCGGCCAGCCCTATAGCGTTATCGATTACAGCGGAGGCGCGGCCAGCATCTACTGGGGCGGCGGACAGGACCTGGTTACGAATCCGATCGTCCCGGTCGGCGGCTTCGGCGCTGTCGCGAGCAATCCCATACTTCAGGGCACGACCGGTGTAAATGGAAACCTGCCCGTGCTGAATGCAGCCGCCTTCGGCATTCCGACTCCCTATACGCCGGGTACAAACGGCGTGCCGCCTTGTGATCCGAAGACTGGCGTCTGCGATACTTTCGAGAACGGTTATGCTTCAGGCGGGCGCAACATCTTTCGAGGCCCGTTCCAGAATCGTTTCGATTTCGGGGCATTCAAGAATTTCCAGCTGACCGAGCGATTTTCTTTGCGCTACGATGTCAACGCATTCAACATCTTCAATCACCCGAGCTTCGACATTCCCAGCAACAGCGTCGATTTCAATCCGGGCTTCTGCAACCCGCCGTCTCCGAGCTTTTCGTGCTCGCCGTTCGGATACTCATTTCCGCCATTCGGGAATCTGGGCCAGCTCCAGCACACGATTGGCAGTCCGCGCTTCGTTCAGATGGCGCTACATTTGCAGTTTTAAAACTGAGAGCAGTTTTGGATAAAAGCACGCTGGTTGGAATTTGATTGTGAAAGCACCTACATTCGGGAGCAAGCTGGTTAGCACCGCGCTGATCGCACTGTTCTGGTTCCAGAGCGTCAATGGTTTTGGGTGGGGCAACGAAGGACACGAATACGTCAATCGGGTTGCGGCTGAGAAAATCCCCGCTGAAATGCCTCGCTTCTTTCGGCACGCGGTTGCAGAGCTCAGCTACCTTGGTCCAGAACCCGACCGCTGGCGAAGTCCTTCGGAGTACGCGCTTAAGAATGCCCAGGAACCCGACCACTACATTGATCTCGAGCGCGTTGCGTGGCTCGATCCGCTTCCGCAAGGCCGGTACGAGTTTTATCGCAAACTTTACGAGAAGCGTGCCGAGACCACCGATCATCCCGACGACTACCTGCCGGAGCATGTGGGCCTTCAGCCGTACATCACCATGGAAATTTTCGGACGCCTAAAAGCGGCTTTCAGGGAGTACCGTCACCTTCGCGAAGTCCATCAGCCAATCGCTCCTGTGGAACACGCGATAGTTTTCTACGCCGGGTGGCTCGGGCACTACGTAGCAGATGGTTCCCAGCCGTTGCACACCACGATTCAGTACAACGGATGGGTCGGACCGAATCCCAAAGGCTACACCGCTGAGCACGGGATTCACGCTAAGTTCGAGAGCACTTACGTGGCGCAGAATATAACTGCCAAAGATTTTGCGAAGTTCGTGCATACTCCCGAGCGCCTCGCCAATCCGTTTACGGATTACGTCAATTACCTCAGGGACTCGAATCGGCAGGTTGAAAATGTTTATGCGATCGAGAAGGCCGGTGGTTTCAATGGCAAGGGTTCCCCTGAAGCTTTTGACTTCACGACCCACAGACTGGCAGCCGGCTCTCAGATGCTCTTGGATCTTTGGTACACGGCCTGGCTTGATAGTGCGACCAGCGCCGAAACTCCGCCGGGCTCCACTGCAGTCCCTTCCACCAAGTAGGACCGCATTTAACACGTCTAGAGTTCGGTCGAGTAAGAGTCTCGCTGTACGTCAATCGATGTGCTCCCCTTCTTCGAACCCTCCATCCCCAGAAGGGAGAACATCTCGCTCGCCGGCGATCCACACGTACAACGTCGGTAACAGAAAGATGCTCATTACCAAGTCGGCAATCAATCCGCCTACGATGACGATCGCAAAAGGTCGCTGAGAGTCGGAGCCAATAGCATGGGATAGGGCGGCTGGCAACAGTCCCAAGGTAGCCACCAGCATGGTCATCATGATGGGCCGCAGTCTCAACACTGCACCCTCCACTGCGGCGTCCTCTATGGAATATCTACGAGCTCGAAGCTGATTGATGTATTCCAGCATGATGACTCCAGTTTGCACGGACACGCCGAACAGCGCCAGGAAGCCCACACCAGAGGAAACACTAAAATTCGTGCCGGTGACTACCAGAGCCAGGAGACCGCCGAAGCGGGCCATGGCAACGTTTGCCAGGATCAGCAGGGCCCATTTGAACGATTTGAACATCGTGTAAAGAAGAATGAAGATGACCAGGATCGTGATCGGAAGCACGATGAGCAGCCGCTCGTCCGCCCTCTTCTGGCTCTCGTACTCTCCTTCCCAATCAATGCTGTAGCCGGTGGGCAATTTGACCTGCTCGTTCACCTTCTTGATTGCCTCTTCGACCGTGCTGCCGAGGTCGCGGCCGCGGACACTATATTTGATCGCAACATAACGCCGATTGCCCTCGCGATAAATCTCCGAAGCACCGTCGGTCACGCTGATCTTGCAGAGTTGGGCGAGCGACACGCGTTCCCCAGAAGGCGAAAGCAGACGAATGCTCTTAATGGCTTCTTGTGTATCACGATATTTTGGCAGGTAGCGCAGGGTGAGGTCGTAACGCGCTTCGCCCTTCAGAACCTGGGTCAGCGCGTTCCCGCCGACCGCAGTCCGAACCGCATCCTGCACATCCGCGACGTTGATCTGGTACCGAGCGGCGGCGTCGCGGTCCACAATGACATTGAGGTTGGGCTGGCCGAGCACGCGAAACACTCCGAGATCCTCCACCCCTTTGATTCCACGCATTATGCTGACAATCTCATCGGCCTTCTCCTCCAGAACTCTCAAATCATCACCGTAGATCTTCGTAGCCAGTGCGCCTTTGACTCCGCTCACAGCCTCTTCCATATTGTCTTCGATGGGCTGCGAAAAACCCCAGACTACGCCGGGGATTTTGTTGAGTTCACGATTCATGGCACCGATTAGCTCGTCCTTGTTTTCATGGAAGACAGGCCGCCACTGTTCTTTAGGTTTGAGGTCAACGAAATACTCGGTGTTGAAAAAGCTGGTTGTATCCGTGCCGTCATCCGGCCGCCCGGTTTGACTGGTACATTGCGGGACCTCGGGAAAAGAGCAGAGAACAACTCGGGCCTGATTCATTACCCGGATTCCCTCGTCCGGCCCGGTGCTGGGTGCGAGCGTGCCCCGGACCCAGAGCGCACCTTCATCCAAGTGGGGCAGAAATTCGGAACCGATGACGCCGCTGAAAGCGAGGAAAAGCGTTGCGAAGAGCCCGAGCACGCCTGCGCCGATTGTTAAGCCACGCCGCCGAATGGCCCATCGAACACCGAAGCGATAGCGCTCCGTTAGAAATTGCATGACGGGGTTGTGCCATTCTTTCGCCCCCTTCTGGAAGGCAAAACTCGCCAGCACGGGCGCGATCAGGATGGAAAACAGTAAGGCCCCGAGCAGCGCAAAAGCCACGGTCCAGGCCATGGGATGGAAAAGACGGCCTTCCACACGCTGCAGTGTGAAGATCGGCAAATAAGCGGTGATGATGATGGCGATGGCATAGAACACCGGGCGCTGCACCTCGTGCGCGGCATCGCTGATTCTTTCGCGCGCTGTCTTGACCCCGTCTTGATGGCCCAAATGGCGCACAATATTCTCGATCATGACTACCGCGCCGTCGACCACCATGCCAAAATCCAGCGCACCCAATGAAAGGAGATTGGCGGGAATCTGCCGCACGTCTAGGCAGATTGACGCAAACAAAAGCGAAAACGGAATTGTGCAAGCAACGATCAGGGCGCCCCTCACATTGCCGAGGAATAAAAAAAGGATGATCGATACCAGGATCATTCCTTCGGTGAGGTTGTGCAGCACCGTGTGACTCGTGAAATGAACCAGATCGCTGCGATCAATGAAAGGAACAATCTTCACACCGGGAGGCAGAATATGATCGTTCAGTTCCTCCACTTTCTTGTGAACGGCTTGCAGGGCTGCATCGGCCACCGCGCCTTTCCGCAATAGCACGATGCCTGACACGACATCGCCGTTATCGACGATCTTGCCGTTTTCGCGGTGAATGGCCTTGGCAAATTGGCCGAGCCGGATCTTGGGACCTTGCGAAACCACGGCAATGTCCTTCACCCGGAGCGGCGTGCCATTCTTGGTCACGATGACCGTCTGTTCGATGTCCTGGGCACGGTCGACCAATCCGACGGAGCGCACGTTGATCTGCTGCAGACCCTCCTGGATGAAGCTTCCACCGGCGTTGATGTTGTTGTTGGTGAGTTGCTGCTCGACCTGGGACAGGCTCAGGCCGTAGGCGACGAGCTTGTTGGGATCAACCCGAACCTGGTATTCGCGGGTGGGACCGCCGAAGCTGGATACGTCGACAATGTCGGGTACTGCTTTGAAATTCTTTTCGATGACCCAGTCTTCAATGGATTTCAGCTCCATGGGGTCGTAGGCGGGATTCGTGCTGTGCAAAGTGAAGAAATAGATCTGGCCGACTGGACTCCAGTCCGTGCCCATTTGCGGGACCACGCCTGGCGGAAGCGTAACCTGGGCAAGTCGCTCCAGAACCCGTTCCCGGTTCCAGGCATTGTCCGAACCGTCTTCGAAAATTAGCTTCAGGTCCGAGAGACCGAACAACGAGAACGAGCGCAGATGCACAACCTGCGGGATACCGTTCATGACAACTTCAAGCGGAATCGTGACCTGCTGCTCGATTTGCTCCGCCGAAATGCCTGGCCATTGGGTAATGATCTCGACGTAGTTGTCGGCTACGTCGGGATAGGCTTCGATAGGCAGCCGTTTGAACGAAACGATTCCTCCGGCGAAAAGCAGCAGTGCGAAACCCAACACCAGCAGCCGGTTGTTCAAAGCAAAGTCGACGACTCGGCGAATCATCTATTGCTCCACCGTGCTTTGCAACACCAGGGCATTTGAAACTACTCGATCTCCGGGCTTGAGCCCGGAAACCACCTCCTGCATGTTGTCGGGAAGCATGTTTCCCGTGACCACTTCCAACCGTTTGAAATGTCCCGCGCCAATCGGGGTGTAGACCCACTCGCGATCATGTAAGTGCAGGATGGCGGTTGCGGGAACTGACACCACCGTTTCCGCTTGTCTCCCATAGAAGGTGGCAGTAACGAACATTCCGACACGCATCAATCCCGGGTTAGGGACTTCGATTCGAACCTTTGCCGTACGGATACTGGGATCAAGAATCGGCAAGATGTTATCGATTCGGCCCTTCAAGACCTTGTCAGGGTAGGCGTTCAAGCGGATGTCCGCGAACTCGCCCACGTGCACCGCGTCGAGATCATTTTCGTAAACGTCACAGATGATCCAGACATAAGAAAGATCAGAAATGGTGAACGGATTGGGTGAGCCCAGCCCTTGCACGCCTGCGGCGTTTGTAACCTGCTGGTCCGTAATGATGCCCGATACGGGTGCGAAGATATTGACGATCCCCGAAGGGTGGTCCCTATCGACGCCAAGAAGCCGCAACTGTTCGGTGGCCGCATCGAGATCTGCCTTGGCGTCCTGTGCGGTATCTTCCGCTTGTTCGAGGGCACTCTTGGCAATGGCACCTTTGTCGAAAAGGATCTGTTCCCTCTCCAGTTGTTGGCGAGCCAGGCGCTCATCGTTCACGGCCTTCCGATATGTCTGATAAGCTCCGGAAACGTCGTTGCTCTGGACTCTCAGCAAGAGCTGGCCTTTTTGCACCATATCGCCGAGCCTGGCCTTGATTTCCACGACCCGGCCTGAGGCTAGCGAGATCACAGGCACGGCACGGGCGATATCGGGCTGGACAGTCCCCGTGACGTTCAAGGCGGGCACGGCCTTATACTCAACCGCGGTCACCAAGGGAAACTGTTCGGGGTGGTCCACCTTGAAGTTGTTGGCATCCAGGTCGGGCTCAACCCTGGCCGGAGGCGGCGCCTCGGCCTTGGGATCCGCCTTGGGCTCATTACAGCCGAGAAGGAACAAGCTCAGGGGTAGAGAAAGAAGCGCCGCTAAAATTAAAGCGCCAGACCTGAGTTTCATTGGATCACCTCCCTGCCAACGGCCATGTTCAGTTGGGCTGCGGCAGTCAAGTACGAGCCAACCAAGTTCACGTAATTCAACTGCACACCGCGGTACTCCGCTTGTGCGTTCAGGAAATCCAGCAGCGACGCCCCGCCGTGCTGGTAGGAAAACGTAATTGTGTCCCGCACCCGGACAGACATTTGCAAATACTTGGCCTTGTAAGGCCGCAACAGCGTCAGATTGCTTTCGAGCGTGGCGTAGCCGGAGTCCACGTCGCTTAGTACTTGTGCTTCAGTGGCGTCTCGTAATCTCTCGTTGCGCGTGATATCGATTTGTGTCCGCAGCTTCTCTCCCTGATTGCGGTCGAAGATGCGCAATGGGAAATTGACACTGACGCCGAGGGTATTTACGCCAAATGGGTTATTGGTGGATGAGTTGTGGGTATACCATACGCTCCAGGTCGGATCCGTGGAACCGTTCGCAACCGCCAACTGGTGATCGGTCTGTGATTTATCGATGGCTTGGACCGCCACTTTCAGATCGGGGCGCGTATCCAAGGCAATCTTCCGAAACTCCTCCCGCGGCAGGAGTTGGTCGTTGAAATCGAAGAGCCCGCTCACGTCGACTCGTTCAATTGGAGTTCGATCGTTTAGGAGCGTCAGCAGCTGGATCTTAGCGTTTTCGAGATTCTCCTCGGCAGCTTGTAAATCCGATTCGTACTGCACCCGCTGCAACTCCAACCGGTCAAGATCGATTTGCGCAATGTCGCCGGCAGTGAAGCGACTTCTACTGATTTCGAGCACTTGGTCGTAATAGGCAAGGTTATCTTTTGCCAACTGGAGCACCGCTTTCGCCTGCAGCGTTGACACAAACGCGCTGCGCAACGTGAAAAGCAGAGTCCTGTCCAAGTCGGCGTGACTCGACTCGGCGATCAGAGTCGCCTTTTGTGCACTCTCCCGGCGTAAGGCGCGCTTGTGCTGTCGCTCTTGCAGATAGCTGATGCCGGGCGACTCAAAAGTGCCAGCGAACGGTCGCCACACACCGTTGTCAGGGGCGATTTGGGTGCCATCAGCCGTCAGAGTGAACGTCGGGTTCGGGCGCAAGAAAGCCGTGATCTCCTGAGCTCTTGATTCGTCGATATTCAGCTTGTCGGCAAGCAGCGTCGGATTGTTTGCCTCGAAACGGTTGCGCACCTGCTCCCAGGTCAAAGACACTTGGGCCTGCGCTCGCGCGTACGCGCTGCACAGTATCAGGGCACAGTACAAGCATGGCAGCCTTCGCATCCATCACTCCGTTCGTGCACCGAAACTCCCGGTTAAGGGCGCGGCAACCCCTTCAGGTTGCGCGATCTGCGGGCAGAGGTTTGATTTCCCGAACGCTTCTTACGAGACCCAACTTTGCTGCAGAGGAGAACTTAGTTCGTTGAAGCCGGTCGCCACCGTCACAAAGTACAAGCACAGAGCAAACAAGCGATCACGCCTAAAACGTAACAGTTCAGCACATCTAGATTCACTGGCTACTCCAGCCTGCGGTCCGGACCGCCTTGTCCGTTTTTCCTGGAGCAACACAACTCCCCGGACTCCTCGTACGGGTCTATCGATTGTATATGCTTAAGTTCTGGTTGGGGGAAGTCACTCAAATGGTATTGATGGCAGTATTTCGATTGCCGAAGCGCGGGCAACTTTCCAATCGCTTGATTGAGACACTCAGTAATGATCGGACACACACTGTTTTTCGATCAACTAGAGATTAATCTTTCGATTGCGGCCATTTAACTCTCGGTGACAGGCTGATTGGATTTTGGGAAACACCGCCTGTGATGGGATAATCGATCGCTTCATTAGAAACCCATGTTGAACCTGGAATGGATATGGGAGCCGCGGAACAGGACGCTCGTCCTGCTCGCCAGCGTAAGCATTGTCTTGGGGATCGCTGCCGTGGACTGGTGGACGAAACCATATATTTCGTTAGGCTTTCTCTACTTGTTTCCCATTATGCTCGCGGCCGGATTCTTGCCGCGTTGGGGAATCGTGTTGATGGGTTTAGGATGTGCGCTGCTGAGCGAACGTTTCAGCAACCTGGACCCTGCGGACGCTCCCATCCGTCTGAGTTTTGAAGCCCTGGCACTCGTCGGCTCTGGACTATTTATCTCTGAAGTCCTAAGCAACCGTCGGCTCAGGTTGGCGTCCCAGGAGCGATTACGCGTCTTGGTGGAAACGAGTCCGGCAGCGATCGTTACGGTCGACGAGCATGGCTTCATTGAACTCGCAAATCGTGCGGCTGTTGAACTCATGGCTCCGCGGGATGGGCATCTGCTCAGACAGCCTATCGCGGCATTCTTGCCCGAACTGCATCACGCTTTGCGCTGGGAAGAGGGACCACAGTTCAGGACATCGATGCAATGCCGGGGCCATCGAGGAAACGGGGAGTCGTTCCTGGCTGACGTCTGGTTCTCCAGCTACAAAGAAGGGCCGACCCCGAAACTAGCTGCCATCATCGCCGATGTCACAGAGGAACGAAGCGCTGCCAAAGAGTCAACACCTGCTGATTCTAATCATCAGGACCGATCTCCTCTGAACAATCGTGAATCGGATGTGCTCCGCCTGCTGGTTCAGGGCCTCGCTAATAAGGAAATAGCATCGCAATTAAACGTCTCAGAGAGCGTGGTTAAGAATACGATCCAGCAACTATTCGCAAAAACTGAAGTGCGCAC
This sequence comes from Terriglobales bacterium, assembly GCA_035483835.1. Taxonomy (GTDB): domain Bacteria; phylum Acidobacteriota; class Terriglobia; order Terriglobales; family Acidobacteriaceae; genus JABDBE01. The sequence goes on from DATHPO010000194.1 coordinate 18,978, forward strand.
TCGGAGCCAACTGGTTCGGGTGGCACTGGAGCGCTACAGGGACCTTCTGTGACCGCTAAAGCTCTAGCCTGCTAGTCTGGTCTGCAGCTCATGTATCGCGGCAGTCCAGTCGTTCAGACCATCGGCTTCCAGCCATAAGTCTTTCAGTTCAGAGTTTCTCCGCACGCGTTCTAAGGCTCGAATTGCCAGAGGCTTGAGCTCGGGAGTGGACGCCTCTCGATTTCCTTTCGTCCATTCGACAATTTCTGGCGGTACTCCCGCGGCGGGGGAACCGTTCAGAGCGGCGATCACCTCGGCTGCCGCGACGGCGACGCTCGCGTCGAGCGCCTCCAGATATCCGGGATTGTCCGCGGCATGGAGGAATATCTTGGTCAGATCATCGAGGGTTATTAGGCCCAGTTTCCCAAGCCAACCCGCGGCGTCATCATTCTCAAAGCTCCCAACACCCCACCTCGACACGCAGCCTCCTCCGCGGACAATCCGCTTGCAAGATTATAAGGCCCGATTGGGGGCAAGGTTCGTCCGCTTTCGTACCGACTCGCGTTATACCGGAGCGCAACTTCGGCGCGGTTCTACAATTCAAGTTTGCTATTACGCTTCGGTTTTTACAGAAGGAATTGTGGAATCGATCAGTTTAAGTTTGGGTTCTCGATCAACCGCGGCAAACAACTCACTGATAACCTGCTCGTCGATTTCGCCCGCCTTCTCCATCACCACAGGAAAGCGAACTACAACCTCGAGGGCCGACGTCGTGAAGTGAATGCGGACCCGCGGCTTCAATTCTGCTTCTGCGATCGAAGACACGGTCATTTCCATCTGTCTTCGCTGCCGCTCCAACAGGTCACGGTATGGCGCTAAGGCAGTGTTCGTCGCTTCGTCCAGGCGGGCACGGAGGACGCGATAATCGATTTCTGGCGCAAACTTCAGCGAGATCTCGTGCCAAATGAAATTCGTACCCGGAATCTGCTTAAAGAGTGCAGATCCCGACTGGAACACGACCGAATTCGAGAAGGCGACCACTCGGCCGGTAGGCACGGCATCCGCTCCTCCGGTGCTCAGTTCCATCAGATGAAATCGTACCAGTCCGATTTCCACAACTTCGCCGTTCACCGTCCCCGCCTGTACTCGATCTCCAACCCGAATGCCGAATTTTCCGATCAGAAAGAAGTAGCCCACAATCGACACGATGACGCTCTGCAAAGCCACGGCGACACCCGCAGTGATGAGTCCCGCGAAGGTCGCAATCGCCCCCAATTCCGCGACAAACGCGAATATCAGGACGATTCCGGCTGCGGTCCAAAGCACGATCCTGCGGATCAGCAAGAACTGGTAGCGACGTCGCGAGTCGTGCACATAACGGAAGATCGCTTTTCGCCAGATCTCTCCGATCACAAAGACGGCGCCCAGAACCATTGCCAAGCCAAACAGCCTGACGATCAAGCTTTTTATTTTGTCCTTGAATTCAGCTCCAACATCGGCCTGCCAGCTGGAAAGATTCCTCTTATAGAGATCGAGCAGGATGGCTCGCTTCGATAGTGGAGCCAGTGTCGCCGAAAGCTGCTTATACTCGGCGGTGAGCGTGTCTAATTGCTGCCTTTCTTGCGCCAGCCCCTGTTGATTGCTGGTGTCGGCCTGTTTAGCCAACTGGTTCCCGGCCTCAATCAACTGTCTGAAACGGTTGATCAGCGGAGCCCGAAGCTGTTTGGAACTCTGCTCCAGCGCCTCGGTTGCGTCCATCTCATTGAGCAAAGTGTGGCGCTTGCTCGAGAGTTGGAAAAGATCTTCCGCCAACGCCCACATGTTCGCACTCGGTATTTTATTGATGAGGTTTGCGGCTGGGCTGGGCTGCTGGTTGGCAGGAGGAGTGTTTTCGCTCCCGGCGTTACTCAACGCAGTCGGTACGCTGCGAGCCAACTCTTCAATCTGGGATCGAAGTCCGATGGTTCCGGTTCCGGTGGAAGCCTCACTGAGAAAGTCCAACATGCTGTGCAAACCCTGTTGGCGGGCCTGAAAGAGTGCCAATTCGCTCTGGGTTTCAGCGAGCTGAGCCGCGATGCGGCTGCGCTTGCTTGCGGGCGCCTTCTCCAACCCCTGTTTGAGAGACTCGACTTCACTTTGCGTTTGCTGAACTAATTGATCCGTCTGTGCCGACGCCTGAACCAGACTCTCGTATTCGGACAAAGCACCACTCGCGTTCAGAGCTTGATTGGTCTTCGGCTGTTTAGCCAGCCGCTGTTCTTCTTGTCGGGCGAATGCAAAAGCCAGGCTGACGATTTGGTCAGCAATCCGACGATTGTCGGCCAGGAAGGTTAAATCGCTCGGTTCCGTGGCCAGGTGTTGCTCCTGCTGAGTCTGACGGTACCAGTCGATGGTCTGAGTGAGCAGTGGGAGGATCTGGGATCGCACCGAGCTCGTCGAGGTAGCGTCTTGCGCCATATACGCGCCTGCGCTAGCAACCAGGAGAAGGGGAATCAGGAGCGACTTCATCGAGTTTCGCAACCAAGAAATAATGCCTGGTTTCCTGTCGGCGGTTCCACGCTTCGGGGTGTAAACGACTCGGCAGGAAGTTTTGGAATGTCTACTCCATGCGGAGATGTACTTGGTCCACATCGTAGTTCATTCTAACGCGGGCAAACGCGAGGCAGTTCGTAGGTTTGCTGCATCTTCCCGAATCTAGGATGCAAAAGAGAGAGGGGTCGTCCTTCGCACCTTTCTCCGTTTTGCACTAAGGACCGTCTCTTGACAACCTCCCACGCGAAGCATGACCAAACATAACGAATGAACCTCCTACCTCAGGCAACCTTAGCCACGATTGGAACAACAAAAAAAGTAAGGCGTCTGGTCAGTATTTGGGACCAAAATGGGACGGAAGATTACTATTTAGTACCTGGTACCCCCCCCTCCCCCTTTTCGGTGCAAAATCTAGAAAACAAGAGATTTAGATTTCGACTATCTGCTAGATCTTTGAGTTTTAAGGACTTACACGCAAAATCTAGAGAACATGGGACTTAGGGCTGGCGGGCGGTGGCTGGACGATGCCGTTTTGGGACTACGATTGGAGGGCCGCGGGGCGAGCGAGCCAGTTTCGGTGCGCTAAATTTTCAAAGACCGCTTATTATCTTCGAGATAATGGAATCTTGATTGATGTTATCTGGTTTGAGGCTTCCGGTCAACAGGAAAGCGATTGGGGCCAGGCCAGGAGGCTTGTGCTCACCCTTTCCGCAAGGAACGCGGAAAAGGATGGGGCACCCCCAAGCCGTGTGGGGAGAAGAGTGATTGAGCCGGGGTTCGAAAGGGGCGACCCGTCCCACGCTCCCTTCCGTGCCGCATCTATCATCTTTTTTCGTTGTAAGGATGGACCATCCATGATTCGGGGAAATCCCCGCCCAAGCGAGCTTGGACGAGGGCCCCTTCAAGGCAAAAAGTGAGCGCATGGGGTGGGCAACCCGCCTGCAATTGGGCATCAAAATCTATCCGCAAAAACGCCGCCCACATGGAGGGCCACAAGGACTTGCATCCCAGCTGGACTTTCACATTGACAAGGCGTGGCGGAGCCGGGGAGACTTGTCAGAGGGCGGTGCGTAGTTTGTCCCGCTGAGAAGAAACCAGATTCCTTAGGTGCTCCAATGCGAATGGTACGCGTCAATTTGATCGTTAGTTTGGTGCTGCTACTTTCTGCTAGCGCTGCTGCGCAGGGAGCCGACCGGATCCGCAGCGATCATTCGGCGACTCCTTGGAAGCAATTGGCCAAACTGACCGAGGCCAAAGGCAGGAGCGAGGACTATGTAGGGTGGTCTGTAGCCATCAGCAAGGACGGCGGCACCGTTGTCGTCGGCGCGGCTGGCTGGTGCCGGTACAAGGGGTACGACGGGTGCGGGCAAGGCGCAGTGTTTGTTTTTGTGAAGTCTACGAGCGGCTGGAGTGACATGACTGAAACTGCCTTGCTTACGGCGTCGGACGGCCAACCGGGCGATTACCTAGGCGAGTCGGTTGCGATCAGCGATGACGGGAGCACCATCGTCGCGGGTTCGCCTGGCTGGCCTGCCGTATATGTGTTCGTGAAAGCGCAAACCGGCTGGACCGACGCAACGCAAAAGGCCCGATTGACAGCCACGGATTCTGGCACGAATTTAGGCCAATCCGTCGCCCTAAGCGGGGAGACGATTGTTGGCGGCGGCCAGTATTTCAATGGAGAGCAAGGTGCGGCGTATGTATTTGTCGAGCCGAAATCAGGCTGGACGGATATGACGCAGACTGCAAGACTGACCCCCTCGGACGGAAAAGGAGGGTTCATGGGCGTTTCTGTCTCCATCAGCGGGGACACGGTGGTGGCGGGTGCGCCCGTGAGCGGAGCCAGCGGTGCCGGGAACGGCGCTTACCTTTTCGTGAAGCCGAAAAACGGCTGGAAGAACAAGACCGAGGATGCGAAGCTGACCCCGTCAGGTGGGACCAGATTGGGATACTCCGTGTCCATAAGTGGCGGCACAGTCGCGGTCGGAGCGCGATTCTGGAACAATCGCGAAGGCGCAGTCTATGTTTACGTGAAACCGGTGCAAGGCTGGCGGAGCATGACTGAAACTGCGAGGCTGACCGTACCTCTGAAATTTAACCTTCTGGGCTACTCGGTGTCGGTGGATAACGATGGGAACGACATAGTTGGTGGGGCTCCCGGGTGGCAAGGGCAGGGTGCTATCGACCTGTTCGCGAAACCCGCCTCGGGGTGGAAAACAACCTCGAAGGCCAAGACTAGACTCACAGCGACGGACGGCCGGAACATGGATAACTTGGGCTTCTCTGTGTCGGCCAGTTCCACGGCCATCGCAGCTGGTGCGCCTTATGCCCCGATAAAGTCCAACCCCGAGGAGGGTGCTGTTTACGTGTTCGGGCGATGAGGATTGGGCTTTTTCCGGTTTTTGTAACAAAAAACATAAGTTCTCACCGAACGGTCTCCGCGTCGCATAAGATTTGGACCGACCCGGTCATTAACAACGGTGTTGTCTGGTGACAGGTTTCGGAGGACGCCGTCGTTGGCTGTGGGTTGTTAATTTCCCCCGGAGGGACATGTATGGCATTACGGAACGGTCAGGTCTTGCCGTCGTTGGGGAACGGATTTCCGTGTTTTCTACTCCTGGCGTCGGTGGCCATGCTCACGGTCACTCTGTGCAGTTCGTCATATGCTCAGAAAGGACAGAACGCCGTGTACAACCACGCCATGACGCCAATTCCAACAAATTCCCCAAGTTTTTTTGATGCCACTCAGTTTGGCACCGGCGGCGACGCGTGTCAGCAGATCGCTGCCACGTTCACCGATTCGACCTTTCCCTCAACCGGTGGCACGGTTGATGCCCGAGGGCTAGCGGGAAACGGGAGCAGCCCTCTGACCTGCTCCGTGAACCCAATTCCTTCCGGCGCGAAAGGTCGGCTGCTCCTTAGCACTGGCACCTATCTGGCCCAAGTGCCATGGGTGATTCAAAACAACGACCTCAACATCGTCGGCACGGGTGGCGGGGGTGGAACCAACACTATCATTCAAGCCTGCTCCGCGAGCCAAGCATCGGTTTGCAACAACCACGTGTTTCCCTCCGGCCAGGGAATTATTCAGCTGGGACCGACCGCAGCAGGCAAGGCCATCTCTCGGGTTACGGTGAAGGAGTTGGGGGTGGACTGTCAGGATGTGCCCGGAGTGAGTGGCGTTCAGGCGATCGCGGCGCAGGAGGAAACGGTGCTGGATTTGGTGATAGCCACCGGTTGCCGGGTGGCAGGGTTTGATATTGGAGTGGGAGACGCCAATGTGCAGAATGGCGCAGCGCTGAGCAATTTCGAAGTCGGTTATCCAGGCGGACAAGGATGCCCAACGGTGACCGCACCCACGATTACAAGCATCTCGCGAGACATGAACGGAATCGTAACTGCGCATCTGGCCGCGCCACCCACTCCTGCCCTGGAAGAACTGACTCGTTGGCTGGAGCCGTTGGACTGTTAATTCTCCTAGCTGTGCCCCCTTACCTTATGACTAGACAATAGAGGTAAGAACAGGTTCTCGAACCTGACGGTACAGAATACAAGCGCAGGCTGGTAGTTTTGGCAGTTGAGTTGAGCCGGTGGCGCAGATAAGTTGGTTTCTGTTCGTCCTTTCGCGTTCGCCCCACCTTTGCCGAGCTCTTCGACGAGGGTGGGGCGAGGTTTTTAAGAGGAACCATCCAAGGGTTCGTGGCTGACCAGCGACACTACCTTCCCTGCCCGGCCGGGCTCCTTTAATAGGCGTGACTCGCAGATGCTAGGCGGCCGCCTTGCTCTCTGCTTCCGGTGGCGCGTTCGGCGGAGGGAGAATAAACCGGCGGGGAGATTTCAAGAAGCTCAGCGCTGTGTATCGCATTAACCTGAGTTGATCACGCCGTGGGACTCCGTAAGCCTTCATGGCGACGGCAGCCGCAATTGAAAAACTGACGCCCAGATTTAGAACAAATGTGACCGCGATCCCGAACAGTGTGTGGATGAACCAGCCTTTGTACATCCACTCCCTACCGAAACTGGCGGCCGCGAGCGCCAGCGTGCCGGTTGAAAGGGTCACGTGGCGAACGTCCAGAGGTATGCCGAAGAATGCTCCCACGACTGGAGTAAAACCCAGCAAGTAGCCGAGCACAATGCTGGTGGTCCAGCCTGACAGATTGGCGTCCACGGTGTCTGCCAGATGCTTCATTCGTTCGTGCCCCAGTTTCCGGCCCAAGGGATGTTGGGCAATGGCCGCTGGAAGGTGATTGTAGGTCGCAAAGTTCTCGAACCAGCCGCCAGCCAGCGCTGAAACCCACAGGATTACGCCCGTGAGCGCGGCATAAATCATGGTCCCGGAAGCCAGGGGGTTCAGGGTGTGGTAAACGTATTCCGCGCTTGGAGCTTCCAGGAAAGGCCGCGAAAAAGCCCAGACCCACAAGCGGGCAAACAGCACACATCCCGCCCCGACCGCCAGAAGATTTCCAGCCGCAGATGCGAGCTGGCTGCGCGTGATCCGGCTGATGAACTCCGCCAGTTTCTCCAGCCTGGTCCGCCCGCGGGTGACGCGTACGATCCCCGCAAAAGTCGCAGCTGTGACCGAGGGTTGCTTGGTGGCGAGAGCGAGGTGAAAGTACTGCAGCACCAGGAAACTGACGGCGTAGTTCGTTCCCGAGGCCATGCCCTCGAGGAACAACGGCAAGTGCGCTTCCACAACCCGCATTTTGATGGCGGCGGTCAGCACGGTAAGCAACCCACCGCCCAATGACGCCTTCCAGATTCCCCGGTATTCACTCCGCGAATCGGCGATGTAAGGTTCTCCTGCCTTGCCCGTGCGCTCGACCACTTTACGAGCCATGAGCGCGGAATTTTCACGAAACAGCGCGCGCAGGCTCATGTCCCTGCGCAGAGCCCTCATAACGTCGTCAAGCAGACGCTTCACGGCCTCGACCGACTCGTGCTTCTCCGCGACAAATAAAACCATGGCGATGCTCTCCATACGGGAGATGGCCATCTCAATCGTTCCCATGTCAAACACCAGGGAAGTGCTGACGCCCGTGTCTTCCAGGCGGAGGTGAACGTACTGCATTTCCACGCGGCAGCGCTCGACATGTCCGCGCCAGGTTTCGAGTGCGGCTGCGGCGCCATGTTGTCGCACGAGATCCACGGCGGTTTGCTGAAGTTGGTAGAAGGGAGAGTCTTCTATGCTCCCCTCATGACTGCGGTGCCGCAATTCAGGTGACAGGCCGATCCCCGCCACGTGCACGCCAAGAAGATCGAAGGCTTGCGTCAGGTCTTCACGCTGCTGCGCCCACGCGTTTGCGTCACTCACGGGCGACAGCAAGCGGGCCATGCGCTCGAAGTCTTCGTCGGGAAGACCTATCAGGTAGTCAATGGATTCGCTTGTGGGATAAAGCCGGAGCACCAATTTGGAAAGGTCGGTATCCTCCCGTGCTGAAGGCAGAACTCGCTCGATCAACCGTCGCCACGCTTCCGAGAACAGGCCCTCCCGCGGGTGCAGGCCCGCTTCCGCGAACAGGTCGACCGAACGAATCTCGGAGAGGATCTCCCGCACTCGTCGCTGGAACCAGAAACGCAGGTCGCTGTGCGCCTCCATGAGGGCCAGGAGCGCTTCCAACCGCGTCATGCCATCGCTGGTGAGCGGGGGTTGGCTGATCCAGTCTTTCAGCTCCGCAAAAGCGTCGAGCCGCATAGCAAGGTCCGTGGCACGGATGAAATTGTCGAGGATAAAAGCCAACGAGCCTGCCGCGCGCAGCGATCGTCTTCCCGGAGGAAAGAAGGTCACTACCAGTTCTCGTATCTGTGGTACAGATGACGCCGTCACTCCGGCAGGAGTCTCGTTCTGGAGCCCGACGGCTGACGGCGTTGTACTTCCATCGCGACCGTCCAGTTTCTTAAGGATGGTCCGGGGCGGCGTGTTGCCAACGGATGGATTGGAATCCGGCATGTCGCGGACATCTTAGGTCGCGCTGCGAGCCAAGTCAACGAGGCTGTTACGGTCGACGAGAACTCAGCCTCTCCGTCGCAACCTACCGCCGAAACGGCGCGCACGCTGTGGCCGCCCTGATTTCCGGAATCACCCGGCTTTAGCGATTTCGACGACACCCGCGAGTTCCTGGTATTCGTCCTCCGTTAATTGCAGCGTGGCCGCACGAATATTTTCCTCCAGGTGCTCAACCGAAGAAGTCCCCGGGATGGGCAGCATGATTGGCGAGCGCTGGAGCAGCCAGGCCAGCGCTACCTGCAAAGGAGTGCTCCGATGTGCTTTCGCGACCCGATTGAGAATCTCGCCGGCTACTTTGCCTGCGCCGAGCGGAAACCATGGAATGAAGGCGATTCCATTTCGCTCACAGTGATCGACCACATAATCCCATTCGCGGTCAGCGAAACTGTAACGGTTCTGCACCGAGACGATGGGAACAATCTTGCGTGCTCGCTCAATGTGTTCCCGCGTGACGTTCGATAAACCCACGAAATGAATTTTTCCATCTTTTTGCAACTCAGCTAGCGTTTCGACCGACGTCTCGAAAGGCACCACGGGATCGGGTGTGTGCAATTGATAAACCTCGATGCGATCCAGGCGCAGTCTCCTGAGACTGCCTTCGATCGCCTCGCGAAGGTGCGCGGGACTTGCGTCGTGCGTCCACTGATTCGCTCCCGGCCGATTCCATCCGCCCTTGGTGGCAATAACAAGGTCCTTCGGATAAGGAAACAACGCCTCGGCGATCAGCTCTTCGCTGGTACCCGGCCCGTACGAATCAGCGGTATCGATGAAGTTGACGCCAAGCTCCACGGCTCGGCGAAGAACCGCCAGGGCTGACTTGCGATCTTTAGGCGGACCCCAAATACCCTCGCCGGTTAGGCGCATTGCCCCGTAACCGAGACGATGGACGGACACTTTACCGGCAAACGAAACACTTCCTGCCAGACTTGCAGAGACTTCCTTCTTGCTCATAATTACCCTCCTAAGTTTTATTTCACGCGGAAACCTACGGCGCAAATCCTTCAACCGCCAGCGCCCGCACTCCCTCAGCCTCAAATGTTTTGCCCTGGACCATGACTCCGGGAACGCCAATGCGATCGAGAACCTCATCCGGGAGCCTTACGGCGTTACCCTCAGTGAGGACAAGGTAGACTTGTCCTCCTTGGTCGGAAATAAATAACAACGGGCTACCCGCGGCGGCGCACAGCTTGGCGCAGAAAGCGTGATCGTAAGCGTGCGTGTGGCTGCCGAGATAACAATTTGCGTCGGTGACTTCACCTCGGAGGCTCACAGCCCGTCCTGGCATCGTCTCTCCGGCCAGCAGTTCCACGTTCCCTTGCCTCGCCATTTTCCGCGCTTTCGCCAAGTCGGAGACTAGGTCCCGCACTTGTGCGAACGGCATATTGTTTAGCCCGTACCGGTCTCCGAATTGAAAAGCACACAATGCCAGAGCTGCGGTTGCGCTCAGCAACGCCATCGCCGACTTTCTATTTAGCTGCGCTCTTTGTGGTATGGCTTGCATTGTTCTGCGCTCGCTCGCTTTCAATACCCTTCAATTGATTACTGGACGTCGGCGCTTTGAGAGCGCGCGTCCTGTCCGCCAGCTTCGAAGAGGAAAGATCCATGGAGTAGGGCATATTGTCGCTGCAAGAAAATAGGAGCGGACACTGACGTTCACGACTCTCCTCCATCGTCGGCGATTGCTTGCACAACGAGATTGTTAGAGGATTGGATGAAGCTTCTTTTCCTCGCGCTGCATCTTTACATTTGAATCGGCGTGGACTTAGTTGGCCGCTGACGGGCGGCCGTCGGCTTTATTGCCAAGGGCTGTCGGCGTCTGTGGTATGCGTGGCCCACCCCTCTTTGGTGCACCGATCGATGCACCCCTCGTTACTCTTACCAGGTTATTGGTAGGTGTGAGCTGGAACGCAGAAGGTTGATCTCCTCGGGGGAGAAGCTTCCATAACGACCAGAGTCGATTTGGCGCTGGCGGGCATCCGGCGGCATTGCTCGCAGAGCTAGAATCACATTCTGCACTCCTTTGCGAGCCGGTGGAAGTTCCTGCATCGTGAAGGCGAGTCGGTAGAGCGCCGCGCCGGTGGCTGCATCGGTCTTGTAAGTCGAAGTCGTTCGCGTAGAAGCTGCGACGTCGATCACAGAGGCAGCGCTAGGAAAGCTCTCCCGTGCTGGAATGCCCGATGGTTTGGCCGGGGACTTGTCGTAACCGTTCCATCCAGGATCTTGCGCGGAACCGCTGCCGGTGCCGTTGTAGGGATAGGGACAGTTCGACGGAGGATAATACGGATAAGCGCACGGATAATAATTGTACGGATAATAATTGTAAGGAGCGCCCCACCACGGGCCATACCCGTAGGCATACGGGTAGTTAGGCCAATACGGTCCCCAGCCAAAGCCAATACCAAATCCCCATCCGTATCCGTAACGAGGGTAGCCCCAATAGCCGCCCCGCCAGCCATAGCCTCCGTTCCAGCCATAACCTCCGTGCCAACCGTAGCCACCGCCGTGATAGCCGCCGTAGTATCCACCACCATAGCCATAGTGGCCTCCACCTGCGCCAGCGTGGAAGCCTCCTCCACCACCGTGGCCACCGCGCTGGGCAAGAACGGAGCTCGACGCGCCACAGAGCAAGATCATTGCAACTGTTACGCAGAGAACCCTTAGTAATGTAAGTGTTTTCATATCAGTTACCGCCGCTGAGGCTCAGCCTGTCTATGAAAGCCTCAAAATAATGCTACTCCATTTGTTTCATGGCGCAACAGTCAATTTGATGCAGGAATATGCCGGCGTCCGCGTCCGTAGTCTAAGTCGATAGGGCTGACAAGACCTGCTAATTCGTATTCGAAAGGTCCGCGCCTCGCTTCTCATGCCCGCTCCAAGCGACGATAGCAACCAGCGACGCGACAATCACGACCGTCCATGCCAGCACTGGGGGATAGCTGCCGCCGTAGCGATGTTCGACCAGCTTGGCCTGAATCACCGCGTTGCGCGATGAGAGAAAAGTCCCAAGCTGATAGGCGAAGCCGGGAAAGGTGCCACGTACAGCGGGCGGAGAAAGCTCATTCAAATGGGCCGGAATCACGCCCCACGCGCCCTGCACCATGAATTGCATCAGGAAGCCGCCCAGCGCAAGCATGGGAACGGTTTTGGAATAAGCCCAGAGCGGAATCGCTGGAATTGTAAGAAGCGCGGCAATAACAATGGCGCGGCGGCGACCGATTCGTTCCGACCACGTGCCAAACAAAATCCCACCCAGCAGCGCACCAATGTTGTAGACGATGGCAATCAATCCTACAGTTTGGGGCGAGAACTGATGGTTCTTCTGAAGAAACGTGGGATAGAGATCTTGCGTGCCGTGGCTGAAGGAGTTAAAGGCGAACATCAGAACAACCAGAAAAAGAAAACCGCCAAGATGGGAAAGAATATCTTTTCCCAGGCGGCTCTCGGCTTGGCGCGAAACGCGTCCTTGCAGCCAGGCCGGCGATTCATCGACCTTGGTGCGAATGTAGATTACCAGGAACGCGGGCAGGGCCCCGATCACGAACATGCCGCGCCACCCGACGACGGAGAACAATGTGCCGTAGACCAAAGCAGCAATCAGATAGCCGACGACGTAGCCTTCCTGTAATAAGCCGGAGAAGAACCCGCGTCCTTCGGCGGGCAGCGTTTCGAAAGCCAATGCCGCGCCGACTCCCCATTCGCCGCCCATCGCGATTCCAAACAATGCCCGCATGATCAGAAAGAACTTCAGCGAAGGCGCGAACGCCGAAGCCAACTCGAAAACTGAATAGGCGACGATGTCCACCATCAGCGTGGGACGGCGGCCAAAACGGTCGGCCATCAATCCGAACAGGAAGGCACCCAATGGACGCATGGCGAGGGTAAGGAAAATTGCCTCCGTAATGGCCGAGACTTTTGTTTGAAACTGGGTGGCAAGCGCATTCACACAGAAAATGAGGATAAAAAAATCGAAGGCGTCGAGCGACCAGCCAAGAAAGCAAGCGATGAATGTATTCCGCTGCACCGAGGATAGCCTTCGAAAATGGCCGAGAAATTCCATCGTTGCGTCGGTGAGATGTCGTTCAGCGGGGCTGAAGTCCTCCGGATGCTAACACAGAGTGAATTGGCAGAAAGAACGGGATTAATTACTTAAAGGGAATGTGGCCAACCACGGCGGATCGTCTCAGCCAGCACGTGCAAATTCGATTAGAACTCTTCATTGTTCGACTGCTTCAATTGACTTAGGCGTGGGCCTCGACAGCTACGAGGGGTAGTGCCGCCGCTTCTGCAAGCGGTAACTCGATGGTTACGCGCGCGCCGTGTGGCTCCACGTTTTCTATTCTGAGATCTCCGCCGCGTTCCTTGACGATCCCGTGACAGACGCTTAACCCCAGTCCGGTTCCTTTGCCGACGGGTTTCGTGGTATAGAACGGATCCAGTGCCCGGTTCAGATTACCGAAACCTGGCCCAGTGTCTTCCACTTCGATCACTGCCCGTAGTCCGCTCTGGTAGCCGCGAATGCTCAACTGCCTGGTGCCGGGCATTCCTTCCAGAGCATCGCTGGAATTGTTGACCAGGTTCAGCAGGATCTGCTTAAGTTCGTCTTCATTGACTGCGAGGAACGGCAGGTCCGGTGCAATGTCGAGCTCAACTCGAATGTTGCGCGTGCGGGTGTAGTATTCGCGAAGAGCCAGCACGTCCTGTACTAACGGAGAAAGGCCCACAGACTGCGTATTGCCCGCACCTTGACGCGAAAACCGGAGCAGGTTGCCGATAATCCGTTTCATGCGACGAGCTTCGCTTACCAGCTTTGTCAGCTGATCGCGAACCGTGGGCGCCACGATCGCGTCGCCTATGAGTTCGCCGTATCCCATAATCACGGTCAGGGGATTGTTCAGCTCATGCGCGACTCCAGCCAGCAGTTCGCCCAGGGCAGCCAGTTTTTCCGACCACACTAGTTGCGTGTGCAGGGCTTTCAATTCGACGGCGACCGCAAGATCGGCTGCGAGCATTTCGATGCGGGACAATTCAAGTGCATCGATCGCATTCGGGTCTCGGGGCGAAGACAATCGGATGCAACCCACGGTTGCGCCTCGAGCCGAGCAGAGCGGTATCAAGAGTTCTTCGCCGTTTTCCCAGCGCCCATTCGAGTTTCCGCGCAATGCAAACGGGAACGCTCCAGGCGGGATCAGCAGGTACAGATTCTTCCCCATGAGCTGCGCGTGGGAACACAAGTTCTTAACGTGATCGAGCGTCCAATTCAGTGCGTGAACTTCCAGGTTCCGCAGAGACTCCGACGACAGGCCACTGGAGCCAGCCACTCGCAGCCTGCGTTCTGCATCTTCGAGTTGGACCACAGCCACACGGAAGTTGCTGACTTCGGTGATTGCCGCCGCGATTGCGGGACACATGGTATCCGGTCTGGCGCCGCTCAACAGCCGGGAAGTGATCGCCGAGAAGCGTTCCAATTGGCGGTTGAGCACTTGTGCCTTGTGCTGCATGCCTGAGATCGATTTTGACTTGTCCTCCACTACGGCCAGAATCATTCCAAAAGCGACGAAGAACTTGGGTGTGTTCCATAGCTCTCCAGGAATGATCAAGTTCGGAGCGAGTCGATCGATCAGCAACCCGATGGGAAACACTGCACCCCAGCAGAAGAAACCTGCAGCAATCGTCAGCATGGCAGGCGATCTTCGCCGTTGGTTCCCGCAAATGAACACGCCCGGCAAAGCAAACCCAATTCCGAGGAGTGCGATTGTCCCTTCATCGAACAAGCCACGGAAAGCGGCACCAATCGCCCACGCCCCAGCAAGCGAACACAGGCAGGTTGCGGCCACGAGGTACAACGTCTTGCTGTTTAGCCGGAGGAAGAAGAATGCCGCACCACCGAAGCAAGCTACCAGGCACAAGATGTAAGGCCAACGTGCGTGGACATCATAGGCGGTACATGCCACGTACGCGACAGAAGGCATGCCGAGGATCAATAGAAGAAATGTTCGCTTCGCGGAATTTTTCACTGCGAAGGAGACCGAGACTAGAAAGCAGACGGCAGCCGCCTGCAGCGATACGGAGTCGACGGCCAGCAGAAGGGAACTGACGTGGCCCCGCTCTGGTTCCAGCAGTTGTGCCAGGAAATGCGTGAACACGAGTGCCCATCCAAACGTCCAGAGGGTCAGGCGGGCGCTGCGTGCTTGGCGCTTCAGACACACGAAAATAACTACCAGCACGCCTACGGTCAGAAATGTCGGAATTTTTTCGAGAATCCCCATCAAAATTACCCTGGGGGAGTCGAATGATCTCAACAGTAACCAACCGTAACCCCGCCGGTCAACGCCAGAACGTGCCATGTGTGTGGCACCAAAGTTGGGGCAGGCCGGACTCGGCTTGGTTAACAAGATTCAGAGCCAGTTCGCGGTCTGGTGTAGACTGTGTCTCGCTTAAAAGGGGCCCACACAGTATGAAATTATTGTTTCGAAAGAAAGAATTCTCGCAGAAAGTGACTGCCTTCGGCGTAGTCAGATTGCTATTGTTGGGAGTAGCGCCGCTAGCTTTCGTGCTGACCGTCCCCGCCCGGGCTCAAGACTTCGATTCCTACAAAGTCCGTCTTAGCGGGTTCTGGGCTTACTCAACTCCTTCAGGAAGCCTGCAAGGGTCTGCTGACAGCGGAACGATTGACGTGCAACAAGATCTGGGGTTCAACAGTTACTCCACGTTTGTCGGCAAGTTCGACTGGAAATTTACCCGCAAGAACCATTTGTATTTTGTTGCCACGCCGTTCAACTCATCTCGGCAAACAGTTCTCGATCGAACCATCGACTTTCAGGGCCAAACCTTCGTCGGTGGCGCAACGATCCAGAGCAGCCTGAAGTCATATCTCTATGCTCCCGGATACCAATACGACATCATCCGACGAAAACGCGGACACTTTGGAATCGGAGTGCAGGTCGATCTTTTTGATGCTTCAGCGAAGATAAGTGCGGTGACCGTCAACGGCGGTCAATCAGAAACGGCGACCGGATCGTTGCTAGCCCCGATTCCGGTGGCCGGACCCGAATTCCGCCTTTACTTGACCGACTCGCCAAAACTTTTTGTCGAAGGCAACGTCTACGGGATGTACTTCGGTGGCTACGGGAACTTTGTCTCGACGGCCGACACGATTGGGTGGACTCTAACCAACCACCTGAGCGTTAACGCGGGCTACCAGTTGGGGTCGCGTCTCGTAGTGACCAATAACTCAAGCTCCGATCGTATCGGCCTTCGCTTGACGCAGAAAGGCGCCCTCGCCGGAGCCGAGTTTTCGTTCTGATGCCTGCACGCGGGGTGTACGATGCCGTATGAAACAAATCAACGCTCTTTTGCGCTCGTTCAGCTGGCTGCTGCTCGCCTTGCTGGTCTTTCAAGGGTGCAACGCACTCAACCCGTTATGTGGAAGTTCCCGGCCAGTCCCGGTCATTGGGTCGCTTTCTCCGAACCCGGTTACGTTTGTGCAAGTGCAAAAGGGCTTTGTGCTCACTGTGAATGGTAGCCAGTTTGTTTCGTCTTCGGTAGTGGTGGTCAACGGAACGACTCTAACCACTCTTGCTACCAGCAGTCAGCAGTTGCAGGCCACGATCACCACCGCCGTAATCTCCGGCGCCGGTAGCGCCAGCGTGAAGGTCAATACTCCTAGCGGGAACTCGGGCAATCTTGGCTGCAGCAGCGGTGGAACCAGCGGCTCCCTCGTCTTGACCATCACTTAGGAAAAGGGCGTTAAAGTATGGGGACCTGGGACTGAGAAAAGGAAAACAGTCCGGCCCGACAGTCCTCCTCCCTTTACGGCGCGCCAGATTGTGCCTTTCGGTACATCGTGAATCCTTCGGTATTGAGTGCGCATCTTTTCTGGTACTAGGGTTAGCCGATTGCCTGTCTTGGACAACGCGCGCTCATCTCTTTGATTTCGTTGCTGTTTGCCTCGGTTTAGTCGGTTGCGGGCGCAGCACCCTCACTTCGTTACTGGCAAAAAAAAAACGGCAAAGGAGTTGGTAACCGCCCGTTAAGAAAAGTTGACCGATTTTATTCTGATGAGAACAGGGTGATTGATGTTTGAGAGCATTCTTTGCCAGGTAACTGAATACGATCCCGAGGTTCTGGACTCTCTTATCGAGCTTGCGGTCGAGATCGCTCGCGAAGGCCGAGAGGGAAGACGCATCGGTACTCTGTTCACGCTTGGAGACGAGGCGGCCGTTCTGGCGAGGTCGAGATCCCTGATTCTCGACCCACTGGTCGGGCATCCAGAGTTGTCGCGTCACGTGAGTGATCTCAATCTTCAGGGGACGATCAAGGAACTGGCGCAACTGGATGGTGGCTTTGTGGTCAGTCGCAGCGGAATCTTTCTGTCTGCTTGCCGTTACCTCGACGCCGTCGTTTCGAGCGCGGACGTGCCGTTGGGACTCGGCAGCCGTCACATCGCCGTCGCCAATATGAGTGCGGTAACTAATGCTGTCGGGATCGTCGTTTCCGAGAGTTCGGTGGTGCGACTCTTCTGCCACGGCAAACTGGTCGGAGAAATCATTCCGGAGTTGTGGATGATCGATCACGCGACGCATCTTCGGGGGCCGCTCAATAGGGAAAAAGTCGGCGATGTGACCGTACTCACGCCGGACTTACAATCAGCTTCTACGCAAACCTAAGATCCAGCGCGAGGTTCGTTTTGCGGCTGCGAATTAACGTGAAATTCATCTGTCCTTTCTCGTTCAGACGGAATCTAAGAAGCTAGCCTAACGATCAGGAGAACTTTCATGTCTCCCCTAGCTCCCGTGGAAACTACGCTGCCTACGTCGAACCAACCGCTTTCGGCGGATGAGGTACGAAAGATCGATGCTTACTGGCGTGCCGCCAACTATCTTTCTGTTGGCCAAATCTATCTCTTGAAGAATCCGCTGCTTCGCGAACCGTTGACAATCGAGCATGTGAAACCCCGACTCCTCGGTCACTGGGGCACGACTCCTGGGCTGAATTTCATCTACGTCCATTTCAACCGAATCATCAAGAAATACGACTTGAATGTGATCAACATTACGGGACCAGGTCACGGTGGGCCAGGAATCGTAGCCAATGCTTATCTCGAGGGTACCTACACCGAGTTCTATCCTCACATTCGGCAAGACGAAGACGGAATGCGGAAACTTTTCAAGCAATTTTCTTTCCCCGGAGGAATCCCGAGCCATGCCGCCCCCGAAACTCCTGGCTCGATTAACGAGGGAGGAGAATTGGGATACTCCATCGCGCACGCCTATGGGGCGGTCTTCGACAACCCTGACCTACTGGCCTGTTGCGTTGTCGGAGACGGAGAGGCCGAAACCGGCGCGCTTGCGACCAGTTGGCATTCCAATAAATTTCTCAATCCCGCGCGAGACGGAGCGGTGTTGCCCATCCTTCATTTGAATGGCTATAAGATTGCGAATCCCACGGTGCTGGGGCGTCTGAGCGATGAGGAACTCACGCACCTGTTCACCGGATATGGTTACAAACCACACTTTGTAGAAGGCCATGAACCCGAGCGCATGCATCAACTCATGGCGGCCACTTTGGATTCCGTGATCGGTGAAATTCAGAGTATTCAACAGATCGCACGCTCAGAAGCGTCACCGCATCGCCCGGTGTGGCCCATGATTATTCTGCGCAGCCGGAAAGGATGGACAGGTCCTAAGTTTGTGGATGGCAAACCCGTCGAGGGAACGTGGCGGGCTCACCAGGTCCCGGTAACGGACTTGGCAACGAAACCAGGGCATCTGAAAATTCTGGAAGACTGGATGAGGAGCTACCGCCCCGAAGAACTTTTCGACCAAGAGGGCAAGTTCGTTCCAGAACTCGCTGAACTTGCGCCAAAGGGAAATCGTCGCATGGGAGCGAATCCTCACGCAAATGGGGGCTTGCTGCTCAAAGATCTGCTGCTTCCCAATTTCAGCGACTACGCGGTTAAGGTAACCGGGCCCGGTCGAGAAGTGGGGGAGGCCACAAGAGTTTTCGGAACCTTCCTGCGAGATGTGATGAAGTTGAACCTGGAATCGAAGAATTTTCGCGTGTTCGGCCCGGACGAAACCGCTTCCAACCGCCTGGATGCGTTGTATGAAGTGACGGACAAGGTTTTCATGGAGCCACTCTTACCTACTGATGAACACGAATCGACTGACGGCCGAGTCGTCGAAATGCTCAGCGAGCACATGTGCCAGGGCTGGCTCGAAGGTTACCTTCTTACCGGGCGTCATGGCTTTTTCTCCTGTTACGAAGCGTTCATCCACATTGTGGATTCGATGTTCAATCAGCACGCAAAATGGTTGAAAGTTTCACACGACGTCCCCTGGCGCCGTCCGATCTCGTCGTTGAATTATCTGCTTACCTCGCACGTGTGGCGTCAGGATCACAATGGGTTCAGCCACCAGGACCCCGGCTTCGTCGACTACGTGGTGAACAAGAAGGCGGATGTTGTGCGTGTATATCTGCCGCCCGACACAAACTGTTTGTTGTCGGTCGGAGATCACTGCCTGCGAAGCCGCAACTATGTGAATGTCATTGTGGCGGGTAAACAACCCGCGCCTCAGTGGCTGAACATGGACGCGGCGATTGAGCACTGTACAAACGGAATCGGAATCTGGTCGTGGGCGAGCACCGATCAGGGCACGGAACCAGACGCAATCATGGCCTGCGCTGGCGATGTGCCCACGCTTGAAACACTGGCTGCCGTGGATTTGCTTCGTCAGCACTTCCCGGACATCAAGATTCGCGTAGTCAACGTGGTCGATCTCATGACGCTGCAGCCTCCATCGGAGCATCCGCACGGAATCTCGGACCTTGACTTCGATTCGATGTTCAGCATCGATAAGCCGGTCATCTTCGCCTATCACGGTTATCCCTGGCTGATTCATCGGCTCACCTACCGTCGTCACAATCATGACAATATGCACGTCCGCGGATACAAAGAGGAGGGAACTACTACAACTCCTTTCGATATGACCGTGATGAACGAGATTGATCGTTTTCATCTGGCCGGTGATGTAGTGGACCGCGTGCCCCGACTACAGAAGGTGGGAGCGCACTTCAAGGAATTCCTGCGAGACAAACTCGTCGATCACAAAGAGTACATCCGGGAACACGGCGACGATATGCCGGAAATCCAGAATTGGACTTGGCCGTACTAGTGAAAATCCTTGTGCTCAACTCTGGTTCGAGCAGCCAGAAGAGCTGTCTCTATGAGATTGGCGGCTCAATTCCCGACGACGCACCCCCTCCGCAGTGGGAGGGCAAGATCGAGTGGGATGGCGACGCTGCTGAAGTCTCGCTCAAAAATGCAAAAGGAGCTGCCCGCAAAGTGCGCGCAAAAGTGGGATCGCGAGCCGAGGCCGTTGAGCAATTGCTCGCCAATCTCTGGGAGGGTGACACTCGGGCAATTTCTGCACCTTCTGAAATTGATGTTGTTGGACACCGCGTCGTTCACGGTGGTCCTCACTACGAAGATCCCGTACTGATCACGCCGGAAGTCAAAGCGTCCATCGCCAAGGTCTCCGCCTTTGCTCCACTTCACAATCGCGCCGAATTGGAAGGGATGGAAATCGTCGAAAAATTGCTCGGACCAGTGCCACAGATTGCGGTTTTCGATACCGGATTCCATCGCAAAATGCCGCTGTCGGCCGCGGTTTATCCCGGGCCCTACGAGTGGTTTTTGGACGGGATTCACCGTTATGGATTTCACGGCATCAATCATCAGTACTGCGCCGGCCGCGCGGCGCGATTGCTGGAGCGGGATTTGAATTCGTTGAAGCTCGTGAGTTGTCATCTGGGGAACGGATGCTCTCTGGCGGCGATTCGAGACGGCCGTAGCGTTGACACGACAATGGGTTTTACGCCGCTTGAAGGTTTGATGATGGGCACACGTTCTGGGTCGGTCGATCCCGGCATTCTCACGTACCTCATGAAGCAGAAGGGACTATCAGGCCAGCGACTGGATGAGATCTTGAATAAAGAATCGGGGCTGCTCGGAATCTCGGGTATCTCAGGCGACATCCGGCAAATTCTCGCTGCGGTCAAGGCTGGCCACGAACGGGCCAAGCTTGCGTTCGACATTTACATCCATCGGCTGCAATCCGCTATTGGCGCGATGATTGCCGTGCTCGGCGGCGTGGACGCTGTAATTTTCACCGCCGGAGTGGGCGAAAACTCTCTCGAAGTGCGCGCCGCGACCTGCGAGAAGTTTGGATATGTCCAGCTAAAGCTTGATCTTGATAAGAACCTCAGTGCTTCTTCCGATCAGGATATCGCTGCCTCTGATTCGTCCGTTCGCGCATTGGTGATACATGCGCAGGAAGACTGGGCAATTGCGCAAAGCTGCTGGAATCTCAAGCGAGCCGAGCGATCCGCTTCCACGCCGGTCAAGCCTGCTGGAATCTTCACTGAAAACTAGACTTGGCCTCCCGTGCGCGAGACACGATGGTGGTCGAACCACCAAGCCCATGGAATGAGGATTGCGATAGCTACAATACCGGTCCAGGCAATGTCGGCGATACTTGTGGGTGGGTCGCTAAAGCGGTCGCCAATGTACGCCAACATAAGTAAACCCACATAAGCGAGAAAACCGTAATGGCCGATGCTGTCGCGTGCGCGGGTGCTGCGTACATAGAGCCAGACGCCGGTCGCGAACATGAGAGTCTCCACCACCAGGGTTCCGGCGATCGAGTTCCACAGTCCGAGACCGAAGCGAGGCCCGCCGGGATAAAGCGGCATATCGGGACGGTGTGTTACCCAGTCCAGGATCCAGTGGCTCACGACGCCGATCCAGATGACAATCGTGCCGGGCAGATAGCGCGCGATCCAGTAATAGATCAACGCGAAAGCGCTAGCCCACGCAATACACATAAGCAAGCTGTGTGACCAGGGGAAATACGTAAGATCGATCGGCGTGAAACGCGTGTTGCCGGGATCGATGCGGGCGCGCTCCCAACCGAGCAGCAAGAACACCGGCCACAGCATGTCGGACAATAGAGGCGCGGCGAGCAGCGCCGCCAGGGAAGTGCGAGGCGCGAACTTCTTGGCCGCAAAACCGATGGCGAAGTGGCCGATGAACATTCAGATCCGCCTACATGCTGCGGTGGCCGCAGCCTCTGCCGATTCTATCGCTCGAATCGCTGGTTCGTTATATCCTATCGATAGGTACTTTATGTGGGGCTCTGACTTCCTTAAAGCAATCCGCCCTCCGGAACACCGCCTGGCTTGGCTGGTTGCCATGGCCGCGGATGCCATTCAGATCTTCGCATTGCCGTTGTTTGCCGGCGGGGGTCTGTCGCCGGCGGACACGCTCCTCGACGTGGCTACGGCGGCGATTCTT
This sequence comes from Terriglobales bacterium, assembly GCA_035483835.1. Classification (GTDB taxonomy): domain Bacteria; phylum Acidobacteriota; class Terriglobia; order Terriglobales; family Acidobacteriaceae; genus JABDBE01. The sequence goes on from DATHPO010000194.1 coordinate 40,847, forward strand.
ATCCGATGTCTCGGTTGGCACTGGGCCTTCCTGCCTACCCTTTTTGCGGAACTCATTCCCGGCCTTGATCTGTTTCCTACGTGGACCGCTGCGGTGTTCTACGTAACCTATCAGCGGGTTCGCGCCGGAGAACCTGAAATTCTCCCTCCCGGCCCTGCTCCGGCGCGTCGTCCTTAGAATTAATAGACCGCGATGGCTGTGGAAATCGAAACCATCCAATAGCCCTGGCTACATCATTTGACTTGCTTGAACAAGCAACGTAACATTTTTCGCCAGTGATCGGGCGAACCATTTCGCACTACCGCATCCTCGAAAAGCTCGGCGGTGGCGGAATGGGCATCGTCTGGAAGGCCGAAGATACAACCCTTCACCGTTTTGTCGCGCTAAAGTTTCTACCTGAAGACTTGGCCAAGGATCGTCAGGCGCTGGAGCGGTTCGAGCGCGAAGCCCAGTCAGCCTCGGCGTTAAATCATCCGAATATCTGTACCATTTACGAGATCGGACAGCACGACAATCAGCCTTTCATCGCCATGGAATTTCTCGATGGCCAGACCCTGAAACATCTGATCGTCGGGCGGCCCTTGGATCTTGACCAACTGCTGGACATCGGCATTTCTGTTGCAGATGCGCTCGACAACGCCCACGGCGAAGGCATTATTCACCGCGACATCAAGCCCGCCAACATATTTGTCACCCGGCGCGGCCTGGCCAAGGTGCTGGACTTCGGCCTCGCCAAGGTCGTTGCCCGTAAAACCGAAGCCGTTGAGACCAGCGCTACGGCATTCAGCGAACCGCACCTCACCAGCCCGGGCAGCACTCTTGGCACGGTAGCCTATATGTCGCCGGAACAGGCACGGGCCAAGGAGCTGGACGCACGTACAGATTTGTTTTCCTTTGGCGTTGTTCTTTACGAAATGGCCACAGGCACGCTCCCGTTTCGCGGCGACAGCACGGCAGCGATTTTCGAGTCTATTCTGCGCAAAGCGCCGGTCCCTCCGGTGCGGCTTAATCCTGATCTTCCTCCGAAGCTGGAAGAGATCGTCAGTAAGGCGCTGGAGAAGGACCGCAATCTTCGTTATCAACACGCCGCCGACATGCGAGCTGATCTTCAGAGGTTGAAGCGGGATACAGAATCCGGCAGGAGTGCGATCGTTGAAGCCGCGCCGCCTGTCCCACCAGTTGCCACTCCGCCGCCAATCGAATCGGCACCTCTTCCCGCCAGTGCTGCGGGATCGTCTTCTCGCACCGCAGCCGCTTCGGGAGAGGCGAGCCCGGCAGCGACCACGGCCCCGGCACACAAACGTACGTGGTTGTTTGTCACTGCAGCGGCTGGGTTGATTGTTGCCGCGCTTGCCGGCTTCTGGTTTTTCCGTGGTCGGGCCACTCATCCTGCCGGCATTGCGGGCCACAAGGCGATCGCGGTTCTGTATTTCTCCAATCTCTCGCAGGAACAGTCACTCAACTGGCTCGACAATGGCCTTACCGACATGCTGACCACGAACCTGGCCCAGGTAAAAGGTCTGGACGTACTCTCCACCGAGCGTGTGATGAGTGCAGTGCAGCGGGCGAGCAAGGACGGAAAGTCGATGGATCCTGCGCAGGCGCAGAATGTCGCGCGTGATGCCGGCGCGGATGCCTACATTACCGGAGCTTTGCTGAAAATCGGCCCCACACAATTGCGGCTCGATGTGCGCGCGCAGGATACGGCCACGGGACAAATTTTGTTTTCCGACAAGCTGGAAGGTCAGGATGTGCAGAGCATCTTCGGCATGGTGGACCGGCTCACAGCGAGTATCGCTGCCAGTTTTTTGCCCGCTTCTGAGGTGCCGCAAAAAGCTCCGGAGATCGAGCAGGCTTCCACCTCCAACGTGGAGGCTTATCGCCATTACCAGTTGGGCGTTGACTATGGCCGTCGCTTTCTCACCAGCGATGCGATCCGCGAATTCGAGGAGGCGGTCCGTTTGGACCCGCAATTTGCTCTGGCCGAATTGCGCCTCTCCGATCAATACCAGCTTGAGGGCGACCTACGGCGCAGCAATGAGCTTGCGATCAAAGTCAGTGAAAACCAGTCGCGCCTGCCGCGTTACGAGCAACTGGCGCTGCAGGCACTCAAAGCCCGTCGATCCGGAGATCCGGAGGCTGACATCGCCGCGCGAGAACAACTGGTGTCCGAGTTTCCCCGCCAGACTTTCGACCGGGGTATCCTGGTCGCCATGCTGGGCGGTGTGGGTAAGAAAGAGCAAGCGCGGCAGGTAATGCAACAAGGACTCGCGCTCGATCCCAAGAATGAAGATCTGCTCAACTTTGAATCCTACGGACTGGCTTTAGAGGGAGACTTTAGTGGGGCGCTGGCAGCGAATGACAGCTATATGGCGATTCGTCCCGGCGACCCTAATCCCCTCGACACACGCGGGGACATACTGTTCATGGCGGGCCGGGATGACGAAGCGGTTGCCACCTACCGAAAAGTGCTTGAGCTGAAGCCGGACTTCAGCGATTACAGCGAGTACCTCAAGCTGGCCATCGTTTTCACCGATCAGAGGAAACCCGATATGGCCAACGCCGCCTTCCAGCAGTATGCGCACCGCGCCTCTCCCTTGTCGCGACTTTATGTCCCGGGCTTCGAGGCGCAGTTCAAGCAGACGGCAGGCGATCTGGAAGGCGCACTGGCCAGTTATAGCGAGGCCATACGCCAACTGGGGCAGGCAAAACAGAGCCAGGCTGCGGCGACGTTTCTGCGGCAATTCGCGATTTTGTCTGTTTTACTCGGGGAAAGTTCTTCTGCGCTTTCGTTTGTGCAACAACAGAAGCTCGATGATTATGAACAGCGAACGGTCGCGTTCCTGCAAACCATGGCGGGGAATCCCTCCGCGGCACGGCTAAGCCTGCAACGATTCGCCGCGAGCCATCCCCGGATCGCCCCGCGGGCGCTCGAAATTGATCAAGCATTCGCCGATATCGCCGCAGCCGTGCTACATGGGGATGGGCAGGCAGCTTTGAGCCGGGCCAGCAGCATTCCCGATTTTCAAACTGCCGATTTGCTTTTCCTCAAAGGCCGTGCCCATCTGCTGACCAACGACTATGCATCGGCTGAAGCCGAGTTTCGGGCGGCCTTACGGAGCGAGCGCTCGGTGGAAAACACCGGGGCTTTGACGCAGCGTTTTCCCGTGATCGGAATTCTGTGCCACTACTATCTTGGCCAACTCTACGAGCGTACCGGCAAGCACGATCAGGCGATCAACGAATACCAGGAGTTTCTCTCTCACTTCGCGAC
>DATHPO010000195.1:0-15108 GCA_035483835.1 Terriglobales bacterium
GAGTTGAGTGTTGCATCGAACCATTGAGACCACCGCGTTAATCGGGACTTAGCTACCTTTGAGGCGGAGCCGGCGCGGTGGACGCCGAGAGCGCGTCCACCGCGCTTTGGAAATCGCTGCGCGATTTCCACGAGCACCCACGCCCCCTCTTCCGGTGATGACTTTAAGAACGGACAAAAGACGCCGTGCTTGCGCACGGCTAGGACTCACGCGATACTCGCAGCCCCTGCCGCTGGCTGGCTTTCAAAAGTTCGGTGATACACTTCGTTCGGGAAGACGACGAATCCATGAAACCAGCATCGAACGTCAAGACGCCAGCGCAGTACGTCGCCGCGCTCCCCGCCGATCGTGCGAAGACGATCGCGACGGTGCGCGCACTCGTGAACAAGCACATTCCGCGCGGCTACGCTGAGTGCCTCGTCTGGGGCACGATCGGCTGGACGATCCCCCTGTCTCGATATCCAGACACTTACAACAAGCAGCCGATCTGCTACGTCGCGCTCTCGTCGCAGAAGAACTACTGCTCGCTCTACCTGATGGGCGCGTTTTGGAGCGCGAGTCAGCTCGAGCAGCTGAAGGCGGCGTTTGCGGCGGCGGGGAAGAAGCTCGACATGGGGAAGTGTTGCGTTCATTTCGAGTCGCCGGACGATTTGCCGCTCGAAGGGATTGGCAAGCTGATCGCGGCGATTTCGAGCGAGAAGTGGATCGAGATGTACGAACAAACGCGCTTGATGACCAAGGCGGGGCAGGCGCGGAAGGCGAAGCAAGGCGCCCCATCGGCGAGCAAGGTGGCCGGCAAGCGCGTCGACACCAAGCGTTGGCGGTAAACTTTCCCAGCATGACTCGCCGATACCGGGCCACCACGTTTTCCATTGCTTTTGCGGGTGCTCTGGCGATTGCGGCGTGTTTCACATCTGCCACGGCAACCCGCCGCGCAGCGCAGTGCGACGGGGCTTCGGAAGCAACGGCTCGAGGCGAGCCCACAGCGTATCGTCCAAAAGAGGCTGTGCCATCCGCGACCGTACCAAGTCGACCGCGCAAGTACAAGAGATCAGTCAGAAGTTTTGAAACGCGCTCTTAAGGGTGGCTCATCCCGCCGCCGCCCGGCTAGGGACACTGGCCGATGGGCCGGTGGCGGTAACGAAACGCGCGAGGGAATGCGCTGGGAATCCACCTACCTGACTCTGTACGATTTAGGGAAGGTAAGGGATACCCGACGTTTCGCAGTTGACCGGTAAGTTTCGATCGGTGAAGGGTCCAACCAGCCATCTCATCCCATTCACCCCAAGGGTGCCCCTTTGGAGGTGTGAAATGTTCAAATCTCATGTGAATCAGAAGCTGTGGCTTGCTTTGGCAGCGGCAGCCGTTTTGACGGCAGCGGGCTGCTCGCAAGCGGCCACGGACCAAGCCAGCAACACTGCAAAGGAAGCGGACACTGCAAAGACTGCTGCCACAGCGAAGCCTGCAGCCGCGGCAAAGCCTGCAGCCGCAGCGAAACCCACAGCCGCTGCAAAACCTGTTGCTGCGGCGAAACCAGCCGTGGCAGCAAAAGCTGAGGTTGTAGCTAAGGCGCCGGAACCAACGATGATGGTGACGGTGCCCAAAGGGACAGCGATCAGCGCGACGGTAGGCCAAACGCTGGCCACGGACAAGAACAAGGTCGGTGACACGTTTGCCGCCAGCCTGACCACGCCGATTCAGGTAGAAGGAAAGACCGTGATTCCGAAGGGCGCGCACGTAACCGGGCGAATCGTCACAGTGAAAAAGCACGAATTGAAGGTGGCGCTGGCTTCGGTGGTCATCCACGGGAAGTCCTACGCGCTGGACACCAATTCCATCGCAGGGCCGAAGAGCCAAGCCAAAAACGATGCGACAGATGCAGATAAGGCCAAAGCGAACAAGAACGTAACCCTACTCGCTGCCAAGAGTCAGCTGACGTTCAAGCTGGCGAAGCCAGTCACCATTCCGGTGAAAGGTTAGCAAGGATAGCCGGGTAGTCTTTAGCCGCCGAGCCCAAGCCAGCGCAAGGTGACGCGACGCTGACTGGGTTCGGCGGATTTTTGTTCTATCCAAATAGAGAGCGGCCAGGTGCGCTACCGAATTCAAAAGCCTGCTCCGCGCGCCAAGTTTACTTGGGAGTAGCAAGCGACGCCGTCGTCTAATCAGCCAGCTTAAACTATCTAAGCTTTTGTCTTCGTGGCTGTGGAATGTTCAGCGCAAATATGGGCTGCGAATCCCTTATCGCGCAATCGCTGGTAGTTCTCCATCATTTCCTTGAGCGAGTGACCTTGAGGTGGACCCGACGCATGAAACACCCATGCGCATTCGGAGCAACACCAACCGTGAAAATGCTGCTTTTCAATCCATATAAGCGTTCGATGTGTTGCCCCCAGGGGACGATTCTTAAGGTGTGAGTATGTTGCAGTTCCAGGCATTAGTTTGTCCTTGCTAGCCGGGTTCTGTTAGGTTTGCGTCGAATGGACCAGCGGAAAAAACGATAGTCGCACTCTACGCGTCAAGCAATACGGTCGAACCGTAGGAAGGCCAAGAAGGGCAGGAAAGACAACCCAGCCGATAGCCTCGGTCTGCGCGTGGACCTAATCCCTTACTCTCCCTCCGCCCTCACAATGACCCTATGAGGTAAGCCTATCCATCCGGTAAATCCAGAAAAATCGATCAGGCAAACACCCTAAGGCAGACGGGGGAGGCATCGCCACTCTCAAGCCAGCGAGGAGTTGTTCCGCCGAGAATCCGACAGTTTTGAGGTGGCGAGCGGCGAAGGGGTTAGAGGGAAGCTAAGGGTTGAAGGTTATAAAACAGAACGCAGGACATAGGACATATGGAGAAGAATCTCTGCACGGCCCGATCCGGCCGTGGTCCGGTGCAGACCGGGACGCAAATAGCGCGGATGCGGAGAACAGAGGTGTCGATATTCGCTTCGGGAAGCGCGGATTTGAATGATACTGGGGGAAGTCGAGAGGTGAGAAGGAGTTGGCGGCATCGATTGGTTTGCTCACCGAACGGAGACGGCGATTTGGACATCGACATTGCCTTTGATGGCATTCGAGTAGGGACAGATGGCGTGGGCGCCCTCGACAAGTTGTGCCGCCGTCTTCTGGTCGACGCCGGCGACGGTCACGGCGAGCGCGGCGGACAGCACGAACGCACCCGAGTCGTTGCGGCTGAGGCCGATCTGGGCGACAACTTCGATGTCGCCATCGGCGAAATGGCGGCGAGCCTCGCGGCTCACGTGAAAGAGCGCGTTCTCAAAGCACGCGGCATATCCGCCGGCGAAGAGTTGCTCTGGGTTGGTGGCATCGCCTTTACCCCCGAGGGTTTTGGGCAGGGCCAGCTTGAGATCGAGCAGGCCGTCGTCGCTGCGGATCGATCCATGACGGCCCCCGGTCGCGCTGACTTTTGTGGAATAGACATTATCGGGCATTCGTTTTCTCCTCTGTCAGGCGTCAAGTGCTTCGGATCGTTACGCCGTCGATTATGTGCGCTCTGTCGGTGATGAGCGAAGCGTGGTCCGAGGTACAAAGTCTTCTACCAAGCGTGTGATGCCGCATCTTCGATCGGAGCTGCAACTTCTTTCGGCCTGGAAACGTAAACCGAGTGGCTGGCGCTTGCGGACTCTTAGCGATTGAGGGTCAACGGATAACCTGGACGGGACAGCAGTCGCGGCAGAGAATCGGGCTATTTCAGCGCGCATAGAATTCTGGCGAAACACAGATGCGCGCTACAACTTCTCCGTTGTATTGCTGCTCCAAAAACTACTATGTTCACTTTTGCACTGAACTTATACTAAAGAAGAAGTACTACCTGGGATGTATCCAAAGTAGGGCCAAAATCCGTCAATAAACTACGGGCTATTGTGTCTCGGCCCGAACTTATAGAAGCGCTAAGGAATCGCCTTGCCAGATGATTACAATGAACGGGCAGTGACCGGGCCAGAGCACCAGCTGGCAGATTCTTCGCCACCCCGGCACAAAGGTGGAAAGGCCATCGCGTGGATTGTTGTGCTTTTAATCTTCGCGGCGGCCTTCGTGCTGATCTTGCGTCACCACGATGACACCACGACCGCCGCAAAGGCGCCAAGGGGCGGCGGCGGGCCAGTCACACTGACGACCACAACCGCGCAGAAGGGCGATATCGGTGTATATCTTGATTCGATCGGGACGGTCACGCCTGTTTATACGGCTTCTATTACGAGCCAGGTGAATGGAATTGTCACGGCGGTCCACTACACAGAAGGACAAATCGTCCGAAAGGGCGATCCGCTCATTGATATCGACCCTCGGACCTATCAAGCCACTCTGCTGCAGGCGCAAGGCACGCTCGACCGCGACGAAAATGTCTTAGGCCAGGCGAAGATGGACCTGGAGCGCTACAAAGAAGCCTGGGCTAGAAACGCCATCCCAAAACAAACGCTGGATGATCAGGGGAAAATAGTGCTGCAAGACCAGGGTACGGTAAAACTGGATCAAGGCGTCGTGCAGTTTGACCAGATTCAGGTCGAATATTGCCACATCGTCGCTCCTATCAGTGGCAAAGTCGGTCTGCGGCTGGTGGATCCGGGCAACGTGGTGCAATCTTCGGGAACGCTTACACTAGCGGTCATCACGCAACTGCAGCCCATCACTGTCATTTTCACGATTCCCGAGGACGCTCTCGGCCCGGTTCAACAGCGTCTCCAAAAAAACGCCGTCCTCACAGTGGATGCCTTTGATCGCAGCGGGCAAAAGAAAATTGCATCGGGAAGGCTTCTGACGCTGGACAACCAGATTGACACGACGACAGGAACGGTAAAAGCGCGGGCGGCATTCGATAACAAAGACTCGATGCTGTTCCCGAACGAGTTTGTGAATATCCGGCTCCTGGTGGATACACTCCACGGAGCCACTCTGATACCCGCGTCTGCCATTCAACACAACGGTCAAGCGGACTTTGTTTATGTTTTACAGGGAAACACTGCGCATATGCGCAGCATCAAGGCCGGCGTGACGGATGCGGGAATGACGCAGGTGACAGGGATCAACCCGGGCGACGTGCTCGCTAACAGCAGTTTCGATAAGTTGCAGGACAATTCAAAGGTCGTAGTCGCTGGAAAGCCCGCATCCGGAAACTCCGCGGGGAGCGCCGCTCCTTGAGTCCATCACGTCCGTTTATTTTGAGACCAGTTGCGACGGCGCTACTGATGGCGGCGATTCTTCTCGTAGGAATTGTTTGCTATACCCAATTGCCAGTGTCCGCCTTGCCGCAGGTGGACTATCCCACGATTCAAATCCTGACGTTTTATCCAGGAGCGAGCCCGGATGTTGTGGCTACGACGGTGACGGCTCCTCTTGAACGCCAGTTCGGCCAGCTTCAGGGACTCAGTCAGATGACCTCCAGCAGTTCGGGCGGGTGCTCCGTCATCGTTCTGCAGTTCAACCTAAGCCTGAATATTGATATCGCAGAAGAAGAGGTGCAGTCGGCGATCAACGCTTCACAAAGCTTTCTCCCCGCGAATCTGCCTTCGCCGCCAATCTATAGCAAAACAAATCCGGCCGATGCTCCGGTCCTCACCTTAGCCGTTACTTCGAGCACGATTCCGCTCGCGCAGGTGGAAGACCTGGTAGATACGCGGCTCGCTCCCAAGATTTCCCAGTTGAGCGATGTCGGCCTCGTGAGCATCAGCGGCGGGCAAAAGCCCGCGGTTCGCATTCAGGCCAACCCCGCGGCGCTTTCTTCCTACGGCATCAATCTCGAAGACCTGCGCACCGCCGTTACGCAAGCGAGTGTTAACGCTGCCAAAGGAAATTTTGACGGTGCCCGTCAGGATTACCAGATCGATGCCAACGATCAACTCGTCACCAGCAAGGACTATCGGACAGTAGTCGTCGCCTACCGCAATGGCGCGCCAGTCATGCTCACCGACGTGGCGAAAATAGTGGATGGAGTAGAAAACACCAATCAAGCTGCTTGGATGAACAAGACGCCAGCGGTCATCGTGAACGTGCAGCGCCAGCCCGGCGGAAATACAATCAGTCTCGTGAAGCGCATTAAAGCGCTGCTGCCGCAGCTGGAAGCGAACCTTCCGACGGGAATCGACGTAACCATCCTTACCGACCTTACCACGCCGATCCAAGCCTCGGTTTCCGACGTCGAGTTTGAATTGATGCTGACGATTGTGCTCGTGGTTATGGTGATTTTTCTCTTTTTGCGAAACCTGCTGGCGACCATCATTCCCAGCGTAGCTGTGCCGCTGTCGCTCGTGGGCACGTTCGGTGCGATGTATGCCCTCGGCTACAGCCTCGATAACCTCTCCCTCATGGCGCTCACCATCTCCACGGGGTTCGTTGTTGACGACGCCATAGTCATGGTCGAGAACATATCGCGGTACATCGAAGAAGGCGAGCCGCCCATGGAAGCGGCCTTGAAGGGGGCCGAGCAGATCGGTTTCACCATTGTCTCGCTAACGGTTTCCCTAATTGCGGTGCTTATTCCCCTCCTCTTCATGGGTGACGTCGTGGGTCGCCTCTTCCGCGAGTTCGCAGTCACCCTGGCAGTTACCATCGTCGTTTCCGCGATTGTCTCTTTGACGCTAACTCCGATGATGGCCTCTCGCATTCTGAAGCAACACACGAAAGGCCAACAGGGCCGCTTCTACCAGGTCACGGAACGCGCGTTTGATTCCATGATCGCTTTCTATGGCCGCACTTTGAAGTTTGTTCTTCGCTTCCAGACCATCACTCTGCTGATCGCTCTGTGCACTTTAATTCTCACAATCTTCCTCTATATCATCATTCCTAAGGGATTCTTCCCCGTGCAGGACACCGGAATCATTCAAGGCATTTCGCAGGCGCCCCCGACCATCGGTTCCAAAGCAATGGCGCAAAAGCAGCAGGAAATCGCCGACGTCATTCTCAAAGATCCGGCGGTCGAAAGTCTTTCCTCGTTCATCGGCGCCGACGGGACAAATACCACCACGAACAGCGGAAGGCTGTCCATCAATCTAAAGCCACTCAACCAGCGTGACCTCAGCGCATCCGACGTGATCCGCAGACTCCAGACTAAGCTGAATGACGTGCAAGGCATTCAGCTGTTCATGCAGCCGGTGCAGAACATCACCATCGACGATCGGGTCAGCCGCACCCAGTACCAATACACGCTCGAAGATCCGGATCCGAATGAACTGAACGATTGGACCAATCGCTTCGTGACCGAGTTGAAAAAATTACCGGAACTGGAGGATGTTGCCACCGACCAGCAACCTGGCGGTCTCGCGGTCTCGCTCGTCATTGACCGTGCCACGGCTTCGCGGCTCGGCATCGCCCCTACGACGATTGACAACACCCTTTACGACGCCTTTGGCCAGCGCCAAATCAACACCATGTACACGCAGCTGAATCAATACCACGTCATTCTGGAAGCTCAGCCCCAGTTTCAGCTCGACCCCGACAAACTAAACAAACTCTACATTCAAGCGAATGCGGCGGCCGGCACCTCGGGTGCCCCTGCCAGCTCTACCGGAAATGGTTCCACCTCTGCTGGTTCTAACGCCCTCACCACCTCGGCCCTCTTTACCCCGTCGGCGAGCACGCTGGCTCCTCCTGTGAACGCTCTTGCCTCCGGCACATCGAACTCAACATCCAGTAAAGGCGCGTCTTCCGCCGGAGCCACCAGTTCTGCAACGAGCAACGCGGTGCCTCTTGGCGCATTCTCGCATTTTGAAACCAAAACCGAGCAGCTCTCTATCAACCATCAGGGGCAGTTTCCGGCCATCACGGTTTCTTTCAACCTTGCTCCGAATGCCGCGCTCGGCGGAGCGATCACCGCCATTACTAAAGTTCAAAAAGATATGCACATGCCGGCTAGCTTGCAGGCTGATTTCCAAGGCACGGCAGCATCGTTTCGCAACTCGCTCTCCAACATGCCGCTGCTCATTCTTGCCGCCCTCGTTACTGTCTACATCGTCCTCGGCGTTTTGTACGAGAGCTTCATTCACCCGGTCACGATTCTCTCCACACTTCCTTCCGCCGGTGTCGGCGCTTTTCTCGCTCTCATCCTTTTCCACCAGGATCTCAGCGTTGTCGCGATTATCGGCCTCGTGCTTCTCATTGGCATCGTCAAGAAAAACGGCATCATGATGGTTGATTTTGCGCTGGATGCGGAGCGCAACCACGGGAAAAACTCGACGGATGCTATCTACGAAGCCTGTCTGCTGCGTTTCCGGCCCATCATGATGACCACCATGGCTGCGCTACTTGGCGGTCTGCCGCTCGCGTTTGGCGCGGGGATTGGTTCTGAATTGCGCCGGCCGCTGGGCATTGCCATGGTCGGGGGACTCTTAGTCAGTCAGATTCTCACACTCTATACAACTCCTGTGATTTACATATTCTTCGACAGAATTGGCGAGCGCTTCTCGCAAAAGTCCAACGCTCCGCATCCTGGCGCCGAGCCGCAGCCCGCAGGATCCTTATGAACGTATCAGAGCCCTTCATCCACCGGCCGGTAGCGACCACGCTGCTGACGATAGCCATCGCCATCGCCGGCGCCATCGCTTTCGAGGTTCTCCCTGTTTCTCCGCTGCCCCAGGTGGATTTTCCCACCATTTCGGTCAACGCCAGCTTGCCAGGCGCCAGCGCCGAAATCATGGCCTCTTCTGTCGCTACTCCACTGGAGCGCCAGTTTGGCCATATCGCCGGAGTTACCGAGATGACCTCCACGAGCAGTCTCGGCACCTGCTCCGTCACGATCCAATTCGATCTCAGCCGCAACATTGACGGAGCTGCGCGTGACGTCGAGGCCGCTATCAATTCCGCGCGCACGTATTTACCCGCGAACCTGCCCGCGAACCCCACCTACCGCAAGGTCAATCCGGCCGATTCGCCGATCATGATCCTCGGCCTTACCTCATCCAAATACGGCCCGGACAAACTCTATGATGAAGCGTCCACTGTCATTCAGCAAAAACTCTCGCAAATTCAAGGCGTTGGCCAGGTAAACGTCGGTGGTGGCGCATTGCCGTCCGTACGTGTCGAAGTCAACCCGACAAAACTGGCCAGCTATGGCCTCACCATGATGGACGTCCAATCCGTGCTCCGCTTACAGAATTCCGATCTCGCTAAAGGCCAGATTACGGATGGCAACACCACCGCTGACATTATCGCAAACGACCAAATCTCCCACGCTATCGACTACAAACCAATCATCGTCGGCTATAACAAAGGCGCGGCCATTCACCTTTCGGATGTAGCCGACGTTATCGACTCCGTGCAGAATGTGCGTGCCGCGGGGTATTTGAATGGCAAAAGGGCTGTCTTGCTGATCATCTTCCGCCAGCCAGGCGCCAATATCATTGAGACGGTCGATCGTATTCGCGCTGAGTTGCCTTCCATCCAAGCTTCCATTCCACAGGGTATCGATACAACGCTAGTTCTGGATCGCACCACCACCATTCGCGCCTCGGTTAGCGACGTCGAGCGCACCCTGATGATTTCCATCGGCCTCGTCATTGTGGTTGTCTTCATCTTCTTGCGGAATGGCCGCGCCACGCTCATTCCCGCCGTCGCCGTCCCAGTTTCTCTCATTGGAACCTTCGCCGTCATGTATCTCTGCGGATATAGTCTGGACAATCTTTCGCTCATGGCCCTCACCATCTCCACCGGTTTCGTCGTTGATGACGCTATCGTGGTCATGGAGAACATCACGCGCCATCTGGAAGAAGGTATGGAACCTTTCGCCGCCACCCTGAAAGGCGCGAAAGAGATTGGTTTCACCGTTCTATCCATCAGCATTTCCCTGATCGCCGTTTTCATTCCGCTCTTGCTCATGGGAGGAATCGTTGGCCGCCTCTTCCGCGAGTTTGCCATCACCCTCTCAACCGCCATTATCGTGTCCATGGCGATTTCGCTCAGCACAACACCCATGATGTGCGCCTACCTGCTGCGAAACGAGCGCGCGCGGAAACACGGCCGCCTCTACATGGCCTCGGAGAGACTTTTTGATGGCGCCCTGAATGGGTACCGGAAAAGCCTACACTGGGTTTTGGAAAATCCCCTGCTTATTCTCACAGTTCTTTTCCTCACCATAGTTCTCAATATCGTCTTGGTCTATAGAATCCCAAAAGGATTTTTCCCTCAGCAAGACACTGGCACTCTTGGCGGCTCCCTTCAAGGCCCCCAGGACTCTTCCTTCCCGGCCATGAATGACGCGATCCAAAAGATCGAGGCTGTGCTGAATAAAGACCCAGCCATTCAGAACGTCATGGGCTTCACCGGCGGAGGTGGCGCTACCAATACCGGGAATATTTTTATTGCGCTGAAGCCTCTCAACGTGCGCAAAATCGGCGCTCCGGAAATCATCAACCGTTTGCGGCCGCAATTGAATCGGCTTCCCGTAGCGTCCGCCTTCCTTCAAGCTTCGCAGGATCTCCGCATCGGCGGCCGTTCCAGCGCCGCTCTCTATCAGTACACGATTCAGACTGACACCATCGCAGACCTCGCCACTTGGGGACCGCGCGTCTTCGCCGAAATGAAAAAGCTTCCCGGCTTCCAGGACGTGAACTCCGATCAGCAAAACGGCGGCCTGGACATCCTTCTAAACTACGACCGCGTCACCGCCGCAAAGCTCGGCCAAACTGCTCAATCCCTCGACAGCGGCATCTACAGCGCCTTCGGCCAGTCCGAAGTTTCGATCATCTATACTCAGTTGAACCAATACTATGTCGTCTTGGAAGTCGATCCCCAGTATTCGCAAACTCCCGAAGGCCTGAAGAATATCTATTTTCATTCGCCAGGACGCAGTAGCGTCACCGCTACTGGCAACACCCCGCTCATCGCCATGGCTTCCAGCCAAACCAACACCATCCCGCTCACTCTCAACCACACGGGCCTTTCTCCTTCGGTCACGACCTCTTTCAATCTCGCGCCTGGCGTCTCTCTAAGTGACGCGACGTTGGCCATCGACCAGATGAAGCAACGCATCGGCGCGCCTTCCAGCCTCCGTGGTTTTTTCGCCGGCACTCTTCAGGCTTATCAGAGTTCCCTCAGCAACGAAAAGTATCTCGTCATCACCGCTCTCCTCGCGGTTTACATTGTTCTCGGTGTCCTGTACGAAAGTCTCATTCATCCGCTAACCATCATTTCCACGCTGCCCTCCGCCAGCGTCGGCGCCATTCTCGCTCTCATGCTCTTCAAAGTGGACCTCAACGTCATTTCCATCATTGGGATCGTTTTGCTGATTGGCATAGTAAAAAAGAACGCCATCATGATGGTTGATTTCGCTCTGCAAGCCGAACGCGAACAGGGCATGAGCACCGAAGACTCCATCTTCCAAGCCTGCATGCTGCGCTTCCGTCCCATTCTCATGACGACCATGGCCGCGCTTTTCGGCGCTTTGCCTTTGGCTTTTGGAACGGGCACCGGTTCCGAACTGCGCCGCCCGCTTGGCATTACCATAGTGGGCGGACTCATCATGAGTCAGCTGCTCACGCTTTATACAACGCCGGTCGTTTATCTCACGCTCGATCGGCTCCGGCTCCGGCTGCTGGGAAAACAGCACGACACACTTCCTTCAGCGGATGCGTCAGCCCCTTCCGCCGCGGATTAGTTATGAGGGCAAATCCTATGAATAAACTTCGACTCAAAACTCTACTCGGTCCCGCAATCGCGGCACTGTTACTCGCCGGCTGCACGGTCGGCCCGAAGTATCACACGCCAGCTGCCACGGTTCAGCCGCCCCCGGCTTCCTATAAAGAGTCGCCCACCCAGTTCCCCGATTCCGGTGACTGGAAGGTCGCGCAACCTCAGGACGCCATGCTGCACGGTAAATGGTGGGAGATTTACAACGATCCGGAGCTGAACGGTTTAGAAGAGCAACTGAACGTCAACAACCAGAACATTAAGCAATCTTTTGAGAATTTCATGGAAGCCCGCACGCTCGTTGCCCAAGCCCGTTCGCAACTCTTTCCCACGATCGGAACAGCCCCTTCCTATCAGCGGTCCCTCGGCTCGGCGAATCTCCATGGTTCCACGGGCAGCACAGGTGCCACCTCGGGGGGCGCGCAGACCACGGTCTACACTATCCCCGTTACAGCTTCCTGGGAACCCGATCTCTGGGGCAAAGTCCGCAACACCATCCATGAAGCCCAATACAACGCCCAACTCAGTGCCGCTGACCTCGAAAATGAACGCCTGTCCCAACAGGCCAGCCTCGCCGTCTTTTTCTTCGAACTTCGCGGCCAGGATGCCTTGCAAAGAGTCTTTGACGAAACCGTTGAAGCGGACAAAAAATCCGTCGAACTATCCCGCGCCCGCTATGAAACCGGAGTCGACGATGAGCTCTCCCTCGTCCAAGCCGAAAATGCGTTGCAGACGGCCGAATCCGAAGGCACCAATCTGGGCATTGCGCGCTCCCAGTTTGAACACGCCATCGCCGTGCTCATCGGCACCACGCCGTCGAGCTTCTCCATCCCCGTTAAGCCTTTGAATGCAGCCCCGCCCGTTATTCCCGTCGGTGTGCCCTCGCAGCTTCTCGAACGTCGGCCGGACATCGCCGCTTCCGAGCGCGCCATGGCCGCCGCCAACGCTCAAATCGGCATCGCCGTCGCCGCTTATTATCCGAACGTGACGCTAAGTGGTACCGGCGGCTTTCAAAGCTCGTCGATTAAAAATCTCCTCACTTTGCCCAGCGGTTTTTGGTCCGTGGGGCCCTCGCTCTCCGAAACCATCTTTGACGCCGGCCTCCGTCGCGCCACCGTCCAGCAGTTCGTCGCTCTCTACAACGCTGACGTTGCCG
This sequence comes from Terriglobales bacterium, assembly GCA_035483835.1. Lineage (GTDB taxonomy): Bacteria > Acidobacteriota > Terriglobia > Terriglobales > Acidobacteriaceae > JABDBE01. The sequence goes on from DATHPO010000195.1 coordinate 12,784, forward strand.
GCTACCGGCAGACCGTCTTAAACGCCTTTCAACAAGTGGAAGATGAAATGGCGGCGGTGCGCATCTTGTCCAAACAAATCCAGCTACAAATAGAAGCCGAGAAATCCGGCGAACGCTTTCTCGAGTTGGCAAAAGCCCGCTACTTTACCGGCGTCGATACCTATCTCAACGTTCTCGTCGCGCAAACCACCCTGCTCTCCGATCAGCAAACGCTCGCTTCTCTCCGCACGCAAGCTATGACTGCCTCCGTCCTATTGATCGAGGGCCTAGGCGGCGGCTGGGACCGCTCGCAGCTCCCAGCTCCCGCCGAAGTCTCCAAGAAGGTCACGAAGTCCGAAATCGGGTCTCAGAAATAACTTACTTCGTGCGTGCGCCGAAGACTCGGGAACACCTCGACGCCGTTTTCGTGGCCTTCAAGCGACGCAGCGGGAGCCTACCCTTACGGGGAAGCAGTTGTTGTTCGTGTTGTAGTTCGACCATTCGTTGCGGCCAACACGAAAGGGGCTTCTTTCTGCTTGGCGCAAGCTCTTCGGTTTGGGATTGCAGGCTGATTGATCGACTGGCGAAAGATGCTCGCAGAAAACGTGAACCGTGCCTTGACCGGTTACAAGGAAAGGCGTTTGTTCATCGGAGAATAGCTCTGGAGCCCACGCTGCGACTGCATAACGGTGTTGCAGCCCGCCGAACCTCGGAAGGGAATGAATCTGACCTTGGACATTTCATGTTGATTCCCAATCCAGGACGGCCGAAATGAATTTCAAGCCTATGCAGAAGTGTCCGTTCGTGAGGGGTTCACAGTAAATTACTTTCGCTTGCGTCCGAAGATCGCCTGAACTCGAAGCAAGCCGTGGCTGCTCTTCGAGCTGCCATCGGCGTCTCGTTACGACGCGAGCCCCATGGGAACTCACGTTCACGGTCATCGCCTGATCGGCAAAGAGCAACTTTTCAGCGGTTACAAGGCATACCGGGATTGCCATCGTGACGCGCTTTTCGTTTCTTCCATCCAAGCGCATTTGACCAGCATTTCTCCAAGACCGCCCTTGAAGGTCGCATGGGGCAGTCAGAATTGGTTACAGATTGTCCTCACACAGCTTTCTGAGTCCTTCGCTTCTTGTCGTACATGGCTTTGTCCGCTTGCACCATGAGTTCACCGAGCGTAATGGCGCGCTTGGGATCGAAGCGCGCCACTCCAACACAGAGAGATAAAGCGTAACGCGGTTCTGCTGCACTCGCCTTCTTGAGATTCTTCTCTAAACGACGGAGAATGATTTCTTGCGTTTGATGAGATGTCTCCGATGCCAGTACGACAAACTCATCGCCGCCGAGGCGAGAAAGAACGTCAGAACCACGAAAGGATTGCTCGAGAGCGTCTGCCGTCCGGATGAGCGCCAGATCCCCCTCGCGATGACCATAGGTGTCATTGATCTTCTTCAAATTGTCGACGTCACAAAACAATAGAAGTAAACTCTGGCCATTGCGCTTGGCGAGTTTGAGTTGCTGGGTCGCAGCAGCAAAAAAACCGCGCCGATTGAAGAGACAGGTTAGGTCATCCGTGAGGGCGAGGTAGCGCAGTTCTCTGTCCAGAAGAGCCTGCTTAACGGCGCCCCAGACTGCCGGGTGAGTTGCAACCCTTACAGTTTGCGCGTCGGGGTGCTCTGACTTCAGAAGCTTAGAAATCTCGTCCACTTCCTGCAGTATCTGGCCGAACTCGGAATCAGCAGCCTGCAAAGCAGAGGAAAGATTCTCCTCGAGCCCGTTTTCCGCCGGGCTGTTCTTGCGACTCATGGCGATAATTTTGCGGCTGGAGATCTGCTTCGGGGCCCCGGTTATCAAGCGAGTGTCCTGAGATTCCTTATCGACCTGTAATTCTGGTATGGGCATCACCCCTCCTGTTAGCAAGTACGAAGAGCTTTCGTACTGGCAGGCACATGGTTCCATCGATGCGGACGGGCGACAAGCAGGTGAAGCCCGTAGTGTTGGGGCAGGTGATATCACTAGCAGTTCCGAGTGACCAGGTCTTCCTGAAGCCGGAGATGAGTGGGCTTTTGAGCACTGTCAATCATATAGGTAGGCCGCAACTCAGGTGTTCACCTGAGGCCAATCGCGGAAGGAGGATGCCCCACCCCAATCGGTCTGTCAGTACCTGGCGGCGTGTTCGAGGTTGCCTACGGCGCACTGACGAAGACGTTGTCGAAAGTGGCGGTGGCGAGGGCCGAAGCGCTGCCGCTGTTCACCGCCAATCCCACGTACACATTCTGCGCCATGTTGATGGTCTGGCTCGTCCCCCGCTGCGTCCAGTTCACTCCGTCCATCGAGGTATAGCTG
>DATHPO010000196.1:0-18376 GCA_035483835.1 Terriglobales bacterium
ATCGCAGATCTGGATCGCAGATTTTGATGACAACAAGGGGACGGTGACAGCGACGCGTAAGCTGACTTCGATTGCTACCGAAGCCGATGGCCCGATCTGGTCGCCGGATGGGAAAAACATTCTTTTTATTTCGGATGTGTATCCCGAGTGCCCCGACGAAGCTTGCAATGCGAAAAAGGTGGAAGAAGCGGAGAAGTCGAAGGTCAAGGCTCTGATTTTCACGCACCTGCTTTATCGCCACTGGAACGCGTACAAGGAGGGCAAGAGAAATCATCTGCTGATGATTGCGTCTGAAGGCGGCGCGAGCCGCGATCTCACTCCCGGGGACTATGATGTGCCACCGTTTAGTTTGGGTGGGCAGGACGACTATGCTTTCTCGCCCGATGGGCAGGAGATTTGCTATACCTCGAATCACGATGCGGTCGAGGCCCTCAGCACCAACAACGATTTGTTTATTGTTTCCGTCAATGGTGGAGCTGCGAAGAAGATCACGGACAATCCCGCGAGTGATTCGTCGCCGCTTTATTCGCCGGACGGGAAGTACATTGCGTATCGTGCGCAGGTTCGGCCGGGATACGAGAGCGACCGCTTCCGGTTGATGCTGTACAACCGGCGCGGCGGACACATCCGGAATCTGACGGAGAGTTTTGACCGTTGGGTAGGAACTTACACGTGGGATCCCGATTCGTCGAAAATCTACTTCGTCGCTGAGGAGAAGGGCGATTCGCCGGTGTATTCCATCTCGCTGGACACCGCTGTCATCGGCGGGGACGCAGGGAGTGACACGACTGCGCGTCTGACGAAAAACAATATCAAGATGATTGTGCCGGGTCACAACGACGATGTTGCCGTTACCCACGACGGCAAAACTCTCTTATTTACCCGCATGTCGGTCAAGTTCCCGAACGAAATCTTTCGGGCTACGTTGGCGCAGCCTGGGACTGCTGCTTCCTCTTCCGCTCCGACCGTTTTCGAATCGCAGGAGGTGTGCACGGATTCGAGTGGGAAGATTAAGCCTGAGGGATGTAAGACTGCGAGCGTGGAGAAAAGTGAAGTGCAAGTCACCGATCTCAATCATGCGGTGCTGGCTCGGGTGGCAATGTCTCCACTTGAATCTTTCTGGTTTACGGGCGCGGCTAACGACAAAGTTGAGGGCTTCTTTATCAGGCCGCCGAACTTCGATGCCAACAAGAAATACCCGGTCAAGTTCCTTATTCATGGCGGGCCCCAGGGAGCGTGGGGGGATGACTGGAGCTATCGCTGGAATCCCGAACTCTTCGCGGCCAACGGGTATGTGGTTGTGATGGTCAACTTCCACGGATCGACGGGCTATGGGCAGAAGTTCATCGATGCAATCAACGGCGATTGGGGTGGGGCACCGTTTGAGGATTTGATGAAGGGCCTGGATGATGCCGAACGCACCTATTCATTTATTGACAAGGACCGCGAGTGCGCTTTGGGCGCGAGCTTTGGCGGCTACATGGCCAACTGGATTCTCGGGCATTCACAGCGGTTCAAATGCATCGTCTCCCACGATGGAACGTTCAATAACGAATCCGACTGGGGCACGACCGAGGAGCTTTGGTTCAACGAGTGGGAATTCAAAGGGCCGCTCTACAACAACCGAGAACTCTATCGGAAATGGTCGCCGCACTTGTCGGCGCTGAATTTCAAAACTCCTACGCTCGTCGTCCACGGCCAGCTCGACTACCGACTGGATGTGTCAGAGGGATTCCAGCTCTTCACCACTTTGCAGCGCCTGAATGTGCCCTCGAAGATGTTGTATTTCCCGGATGAGGGACACTGGGTGCTCAAGCCGCAGAACAGCCAACTCTGGTACAAGACAGTAAACGATTGGGTGGATCAGTGGACGAAGAAGTGACGCTGGTCGCACCCTAGACCTTCTTAGAGCCGTCCTCAGTGGCCTCAGGCCGCGAAGGATCTGGCGTGGAGAGGCAACCCGATGAATTCCCTCTACGCAAATTTCCTTCGCGGCCGGAAGTTCTTTTTATTCGCCCTCCTTAATCCGTCATCAGTCCGTCATCGGCCACAGCGATTGCAACTGAAATGGGAGACTCCCAGGTCCAGCCGTGACTGTGCCCAGAATCGCCAAGGCACCCAGAAATCCTCCAGTAGATGGCTGGATGCTGGCAAGGCCGTTCGCGTCGGAGGTCACGAAAGCCTGCGACATCCCGAGGATGATCGGCATCGGATCCCTCGTAATGGTGGTATCTCCGCCCGACACAATCGGCGCATTATTGGTCGTGCGTCCAAGCAACGACTGGAACAGCACACTGACGCCAAGCACGGGGTGCGGGGGCGTGGAAGTGTCCGTGACCCGAACCGTAATCGGCTGAAACGCAGGCCCCACGGTCATGAGTTGGAGGTCGCCAGCGACGGCCTGCAAGCGTAGCGACGAAGCCGGCACCGCGGTTCCATAAAATGTCTGGCATGGCGCATCGCCGGGTTCAACGCAGACACTCACCTGCACGTCACCAGGTAAGGACGAAATTTCCAGAGTACTCGTGGCGTATCCGCTAGAGTTCGTTTTGGAGCTCGGCGGGCTGAGCTTTCCGGAGCCTTTATCCAGATAATAGTTGACCGTCCGTCCTGCGATAGGAACGCCGCTCGCCAGCACCCGTCCGGTCTGTGCTACGTTGGCAGTGGCGCCTTGTGCAATCCAGACGTAGGGCGAAAGCAGAGACAGGTCGAGTGACGACTCCGTGCCCAACAGCGTGGTCTGAACCTGTTGCGGACTGGTGTACGAAGCCGGCGCAAGCTGCGCCGTAATCGTGATGGTGCCGGCTGTAAGCACGGTGACAAGAGTCGACGCCTGCCCGGATTGGTCGGTGAGCACGGTACAACTCCCGCCACCAGAGCACGCGGAAAAGCTTACGGCGGGACTGGCGGTGAAAAAAACGCTGGCTCCGGCTATGGGAGTTATTCCATCTGGCGCGAGGGTTTGCACTCGAATCGGATTAGTGGCCTGTCCTCCCACGGGCGTTGGTGGGTTTGCCCCGGCGATAAGGCGGAGCAAGTCGTTCGGGCCAGCGCCGTAGGTCACAACTCCGCTCAGGATCGAGCTGGCAAGAGTGGGTGGATCGGTGAGCGTCATATCCTGCACGCCGTCCCTTTGAGCGGACGTCGTCACGATGATCTGGTTCGCGGACGCTGCCAGCGGCTGCGCGCTGCCGCTTCCGATGGAGACCCTGGTATTCGCCTGGAATCCGAAACCTGCAATCGCGAGAGCGGTGCCACCCGCAACGCTGGCCCGCGTCGGAGTGATGGGGTCGCCGTAGAGGAGGCGCGCATGATAGCGGTAGTCCGGCCGCCCATCGCCCCGGATGTCGGCGATTCCAACGCGGAAGCTGGTCGTTTCCAGCAATTGCGCGTTCAGAACAGTCGTCCCAAACAGTGCTGAGTTGAAGGCTGATGGCGTGTTCGCTGGAGCTGGAAAAGTTCCTGGATCAGAGAGCTGCCACATGCCAATTACCGGTTGAGCCTTATTTTCAGAAGGGGCGCTGTAGTCATCCAGTGCCGCCACTAATACCGAAACGGTCCGGTTCGCCTGGCCGGAAAACCAAAAATAGTCGAGTCCGCCGTAAGGGTCGAGCGACGCTGCCCAATCGCCTGCGGCTGGCAGTGGCGCTGGAGAGACGTAAGTCGTCGGTCCAAACCAATCGGGCTTTTGGACCGCGCTGCCCCGCATGACAATATCCTGCGGAGCATCTTCGCCCAGGGTCACGTTCACGTTGATGGTCTGGACCTGACCGGACAGCAGCACTTGCCAAGGTTGATAAGGGCCCACGAAAGCTGACCAGAAAGGATCGAGAGTCTCGGCCGTCAGCTGATACTGTGCGCTGTTCCCGCCGTTGGGAATCTGCAATCCGGCTAGATCAAAGAATCCTTCGAGTATGCTCCGGTTCGAGCCGTAGCGATTGAAGGGTTGTCCCGTACTGTCGTTGAATCCGGCAACCGTGGTGCCGACATTTCCGGCAAACAGGAAGCCCGAAACGGAAGCAGCCGCATAAGCTCCCGAGGGTTGATTGGTATTGGGATCGATCCAACGGGCGACGACATTTACACCCTGCATGCCCTGACCCGGCTGTCCGCTCGCATTGGCGAAATAGACGTTGCCGTGGATACGCGCCGTGTTGGCAGAAAAGGTGGGCCCGGGATAGAGCCGCGAGAGCGCCGCCTGATCGTCCATTTTTGGCTGGTAGGGATTGACCTTACCGCCGTTCGAATAGCACACGGCAATCGGAACGCAGCTGGGAGAATCAACCGCATGCATGATGCTGAAACCGACGTAGTCGTCGGAGGTCGGCGGCGGCATGCCAGTCTGCACGTTAAGGTTCATCTGCGACCAGCCGAGGCCCAGCACTCGCCCCAGCACGCGCACCAGACGATATTCCACATCGGGATCAGGCAACTGGGCGACACAGTTTCCGTTCAGGACCACCAGCGCATGCAGGAAGTAGGCATCGGTTCCAAAATTGTCGAGCCCGCCGAAAACCGCGTTCCCGAAGCACTCGGACGCGTCCCCCGCACCCTGGCCAAGAAGCGCATCCGTAACCGTTCCATCTGCATCGTAGACGATGCCGACTGGTGTGCCAGTGGCCGTCGGCATGATGTCGGCGGGCATCGTGAGGGTGCCGTCGGCGTTGCGGTAGACGTTTGAGCCGTTGACATCTTCGGCCAGCTGTCCGGCGTGCGTTACTGATAAAGCGGCGGTCGAAATCGAGGTCCACTGGCTGAAGGCATCTGCGACCAACGCATCCCCTTGCGGCCCGGAGACCGTCGGACTCAGGCTGCCCTGATCGGTGTAATAGTTAACCACTCCCTGGGCCCAGGTCAGCGGCGTGCCGGCCGTTCCCGGGTTGAAGTAGCTGATACCCGCAATGTAGGCAGGACCCCCAGCTCGCGCCAGTTGCATGAATGTGAGCAGCAGCACAATTACGGCGGCTGCGGGACACATAAACCCCAACCGGCGTGTGACTCGTCGTAAGAGCTTCGACCGGTGTGGAGGGTTTACAGCCAGGAGGCAAGACCGTTCTCGGTCCGCTATTTTTTTCGCACGTGAAGAAGAAGTGCTGGTCGGCATGGGTTTACTCGTCTTCCGCCGACCGCAAGAAACGGACAAGCTCACGAGGGCTGACACTCGTTGTTCCTGATAACCGACCTCCGATGCCTGGACGCCGAATCGGGACGCCAATTCGCCTCGGGTCGATGACGACCTGGCCATCGGGGCCGATTCTGAAACGGCCCGATGGTCCCCTGACCGGGCTGGTCAGCCCCAACTTGCTGGGAGGATAAAGAAACAGCAGAACGCGTTCGCCGGCACGATAACGCTCGCCCAATTCCCATAAGCCGGCCCATTCGCGGATGGCCAGCGTCTGTCCGGCTCGAACTCCCAGCATCGCCTGATCCACATGAAAGCTGATCTGGACGGTAGCGACGCCGTTTCCCTTGGAAGCAACCCTCTCCACCGATTGAACTGTGCCCGCGAAGATGTAGCCCGCACTTCGGGTTAACGGCGGCGGATGTCGTGGGTTCGGTGATTCTCGCGGGTTCGTTCCTGTTGTCGGTAGCCGCGTTGGCCGCTCTGCGACGGCCGTCAAAGAAACCGGAGTTACGATCAGCGCAACAACAACGAACTTCCAAAGTGACGACAACATGAGCAAGCCTCGCTTCTGAATCGAGGCCAGCCGCTTGACGGGAATGGACCCATACTACAGATGGACGGAAGGGATGGCTGTGTCCTTCGTCACAGAGTTATTGAGTTTCTCCTGAGGAAATCGCGGCAGGAAAAGAATCGGTATAAGTATCGCTGGCCACCTCTCCCCGATCAGGCTTTTCGTCGGGTCTGCCGTTGGGCCGATAAATGTGCTCCCGTGAGCAGCAACATTCCCGACAGAAATGCCCAAAACATCAGGCTTGCTGACAAGGCGAATGGGCCATAGACTTCCTGGAAATCCAGTCGCGGCAGCGCCAGGATGTAGCAATACTTCAAGATCTCGGAGAGCAATCCCATGATCACCGCTGCAGGCAATACTGCTCGCGCCAGCACCTTGCCGTTGGGCAACAGCCAATAGATTAGAAAGAAAATTGCGATACTGGCGGCGATCGCGAAAACCTTCATGACCAGGAATCCCAACAGTCGGATGGTGAGAAAGTCATGACCGAACGTTAGAGTTTTCAGCAGCACTACATTCCCCGCAGTCAACGCGACCGAAATCAGAGCCAGCAGGCCGCAGCCGAATGTCAAACCCAGTGCGATGAGTTGATTCCCCAGATAAGAGCGGTTCTCGGGAAAACGCCAGATCCGGTTTAGCGCCACTTCGAGCGGCATGAAGATTCCCGTCGACGTAACCAACAAAATTAACAAAGAGAACGCCTGCGCCCGATGACGCGCATTGACCAGCGCATTCAAGTTGCGAATCACAAAATCTTGTCCTGCCGGCAAATAGTCGCGCAGCAATTGCACCACGACTTCGTACATCGCAGGCGAGCGGAACACGCGCCGAATCAGAGTCAGTAAAAGTAGGACGAAAGGAAAAAATGAAAGGATCGCATTCGCCGCAACCGAAAACGCGAAGGTGTGAACGTCGGTGCGGAAAACATATTTGAGGGTAGAAGATAATAGGCTGGCCCGAGAGCTGGAGCCCTTAACCGAAGCGTTAGAGGCCGTCGCGACCGCTGAGACAGGGGTCGAGGGTGGGGGATGCTCGATCAACGTTTATCCAATATTATCAAAGGGATAGAGACATGTTAAGTGACCCCGAGCGAACAGTTGTTTCGTGCTGACGTCCTCACGATAGGCTCTGGAAAACCATGGGTCATGTTTAGCTGTTTCAATCGCTTTCGCATTATTGTTAATTCTTCTCTTGCCAGAAAGAAAATTCCTGAATATTATTCCTGCCGTTGCCGGAATGCCGGCAGCGACGTTCGTTAGTCTGGGTTGATGTTTTGCATATTGTAGTCGAAACTCGCGCCACCACGACAGGCTCCGGAGCTTCGTGCCGTTTTCTCCACCACGGCGCGAAACTCAGGAGCCTTTCTTGTTGAATCAGGTTCTCGATCGCATTGCAAGGCAAAACCAAAATCGTCCACAGGCTTTGAGGGGGTAGAGTACGCGCGCGCTTCGCGAAGAATGTGGATTTCTAATCTCAGCAGAGGCGAAAGGAGTTCATCGTGAGAGAGAAGGGTACAGTAAAGTGGTTTAACGGGGCTAAAGGATACGGTTTTATCCAGCGGTCCACAGGGGAGGATGTCTTCGTTCATTTCTCCGCCATCCAGGAGAATGGCTACCGTACGCTGAACGAGGGCGAAACCGTGGAATTCGATCTGCTGAAGGGCCCCAAGGGGTTCCAGGCGGGTAACGTCGTTCGCGCCTGAGAACCCGGAGTAAGAAGCCTAAGAGTCCGGAATTCGCAAACCCTCCCAGAATCCCCTGGGAGGGTTTGTTCTTTCAGCTGGCTTTGGCACTTTCCTTGGAATGAGGTTCTATCAACCGTTTCGTCAATAGCACCATCCCGAAGATCTGTGTCCATTCAGAAACGATATTCCCCACCACCTGGCCCCATTTGGCTTCAGAGTTCATGTAAGCGTATAGGGCAACCCAGCCAATCCCTGTAATCACGAGGAAGATGGTCAGCGAATGATCACGAATCCATTTGCGAAAGGGCCTCAATCCAGTGTCCACCGGGCAGCGCCGGCTTTCCGCCGACCCTTTCTCGTACATATATTTGGTTGCCAGTACCGTGACCACGACGCCCGACCAATCGGCAATCGCGTTCCCGAAGAATGATCCTAGGTGCGTGCTCGGATCGGAAAAGATGTACAGAACAATCCACAAAATAAGGATCGCGACGGCGGCGACGCCGAGAGAATGACGGTGGATGAAGGTTCGTGCTTGGTCCGACTTGTTCGCCATGCCGCTGAGCCTCCGCGAGTTTAGTTCTTGCAAATCCGGATCTTGCGAATCCGGATCTTATGAGTGTTGGGTTCCGTGAATTTGGATCTTGCGAAACTTAATCATCCATTCAGATGCAGCGGGTGAGCCGCTACTGTACTTCTATCGAAACTAAGTCGCCGTCAGCTTTTCCTCCCGCTCTGTAGTTGACGGCTACCGTGCGGCCCTTCCAATCGCAGGAGAAATTGTCCGCACCGATGAGCGTCAGCGATTTGTAATCCGGGGTTCGCAGCTTGAGCACCTTCGCTCCCGCGGACACGGTCAGGATCGCCGAAGGAGCCTGGGAACAATCGACGGCAACCAATTTTCCTTTCAGAAACTGGATCGCCCGTTTGTCGGGCTGCGCAGGAACAGGAGGTTCGTCCGCGCGATCGACGGTGACTTCATCTGGTTCAGGACTCTGCTCCGTTTTCGTCTGCGGTGCCGCTGGTTTTCTTGACGTTGCCGAAGGCGCGGCTGTGGAGGGCGCGGCCGCAGAACGCGGTGTTGGCGAAGACGACGCCGGCGACGCCGGCGAAGTCGATGGTGACGGCGACGACGCCGATGCCGTCTGCTGTGGCTGCGCGAGCGTTCCATACTTCTTCAGCATGGGCAATCCCGCCAGTTGCTCGCCCGCGGACTTCGCAACCTCCGGATCGGGACTGCTCTTGAGCCGCTCGAGCAATAAGGTAGCTGCCTCCCAGCTTTTTCCCGCCATGTAGATTTGCGCCATGTTCAACAGATAAGTTTGATTGCGAGGGCTGAGTGTCAGGGCGACTCGCATGGAATCCACGGCGGCGTGAACCCCGCCGCCCTCCAGTTGAGCCATGGCCAGCATGCTGCGGGCCTGCGCGAATTCGGCATCCCAGTCCAGAACCTGTCGAAGGTCCTGCATCATATTCGGAAGGCCGCCGGTGGCTTCTCCGGTTTGCGCCAGGTGGTACCTTACCAGCGCCAGATAGTAATGCAGCCAGGGATCCTTCGGGTTCAGGTCTCCGGCCTTGCTCAACTCCTCGAGCGCACGGTCGAATTCCTTCTTCTCCATATGCGTCCATGCCAGCGCACGGCGCGCGACCACGTTGTCCATCTTTGGCTGGCTTGTGATCGACTCCAGTTGCTGCACTGCTTGTTCGCGGTGCTCGGGTAGACGCACGCTCATTTCCGCGACTAACGATTGCCCTTCGGCCTCGGGAAGCTCCTGATTGCTGCTGCCGATCTGGTCGGACGGGGTGACCTCCAGCGTCTGACTTCCCGCGGGAAGCGGCTGTTTACCCTTCTCTGGCGGCTTTGAGGGCTGGCCCAGCGAATGGAAGTGATCCTGCACCACCTGCGTGAACTGGGCGGAGCTCATTCCGTATGCCTTCTGAATCGCTTCCTCGACCGGGAGCTTCTGATTCTCGACCAGATCGAAATATGTTCCCGTCTCCGAAAGCTTGTCCTGGGTCAACAGGTAGTGCATCACGATCCACGATTGCGCGTAGAACAAGGTATGGCGCGAGCTCTCCTGGCTGGCATCGCGGCGGGTGGCGAATAGATCAGGGATCGAAAGCCACGGCGTCGAGCTCAGGATCTCGGTGAACGATTCCGGGTCCGCGCCGATTTGCGCCTGCTTGTTGTCGAAGCGCAGGCTGGAAAAGTATTCGGCGAAGCCCTCGTCGAACCACGGCTGCGTAGGCGGATAGTTGTAATTCAAGAACATCAGGGCGAAATCGCGCGATACCGCTCGCCAGCTTTCTTCCTTCGACAGATTGAGGACGAAGTAATCGCGGTCCGAGCCAGGAATGAAGAAGCCCAGCGCCATCGCCGGCCCTTGGCGATTGGGCACGACCTTGCTGTATTCGTCATCGCTGCGCAGGGCGATGATGTCGATCGGCTCCGACATGTTGATGCGAGTTCTCGCCAGCAATTGGCCGAAGACCAGGCGCATCTGCTCGAATCGCGCGACCACCTCATGTCCCTTGATTTCGTCCACGTCGGTGACCACGGAAAAGTGACTGGAGTTAACGCGGATCCAGTGTTGCTGGTCGGAGCGCGCAGGCACGAGCGGAGCACACAAGACTAGAAGAGCGAGACTAATACTAATAAAGATGAGCCGGGATGGAAGGGAATGGATGCGATCCGTCATGAGCCGTCGGGAGCTTCCCAGATAAGAAATGCTACCACGCTGGCGGACGTACGGAAGTCACCCGGCAGATCGAAGCTCAGGTCGGCGCGGTGGCGCGGTGCTGTTTACTATTAAATAATCTTAGCTATACCCCCTCCCCCCGATCCTTTGGAATCATGGGGTTAGGGACGGACTACCATCAAAATCTTTGAGGAATAAGGACTTATACGCAAAATATTCCGGAATAAGGAGTTAGCGCTTTGCCGAGCCATTTCTGTTCCCATTTTGGGCCGGGTCGGTCTTTTTGCCTCGACCTCCGATTGTCAAAGATAGGAAGTTCCTGGCCATTCTCAAATAGCTAAGATCAGTCCTTGATATCTTATCTAGAGTTGCAGAATGAAATCAAGGAGAAACCGTATCGTTTCCAAGGATTTTCCCGCTGCGGGACGGCGCCCACTTCTTGCGCAAAGAGCGCGCAAGAAATGGGGCACCCGCCTTTAAAACGCCGGGGAGTCCGTGACTCCCCAGTGGCAATTTCAATACTGATGGATGGCGACGCCCTCGATGAAATTCCCCGGGTTTGCGGGGGACACATCGATCACGTTGAACTTCGAGCGGTCCGGTGAAACCTGGATGCTAAGGTTCCAGCCGCACCCAGTGCCGCAACTCAGACCAGCGGTGCCGCTGCCGTCAGGATTCAGCGACAGAATCGTGAATGTGTTGCCGCTGCTGGTGCCGTCGCCACATCCAGCCGTGTGATAGGTTCCGGTGACGTCCGACGACGAGCCTCTGGCGTTAAGGGTAAACGTGTAAAGCGTAGTACCAAAACCACAACCGGTCTGGCCGATGATAGTCATCTGCCAGGCTCCGGAGAGATCCGCCTTAACAATGTTTCCTGTCGCGGAGCTTGGGGCGGTCAGGGCCACTACAACAACGAGAGAAAGCACGACGAGCGATGCCAGCCGTGCCAGTTGACAATGTTTTTTCATGGGGTTACTCCTCCGATGCACTGATTTTGGAGCGAAGGTTGCTTGTCCCGTAACATCCCCCTCTTATGCTCAGGCCGGCTACTTTGCTTCTATCCAATAAAGTGAAAAAAAGAGGCAAAGCGCATCATGGAAGGAGGATTTTTCTGCTGCCCCCGCAGTCCCTGCGGGTGAGTGAGGGAGAGCAACCATCTTCCAGCGGCTCAGCGGGCAGGCATGCCGGGATGCGTGACCTCAGTGCGCCTTGTCAGATTCATCCTTCACCCGTGTCTGATCCGAAATGAAATTAACTTCCCAGGTCTTGCCGCCATCGTCCGAGAATGACTGCTCGAAATGGGGCGAATTCGTGGTCATGTCCGTCCAAGCATATCGAATAAGGATGGTCTTGCCATTGATGGTATCTTGGGCAAGAAACTCGCCGCGTCCATTCTTGAATTTTCCGACCTGGGGTGGGTCCAGGATGCCAGTCTTGCTATTGGCCCAATAGAGCCTCCACTGGTGGGATTGAGGGTTATAGGTGCGCACGGTCAGACCTTCGAGGCTTACTGGGTCATTTATCTCGACGGTGTCCAGCTCGGCGCGGCCATCCCAAACCTTGAAGCAGACGCCGGTACCTTCAGATTCGACCCAGGTATTCGAGCCTGTCAGGGGATGCAGGCGGCGCTTCACGTGAAATTTCCATGCCCCAATCAGGGGGTCAAAATCGTGCTGCCCATCCCGTTCCGGGGAAATTTGCTCATCGCTTGTTGTCGACGCGCCGGGATTCTGCTGCGCGAACCCCTGTCGGGGCAGGAAACCTAGAACCAACCCGCACGCCATGAGATACGCCCGAATCTGTTTGAGATTCACCCTGCCTCCTTAATAACAATTCGTCTGTTGACGCTGCCATTAAGTTAGACAGTCATTCGGCGTGTTTGGTTAGGGACGAATTGCGAGGGTGGGCAGAGCTGTGAGTTTCCTTGAGAGACCTCGAGCTGACGGTGCAGCGACCGGCTCGAACCGTTTGACGTTGAAGTCGGCGTGAAGCATCTCAGGCCGGGCATTTGGAAGACGCCCTTGCTGAGCCCGAGCAGCCTTCACTTCAAGCCGAAGGCGTAGGCGTTGCCGTCGGCCGAGCCGGCATAAACTACCCCATTTGCCACAATGGGCGAGCCATCCACGTAGCTGCCGGTGGCGTAGCTCCAAAGTTTGGCGCCGGTCTTGGCGTCCAGCGCGTAGACATTGTGGTCGTGCGAGCCGACATAAACCACGCCGTTCGCCACTGCGGGCGAGGACTCAACCAGGTTGCCGGTAGCGTAGCTCCAGAGCTTGGAGCCAGTCTTCGCGTTCAGGGCGTACACCTTCCCGTCGTACGAGCCCACATACACAGCTCCATTCGCTACGGCGGGCGAGGAATACACCCAGGAGCCGGTGGCGTGCTTCCACAGCCTGGAGCCGGTCTTGGCGCTCAGGGCGTACACTTTGTTGTCTTTCGATCCGATATAAACCACGCCATTAGCGACGGCGGGCGAGGAGTAGACGCTGCCGCCGGTGGTGTAACTCCACAGCTTGGCTCCGGTGCTGGCATTTAGCGCGTACACTTTTTTGTCGTACGAGCCGACATACGCCACGCCATTGGCGACGGCGGGCGAGGAATCAATGGAGCCGCCAGTCGTGAAGCTCCAAAGCTCAGCGCCGGTCTTGGCGTTCAGGGCGTACATCTTGCCATCCTCGGAGCCCACATACACTACTCTATTGGCCACGGCGGGCGCGGAATATACCACGCCGCCGGTGGTGTAGCTCCACAGCTTGGCGCCGCTGCTCGCGTCCAGCGCGTATAAGTTGTGGTCGAACGAGCCAACATAAACCACCCCATTGACCACGGCGGGCGAAGAATAGATGTAGTAGCGAGTGGGGAAGCTCCACAGCTTGGCGCCGGTGCTGGCGTTCAGCGCGTACACGTTGTAGTCATCCGAGCCGACGTATACCACGCCATTCACGACGGCGGGCGAGGAGCACACTTCGGCGGCGACGCTGTAGCTCCACTTCATTTCGAGGTTGGCAACATTGTTGACGTCGAGCACCTTCTCACATGGGTTCGAGCGCTGCATGCTGTACTTATGGAACTCAGCCCAAGGGGTGTGGGCCGTGCACGTTGTCTGCTGGCTCCATGCCAGGGACGCGAAGCACGTACTTAGAATCGAAACCAGGATGCGGACGGGTTTCATTCGAACCTCCGGGAGACAGAGTTGTCCGACGGACGACGCGATGAGGGAATACAATATTGTTCGCGTTCCAGTGGTTTGTCAATTGTGCAAAGAGTTGCAGTTTTCCGCAGTAATGAGCTGCCGCGTGATTGGTGCTTCAGAACGCCGCTTATTCTTGCCGTGAGGATGATTCCGGCTTCGGAGCTTCCGGTGTAGATAGCTGTTCGAGACTCCACCGCGCGCTCGCCGCCACCACAGGATCATCGTCCTCTGCCAGTCTTTCCAGAACCGAGATGAAACGTGGATCCCCGCTGTTGCCCATGGCGATCGCGGCGTTTCGCCGCAGGCCGGTGCGCTTGGTGCGGCGAATGGGAGAGCCGCGAAATTGCTCCCGGAATTCTTCCGCGCTCATTTCGGCGAGCCACTCCAGAGCGGGGTTGACCAGTCCTGCTCGAGGTTGAAACTCCGCTGCGCTGGTTGCGGGTGCTTTGCGGTTCCAGGGGCAAACGTCCTGGCAGATGTCGCATCCGAAGACGTGGCGGGCCATGCCTGCGCGGATTTCTTCGGGGATTGCGCCGCGCTTCTCAATGGTCAAGTACGAAATGCATTTATTGGAATCGAGTTGATAGGGCGCGATCAGCGCGTCTGTCGGACAAGCATCGATACAGCGGGTGCAACTGCCGCAGCGATCCGGCGCAGGCAGATCGGGTTCGAGTTCAAGCGAAGTCAGAATCACGCCGAGAAATAACCACGACCCCAGCTTTTGATTCAGGATGCAGGTATTCTTTCCGATCCATCCCACGCCAGCATATTTTGCGTAGACGCGCTCGACCAGGGGCCCGGTGTCGACGTAGCAGCGAGTTTGTAGCGGCGTCTCGCCGGCTGCCGCGCGGGCATTTTGCCCTCGCTCGCCGACTGCATTTCGCAACGAGTTTTCCACTACACACAACCGGCGCATGACCGCTTCGTGGTAGTCTTCGCGGCTCCAGGCGTAGCGCGAAATCCATCCCTGCCGAGGATCGTCGACCTGCGTGGAGTAGGGATGGGCCGTGTTGTAGTTGATGGCGCAGACGATGACGCTCCGCGCCCACGGAGCGGCGGACCGAAGAGAAGCGCGCTTGAGCTGCCCAGCCTCGTCGCGCGACTCCATGTATCTCATCTCACCAGCATGTCCGGCTGCGATCCACTCTGGAAAATGTTTCAGCTCCGCGAAGTCGCGAACCGGGGCGATCCCAGCCAGCTCAAACCCTGCTTGGTGAGCTGTTTGCTTTACGAGATCTGCGATTTTGGTGATTTGATTCAATCGGTGTACCGTGCACAGGCGAGGACGCCCGCAGCTACATTTTATCGGACGGGCGAGGACGCCCGTCCTCCGGCAGGGCGCAGGAATAAAGGTAGCGAAAAAATCCCGCTTGTCATGAGGGAATTGGACCGGGAGTGTCGCTTTGAATAGTGAGCGGAAAAACTGGACAGCCCGACCGGAGTTGCAAGGGAAAATTTTATGTGCCGGGCAGGCCGCTTAATTCAAAACTTCATAAACGGAGAACCTCACATGAATATCGCAAGAAATGCCGCCCTGGCCTTTGTGCTTTCCTGTTTCGCGGTGGTCGCGCCCTCGGTCTCGCTCGCGCAGGGGGCACCGACCGCCCAGAAACCGTCGATCATCAGCACGGATGCCAACTTCCAAACCAACCAGATCACGATTACCGGATCCAACTTCGGCACTCCCGAGCCTTACGTTACGCTGGACGGTCATGCCGCGACGGTCGTGACCCACACTCCAAGCACCGTAGTGGTGGATATACCGAGCAATTTGGCGCCCGGCGCTTATTTGCTGACATTGAAAAACATGTCTGATGATCTTGCGGGTTCCTTCGTTGTCACCTTGGGAAGTGTGGGCCCGCAGGGAGCCCAAGGTCCGCAGGGACCGCAAGGTGCACAGGGTGCCCAAGGTCCGCAGGGACCGCAAGGCCAGCAGGGTCCTCCGGGCACGGGAGTCGCCTTCCAGCCTTTCTATGTAAGCGAGGTCGGTGTTGGGCCCGGGGTCGCTGAGCAGATCGATTCGTATTGCGCTTCCGGTGGCGAGATGATCAGCGGGGCCTGCGGCTATCCATCGCTGGATCAAAACGCTTTCAGTATCTTTGTTGACTACGATGGACCGAATCCGGGAAACCCGTCGGTTGATTGGGAGTGCATAGCGCAAAATACCGGCTCGAACACGGTCGGCGTCTGGTTCGGATCACTTTGCGCCTACCCGACCGGGAATGGTGGTCACAAATACGGTCCGGCGAAGCTCTATTCCATCAAGACTGAGCGCTTGATGTCCAAGTAGGTGCCATCGAGAACGCCAATCCATCGCTGAATTCTTCACCGCCGTCCCTCTGAGGTTGAGAGGGACGGCAGTTCTTTTGGCAGAATGATGAACCTCGCCGCGCTGGAGTTTCTTAAAGAAAAATCCTGGATGCCGTGAGGGAACGCGAAGGAAAGTGTCGCTTTGAATAGTGAGCGGGAAACTTGACCGCCCGGCCGGAGTGGTAAGGGGAAATTTTTATAGCGCCTGGCAGGCCGCTCAATTCAAACTCATAAATGGAGAACTTCACATGAATACCGCACAAAAAGCTGGCCTGTCTCTGGTCCTGGTGCTTGCGTGTTTCGCACTGGTCACATCTTCAGTCTCGCTGGCACAAGGGACGCCGGCCGCTCAGCGACCCACGATCGTCAGCACTGACGCCAACTTCCAAACCAACCAGATCACGATTGCCGGATCACACTTCGGCACTGCGAAGCCTTCCGTCGCGCTGGACGGCCACGCGGTGACGGTCGTGACACACACGCCTACCACAGTCGTGGTCGATATGCCGAGCAACTTGGCGCCGGGCGCTTATTTGCTAACGCTCAAGAATATGTCGGACGGTTTGACCGGTTCCTTCGACATTTCGTTGGGTGTCGTGGGCCCGCAAGGACCGCAAGGCCCGCAGGGGCCGCAAGGACCACAGGGTCCCCAAGGCGCACAAGGTCCCCAAGGCGCACAAGGTCCCCAAGGCGCGGGCATCTCCATGTCAGTTTTTTATGTGAACGAATACGGTCTGCCTGGAAACAGCGCCGGCGAGATGGACGTAGTTTGCGGCGGCACCGGAGGCGAAATGGTCAGCGGAGCCTGTGGCTATCCCTCGTTGGGTGGGCCCGAGCGTAGTGTCTTCATCGACTATAACGGACCGAATCCGGGGAATCCCTCAGTGGATTGGGAATGCATCGCGCAGAACACCAGCCAGAATACCCTCAGTATCTGGTACGGCGGAGTGTGCTCCTTCCCAACCGGCAACGGTGGTCGCCGGTATGAAGCCGCAAAGCTTCGTTCCGTCAAGACCCTGCGCAAGGAAGCACGATAACCTAGCGCAGTGGGCCGGTCGATGGTTGAATCTGTGTGAGGCCATCCCTAGCGTACCCGGGAAAGGGATGGTCTTTTCTTTGCAAGGCGGGGTCCCGTCAGGATCTAAGTACCGATCGGTCTCGACCGCCTGCAAAACGCGGAGGAACTGCCGCAAGTCGTCGCCGCGCATTCCCGAAGGACTTCTCGACTGAACTTCTACGGAATCTCGATCGCGTCATTCGCCGCCGAAATCTGACCTCCCAAGTCGCGCACCACCAACCGCACCAGATATCCGCCCGGTTTTACATCGAAGCTGGACTTCAGCGTGATCCCCGAGTCCAACCGGTTAGCTAGCGTGTCATCTTTCAGATGCATGTCCAGAATCTTCTGATTCGCCGATATGAAGTGGCCGTTGTGGTCGAACAAGCCGAAGACGACCGTCAACTTGTCTAGGTTGCGCCCTTCAGCCTTGTTGAAGTGCAGACGCTTGGCGTCGATGTGCACCAGTACCGTGAGCTTGGCATCTTCCTCGCTCGGTTTGAAAAACTGGGTATGCACTTCCACGGGCAGATCATGCACTTCCTCCTGCGAAAACAAGGAATCCTCGATTTCCTGTCTGGCTTCCTCGTCCGCACCTGGCGCATGCTTCGGTGCAGAGTAGCCCTTGCGAGTCAGGATGGTCAGTTTTCTGGGATCCCTGACTGTTACCACCAAGTCGTGAAATCTCCCATCCAGCTTTAGGTTTTGCGGAGAGAATCCCAGCACATACACGTACTCTGGCGCGGTCGCGATCTGTCGCAAGCCTGCGTCGAGATCGTTGTTATTCTTAAAGAACGCGCCCCCGGTCGCGTTGGCGAACTCGGAGAGTGTACCGTCTTCCTCCATCCCTGCCTGCGCCGCGTATTTTTGCACGGCGGCGGAAGTTTTACTTATGTCAACGAACGTATCAAGTCCGCGGATGTCGAAAGCACTGATCACAACTTGCGACCGCAAAGCGTGATCGATCACATCATTACATTCATACTGCAACTCCCCCGTCAGGAAACCGGGAGACAACAAGAGGATCGTCCGCTGACCAGACATCGTCCCAATTCGTCGGATCACGTCTTTGAGTACGCTGAGCGCCAAGCCGGTCTCATGCGCGCCCAGTACCAACATCTGCTGCGCCGTCGACAGTGCCAGTTGTTGGGCCGACGATTGGACCGCCCTGGGGTTCGGTGCACACATGAGCGCGTCCGTCGTGGCGTCTTGCAAGGCCGATTGATCTCCCCGGTTGATGATTAGGTCCGCCATGTAATAAGAGATATCCGGACAATCCGCGCTGGCGCCCTTGCTTATGGACCGCGGCATCAGGCTCTTCAGCGCCTTGCGCAGGGCCGCTCGATCGTCGGTGAAATCAAGGTCTCCCTGGCCGGATGTCGTGAAGATCGCAGCCCGGTCAGTAGCTGACAGGGTCTCCATATTTCGTTCCGCGGCGTCGCGGATGCGCATCAGAGCCCCGAAGTCGGCGTGCACGTCGTCGAACAGATAGGCCACAAAGCGGTTGGGCGCGATGCGCGTAGCGAGAGGTACGTCTGTAGTGACTGACGCAGTTCCCTCCGTTGCCGTTTTCTCTCCTGCCCTCGACTGCTCCATCACAAAATGGGTGATGATCTGCGGTTTCTTGTTGTCGAATAACTCGAAATCCTCTTTCTTTAGGTTACCGATCGCGTGGCCTGCCTCGTCGCGCACAACGACCCGCACCAGCACTTCGTTCACCTTCACTCTGAACGTGGT
>DATHPO010000197.1:0-9833 GCA_035483835.1 Terriglobales bacterium
GAGTCACAGAGGAGCAGAGAAAACGCCAATCGGGCGGCAGCAAATTTATTGCACCATTACCGCCAGAACTTTGCTTGTACTGATTTCTCTGTGTCTCTGTGACTCTGTGGTGTTCAGGACGGCAACCGGTACAATTCGTCCAACACTTTCCGTGTGTTGGTTAGGACTTCTTCAACCCTTTCTGCGGAATAATCCCGGTGGAACATCTCGGGATCGTGGATTGCTTTATTGCCTGCTTTGGCCACATCGCGCGCGCAACGCGGACGGTCATCGGTTAGAAGGCTCTTCTCCATCGCCACTGCGATCATGTCGTGGATGGATTGATTGGTCTCGCTCTGCGGATCGGCGATTTCCTTGAGTGCTCCCTCCAGAATGGCGCGGCAGAATACGGCGCAAGCTAAGTGGAAACCGTACAAATAGCAGCGATGGGCCTCTTCAAACAGAAACTGCACTCTTCGGTTGGGAACGATTTCTAAGCCCATACGGTCCAGCGCCGAGGCGCGGGAAACAATTCCATCCAGCTTTTCGAGAACCTCCTCGGCGTAATAACGATCGAGCGCGTCCAGTTGGCTCTCGGCTTTAGCAACGCTCTCAGGAGGTGGCGCGTTCTGTCCAGCGGCAATTGGGCCAAACGCGTTGCCCAGAGCTTCGCGGGTTTCGGGCGTCAATTCATCCATCAGCTTTTTGAACTCCGCTGCCAGGGAATCTACCGCGGGCGGATTTGCGAGCGACGTCCGCTGAATCGCGACGGTTCGCGCTACATGGTCGTAAACCAGTCGACGCATCTTCTGAAACACTGCTTCGTCCTGATTCGCGTGCGCACGCGAGCTTCCGTGCCCCACCCCGAAAAACCAGGCTTCTCCCTCCCGCTCATAGTTTCCATCGTTAATATAGTGCAGAATCTCCGCAAGGAGTTGGGCCCGCTTCGAGAGATGGTCGTTCATCTCTGGCCTCTCAACGTCGAGCTTCGCTCGACTGGACAGCCGAGGACGGCTGTCCCCACGTTATGCGTGTACAGCCGCGGGCTTGGTCGACAGCAGTTGCCGTAGAACGAATTGCAGAATTCCGCCGTTGGCGTAGTACTGTGCTTCCTGCGGCGTGTCGATTCGTACCAGCGCCTTGAACTCGGTTGTCTTCCCGTTCGCGCTGGCGCGGACCTTCACCTGTCGGCCTGGCGCGAAGCTTCCGATCAACTCACGAATCCCCGTGATCTCGAAAACTTCTTCGCCGGTCAATCCCAGCGACTGCGGGGTCTCGCCCTCGAGGAATTGCAAGGCGAGAATGCCCATTCCAACCAGGTTGGAGCGATGGATGCGCTCGTAACTTTCCGCAATGACGGCGCGCACGCCAAGCAAAAGCGGACCCTTGGCAGCCCAATCACGCGAGGAACCCGAACCGTACTCCTTGCCCGCGAGGATCACGAGCGGGACTTTTTCAGCAATATATCTTTCCGACGCTTCGAAGATGCTCATGTCCGCGCCATCGGGCAGGTGACGGGTGAATCCGCCTTCGAGGTTGGGAACCATCTTGTTGCGCAGGCGAACATTGGCGAAGGTGCCGCGCACCATGACCTCGTGGTTGCCGCGCCGCGAGCCGTAGGAATTGAAATCGGCTGGCTTGACGCCATGCTCGATCAAATACTTTCCCGCTGGGCTATCTTTCTTGATCGAGCCGGCGGGCGAGATGTGATCCGTGGTAACGCTGTCGCCGAGCACTGCCAACACCCGCGCATTCCTGATATCTTCCACCGCCGTTGGCTTCAGCGTCATTCCGTCGAAGTAGGGAGCGCGGCGGATGTAAGTCGAATCTTTATCCCACGCGTAGGTCTCCCCTTTGGGTACGGGCAAGCCCCGCCAGCGCTCATCCCCGTGATAAACCTCGCCGTAGCTTCGCCGGAACATGTCCGACGAAATCGATTTTTTGATGGCTTCATCCACTTCACTGCGCGAGGGCCAGATGTCCGCCAGGTACACTGGCCTGCCTTGCTTGTCGTTGGCAATGGCGTCCTTTCGCAAATCGACATCGATGCGGCCAGCCAGGGCGAAGGCCACAACTAGTGGCGGCGACATCAAATAGTTGGCGCGAACTTCAGGATTGATGCGGCCCTCAAAATTGCGATTGCCGGAGAGCACAGACGCGACCACCAGATTCTTTTCGTCAATCGCATTCGAAATTTCTTCCGGCAACGGCCCGGAGTTTCCAATGCAGGTAGTGCAGCCGTATCCCACAATATGAAACTTCAGCTTTTCGAGATACGGGGTCAGGCCTGCGCGCTCCAGATAATCGCGCACGACCTTTGAGCCCGGAGCCAGCGACGTCTTCACCCACGATGGAACTTGCAGGCCGCGCTCGACCGCCTTTTTCGCGACCAAGCCCGCGGCCACCATCACCGAAGGGTTGGAGGTGTTGGTGCAACTGGTGATCGCGGCAATGACCACGCTGCCGTGGCGCAAAGCTGCCCCGGCTGCTTGCGGAACGTGCTCCTCAACCCGATGGTCGCCCACTCCCACTGCCGTGGGACTACCGCCTTCTTGCTCCCATCCCGCCACCTTTTTCGCGGAGTCCGTAGTTGGCGAGGAAACTGTCACGCTGGATTTTGGTTTCAATAGCGATGGGAGTGAGGTTTGAAACGACTCCCGCGCCTGAGCCAGAGGCACCCGATCCTGCGGACGCTTGGGGCCAGCCAGGCTGGATTCGACCGTGCCCAAATCCAGCGCGAGCATCTCGGAATATTGAGCCTCGGGTGTCCTCTCATCGTGAAACAATCCCTGCTCGCGGCAGTAGGCCTCAACCAACGCGATCTGCTGCTCGGATCGCCCGGTCAATCGCAGGTAAGCGAGTGTTTCTTTATCGACCGGGAAGATACCGCAAGTCGCGCCATATTCGGGAGACATATTTGCGATGGTGGCGCGGTCGGCCAGCGGGAGTTCCTGCAGGCCAGGTCCAAAATACTCGACAAACTTCCCGACTACACCATGCTTCCGCAACATTTCAGTAACCGTCAGAACCAGATCAGTCGCCGTGGCGCCTTCGCGTAGTTTGCCCGTCAGCTTCACGCCAACCACTTGCGGAATCAGCATGGAAACTGCCTGCCCCAGCATCGCAGCCTCAGCCTCGATTCCGCCCACGCCCCAACCCAGCACGCCCAGACCATTAATCATGGTGGTGTGAGAATCGGTACCGACGAGAGTATCCGGATAAGCCACGCGTTTTCCGTTCAACTCCTGCACATAAACCACGCGCGCCAGAAACTCGAGGTTCACTTGATGCACGATTCCCGTGTCGGGTGGAACGATCGCCAAATTGCGGAAAGCGGTTTGCCCCCAGCGCAGAAATCCGTAGCGCTCTTTGTTGCGCAGGAACTCAAGTTCTGCGTTCAACTGGAACGCTTGCGGCGTGCCGAATTCGTCCACTTGCACCGAGTGGTCGATAACTAGCTCAGCCGGCTGCAAGGGATTAATTAACGCGGGATCGCCGGAAAGCAACTTCATGGCATCGCGCATGGCTGCGAGGTCGACGACGGCCGGCACCCCGGTGAAGTCCTGCATCAGTACGCGGCTAGGCGTGAAGGCGATTTCCTTGTCCGGTTTTGACTTGCTATTCCACCCCGCGAGCGCGCGGATATCTTCTTTGTTCACGCTGCGACCGTCTTCAGTACGCAATAAGTTCTCCAGAAGAATACGCAGCGAGAAAGGAAGATGCTTGGTTGAAATGCCCTGCTTGTCAAGGGCGTCGATGCGGTAAATGTCGTAATCGTGACCAGAAACGCGGAGAGTGGAACGGCTGCCAAAGCTGTTCATAGAAGAGTTGTCCTGCAAATAGTTTAGTCGTTCCCGGCAGGATTGCGTAGTGCGGCGGTCGAGCGGAGCGAGCCGTCGTTCCCAAAAGTAGACGTAATGGGGATCTGCAGTTGTAACCAGAAATGTCAAAGACTGCAGATCCCTCGCTTTGCTCGCGATGACAAGCACAGCGATGTTTGTCGGCGTCGTGCTGGCCCTATTGACCAACTACGAAAAGCACACCGTCATTCTGAGTGTAGATTTTGCCATCGGGCCCGAGCGACAACGGAGTGTAAGCCGCACCCAGCGCCACCTGGAGGAACAGCTTCGACTGCAGCTTTCCGCCCTGATTCAGAACATACACGTTGCCGTCTTCGCTGTTGACGTAAACCACTCCTTTCGCATCAATCGCGGGCGCGTTGATGCACCACTCGTAACCGTTCGGATGGTTCTTGTCGATGGTCGTGTTCTTGAAACTCCATTCCGGCTTCAGATCAGCGCTAATCTGGGTTATGTCGTAGGGCCCGGGCGGAAGCGGCTTGCAAATGGGACTGTTGAGGTTGCAATACAGCCCGCCGGGATAGTGGTTGTTTTTAAGTACGATCGAGTAGGTGCCGTCGTGCGGATATACGGCTGGTGTCGAATCCCAACCGAAATCGTACGCGCCTAGGAAATTGCCCGCGTCGCTGAACTTCATGAGATGACCGCGAAACGAGTTGTAATTCGTAATCACTCCCATGAGAATGCTTCCGTCCGGCAAAACCGTGGGCGTCGAGGAAGCCTCGTCGAGAATCCAGCCCGAGCCCCAATCATTCGTGGTCGGATCGACTCCAGGCGTCGTCCCCTCGCGGCATGCGTTGGGCTGGTTCTTGTGCTTAGCGATGGGCACCAGAAAGCCGCAGCCATCGTGCAGACGCCGTCCCAGCGAGGCGTGCCATTTCGGCGTCAGGTCGGAATTCGCCGCGACCAAATATCCTACCGTCAAATCAAAGTGTCCTCGGCTGACCGTGTAAACGGTTCCGTCCGGTCCGATCGCTGGAGCGACGTTGATGCCAGGCCGTTGCGTTCCGCAAGGTATGTCCATGGGCTTGGCGTGCTTGCTGGGAGGCCAGGGAAGAGTCTTCACGTCATAAAAGAACAGCGGACAGTTATCCGTGCCCTTCGGAGCTCCCTTGGTCAATTTCTTGAAAGTTACCGTCGACGTAGTATCGTCAGCCGCTACCTTGACCAACCAAGATCCAAGAACATCAACTACCCACGGATTCGTCGGATCAAGTTTGATCACGTTGTAGTAGACGTCGCCCTGCGCATCCGCCGTGAGCGGGCCAGCGACATACTTGTTTCTATCGATTGACGTGCCAAACGGATTGATGCGCGACACCGCAGTGCCGTCGCTCTTGTTCACCTTCCAAACCGTGCCGCCGAACCCGGGGATGTAGATAAACTCACCGGTCAGCACCGGATGGAAAACCGGCTCCCAGCCGCCAAAATTGGTCTCGGCCGCATTGGGTTCGGGCTTCCAGTCGCTCTGATAGTTCCACTTTTCCACCAACTTTCCTTGCTGCCAGTCCAAACGCTTCTCATTCCAGATTTCTTTGTCCCACGTATTGGGACCGCATGCCGTTCCCGTCTGCCATGCTGTCGGAGGATGGCACGGGATCCACTTACCGGTCTTGAATTCCATGTAAACGCTGTTGCCCTCGGTCAGCGGTACCTGGTAATGCACGACCAACTCACCGCCCTCATCAAGCTTTTCCTGGGCCACGAAAGGGTCATAACGAATCTCGGCAAGCTTGTGGCTCGCCGGCTGTCCAGTCACTTGAATGAAACTAGTATGCTGAGCATCCTTCGCCCATTGTGGCCAGGAATCACCAGACGGTCGCTCACCCGCCGTCAGCGCCACCAGGGGAAGAACTAGAAGGAGAGATGCTGCAAACCACAACCGTTTCATAATGCGTACCTCCTACGGCTTTGTGAAACAACAAACGGCCAACATTTTACGCCGGGAATATTAACGGTTTGTAAAAAGGATGTAACTTTTGCGTAGAGCGAGCTTCTTCTGCTGACGAAGATGCTGCGCTGCCGGGCGGTATAGAATGTTTCCTCTAAAGGAAAGAATTATGAGGAACGCCTGTCTGCTTCTCGTTGTCACTTGCGTGGCTGGATTCGCCTCGGCACAATCGCAGACTGCCCCGGCGAAGATTGGCGCATCGGCGGTTTGGCAGGTATCGTCGCAATTTCTCGCCACCGCCCACGCCGCCTGCGACAAGTCCCCCGGCGACGTCGATTGCATGATCGACCAGATGGCGAAAGCCGGAGCCCCATCCGACTCCATAACCTTTACCCGCGAACTCTACAAACAGAGCCACGGCGAATTCGGCGTCATGACCGGGTTCCAGAGTCAGTCCCCGGTTGCATTCGCGTGGATCACCTATCCTCTTCGCGCCAACACGAACTACGGTCTTTTATTCGTGAACGGAAAACCGCCCATTATCAACATCGAAGATCTCAAGCTACTCGACACAAAAACCATGGAGCACAGTTTCCAGTTTCAGGATGTAAAGAATCAATTTCCCAACGTCAATTTGTGGCCGGGAGATCGTGACGGAAAGACCTGGCCCAACTCCCAATCGGGCCCAAACGGTGGAACCCAGTTTGTGGTGGGCTACCCGCTGCGCAACGGATGCCACGCCTGCGCCAGCGCCGGATCTGCCCTGTTCACCTGGAACTTTGATGCCCAGGGAAAATTCCAGGGGACAACATTCATGGGCCTGACTCCACCGCCGCTACAGTAAGAACGCCATCGTGCGACGCGGGTCGTCAGTTTCTCGGGATGGTTAAGCCGAAGTCATGCTCCATGCGTCGGAGCCAAGTTTCGTCGTCGGCGGAGTGGAAGGCAACCCATTCCTCGTCGGTCATGGATTCACGCCATTTTAAAAACGCCCCGGCATCGGGTCCGACAAGGTGTCGCAGTTGCCAAGTCCCGCTCTCGATGATCTCCAAAATCTTATCTGCCACCAGCGACGGCGGCGCCGGGTTTTTGAGCGCCGCAGTAAATAGAAGAGCAAGGCGCCGCTGCTGAGGGTAAGGCGAGCCACCCGGCGGCTCCACCAATCCTCGGGCCATCGGCGTGTCGATAATGCCGGGCTCGACGATTGCCACCCTGACGTTGAACATTTTCATCTCCTGGGCCAACGTATCGCTAAGAGCCTCGAGGGCGAACTTCGAGGCAGTGTAAGGGGCGAATGGCGAATTGGCGATGCGCCCCGCGACCGAGCTTACGTTGATAATGCATCCGCTCTTCCGTTTACGCATATCCGGCACAACCGCCTGCATGCAACGCAATGCCCCAAAATAATTGGTTTCCATCACCGCGCGGAATTCTGCCAACGCAGTTTCTTCCACCGACCCATTCCCCTCGACGCCCGCGTTATTAACCAACACGTCGATGTGGCCAGCGTCCTTTTGTATATTCGCAATCGCAGTTTTTACCGAACTGTCCGAATTAACGTCCATCACCGAGATCTCGATGGGTAGCTTCTCCTGCGCTGCTCTCTCTGCTAGTTCGGGCGCTCGCGAAGGATTGCGCATGGTGGCGTACACATGGTGGCCCTTCCGGCCAAGAGCAAGTGCGGTCGCCAGTCCAATTCCCGAGCTGGTCCCTGTGATGAGTACCGACGCCATAGTGGGCCTGCCTTTCAGGTTGACGGCAGGCAGCAGTTTACACCCAAGACCGTCGTCAATTCCCGCAGTCGCTGAAGCAAGCTCGACGAATTCCGATTCGGCACCTCTTCCGCGCTGCCGGTGCTATTTCTGCTCCGCCTTCTTTTCCGCCGCCTTCTTCTGCGCCTCCACGGTCCAGGGTGGAACGATGCCATTCACCCGCGCGTACGCCACCAGCTGCCCAAGATGCTCGTGCGCATCCGCGACGAGAATGTAAACCACGTCCCCCGCGTTCGCCTGCGGACCCAGCTTCGGCAGCAGCTTGGCAAAATCCGCGTTGCTCATGCCGTTGATCGTCTTCTGCGCGAACTCCCACGATTTGTTCAATTCCTCGACGATTTTGGCCTTATCGGTCGTGGACTTGTCAAACGTCTTCCCGTCGAATCCGGCGGGTGGCGTGGCTCCCATGAGCGCCAGAATCCCGTAGCGCTCGCCCGCAACGTGCAGAAACACTTCCGCAAAAGACCGTGCATCCGGCGACGGACGCCACGTGAATTTATCGGCCGGGAGCGCATTCGCCAGATCGACAAATTTCTTCTGCACCGCTTGCAGATCAAACAAAGACTGTCCCTTCATGTCATAACTGGGAGCAGTGTGGTCAGCAGCAGCAGCGTCCGAGTTCTGCGCCGAAGCCTCGATCGCCCAAACACCGGCACTCATCAAGAAAAACAATACTGCCAGCAACACTTTGTTCATGGTTTCATCCTCCCGAGAGAAGTCGCTGGTCCGCTTAGACGAGCATTCTAGGAAAACAGCCCTCGCCGGCCCGCAAGTTTTACAAGGATCAAAGAAGGTCCCCAACCTGAAAGCCTGGCGCCGACTAGTTTCCCCACAGCGGTCACACGAGGTATCATTCTGTACTAGCTGTAGTCCGGGAAACCTCGTCGCTGCCCTGGAGTTCCACCGTCACCCGCGGCTTTTTCGTCGGAGGTGTCCAATGGAAGCAAAGAAAGTCTCTCCTTCCGCAACCACAGCTCTCATCGTCGTCTCATTCTTCCTGATAACTCTGATCAACGCCTCCGCCAGAACCGAAAAAGTGCTGGCCAACTTTCCTGGCGCAAATGGCGGACTACAACCGTGGGCTGGCCTGGTCTCGGATGCCGCGGGTAATTTTTATGGCGTCACCTACTACGGCGGACCAAACGGAAAAGGCGAGGTCTTCCGGGTGTACTACAGCGCCCCGACCGGGTGGTCTGAATGCACCGTGTACGGCTTCAAAGGCGGGAAGGACGGGGCCAATCCCTACGGCGGACTGATCTTTGGCCCGGACGGCAATCTCTATGGCACCACTTCCGCCGGCGGCTTCTACGGCGAAGGTACCGTCTTCAAGCTAACCCACGCTCGTGGCTGCAACTGGACCAGCACCGTGCTTTATCAGTTCGGTAAGGGCGAGGACGGCAATTATCCCGCAGCCGCATTGATTTTCGATAAATCCGGCCGCTTGTACGGAACCACCCAGGCCGGCGGTACTCACGGATTTGGAACCGTCTTCAAACTGCAAGACACATCAGGGAAGTGGACCGAGCATGTATTGCACAACTTCACCGGCGCAGACGGAAGCTCTCCTTGGGCCAGCGTGACCTTCGACCGCACCGCAAATCTCTACGGCACAACTGCTACAGGAGGCAAATACAACTTCGGGGTTGTGTTCCAGTTGTCGCCTGCTTCCGAGGGAAGATGGATCGAGCGCGTGATTCACAACTTCACCGGCGGAGCCGACGGATCTGAACCGCAAGCCGGCGTCGTCTTCGACTCCGCTGGGAATCTCTACGGTGCCTCCGTATATGGCGGTACGCTCACCGCCGGGAACATCTTCGAACTCACGAAGCAGTCAAACCAAAGCTGGAAGGAAACGGTTTTGTATAACTTCACCGGTGGTGCAGACGGAGCTTCGCCATGGGACACCCCCATTTTGGATTCCACCGGCAATCTCTACGGCACCGCCTATGAAGGCGGCATCTCCTTTGGCACCGTCTTCGAGCTTGCGCGCACATCCGACGGATGGAAGGAGACCGTACTCTACACCTTCCACGGCGGAAGCACCGGCCGCTGCCCCGTTGGCGGCCTGATCCGCGATTCCGACGGCAATCTCTACGGAACAGCCTTGAGAGGCGGTGTCGACAACCGAGGTCTGGTCTTCGAAATCACACGCGCCGGCGCAAGCTCGGTGCCCCAGGTTCGCGCCCGTTCCTCAGGGCGCTAACCTGGGCCCACTGGACTCCGGAGGGAGACCAAGGGACGGGCGGCCCACCCATTCCAGGTGAAACTCTAAATCACATTAAATGGGGGTGCCCCATTCTTCCGCGTTCTGTGCGGAAGGGTGGGAGACGA
>DATHPO010000198.1:0-57431 GCA_035483835.1 Terriglobales bacterium
GACGTCGCTATCTTCCGCAGGGGTAAACAGTAGATCAGCGAGCTGGTCTGTCACAATCCGGTTGATCTCTTCCGGCATGGTGCGATCGAATGAACGAAGTCCAGCCTCAACATGGCCGACGCGAATAAGTAATTTCGAGCAGACGAGCGTCGCGGCTACCGTGGAATTCACGTCTCCGTAGACGAGAACGAGGTCCGGTTTTCGCTCCAGGACGACCGCCTCAAACCGCTTCATCACTTCGGCAGTCTGCACGGCGTGGCTGCCCGAGCCCACTTCGAGGTTCACATCCGGCGCTGGCATATTGAGCTCGGAAAAGAAAATGTCAGACAAGTTCCTGTCGTAGTGCTGACCGGTATGGATTAGCGTCTGCCGGGCGTCGGGCCACGTCTCGAGGGCGCGCATCACCGGTGCAGCTTTCACAAAGTTCGGCCTCGCCCCGACGACATGAAGAATGTGCATGGCTTGTTTGACAATGGTACCGCACCGGCTTCCCTATCGACTTCCTAGGGTCGAACTAGTTCATGCTCGGTTTCAGGTGCGTAGAAGACCCGCAAAATCAGCTCTCCACCATTATCAGAAATTCCACCAGGCGGCTCTGTCGTTTCAGTTGAGTGAGAATGCGACCCACCAAGGGAAGTAGAAACCTGTAGATCCTGGCGGAGCAAAAGAGCCACGACGAAATCCTTCGGTGACTCCGCACATTTACTTCCGTAGCACTTAATCGCAATATTTGCTCGTATAGCACCGAATCAGGCCACATCGAGGTTACTCAGGGCAGCCCAGATTCACGATGCCTTTTCGTCCTGTTATAAATTTCGTAAGTCTATGAAGACAGGGTACATATTGGCTTCGTTTCGCAAAGAAGCAAGGAGCTAGACTGCCGCCCTTCACCGGGCCCCCGGTCTATGGGTTCGCAAAAAGCCCCCCAGCCCTTCCGGCAAGGTGGCACGCGCTTTCTCCGCATCGCGAGATCTTGACTGCAGTCTAGGCGTCTCTTACAGATCTAAATAGGCGAGTTATATCGTGTCACGATATAAATATCAAGCGATTATTTCTCCTCTCTTTGCGCCGCCTTCTGGTTTGCGCAATACAAGAACACCCCAAGAAAATTACTCCTTCTTGCCGCCCGGCCCCGGAAGGCGATGCGGGTGGGTACGTTCTTGTTGTAGGTAAAGTTCGTCGACGGCCTATAGGTGGCAATCGCTTGGCCATCGATATCGAAGAGCCGTTCCTGACCGCCGGCAATTTCCCGAATCAGTCCTTGCGGTCTGCCGTATTTGTCCTTGAGGACCTCCACATCACACCTCCTTTGCTGCTTGCAAGATCAACTCGTCTTCTGACTTTCGCCAGCCGCCAATCTGTCTCTGCACTGGACTAGTTCATGCGCTGACCAGAGCGATACATTGGCTTCAAAAAAACTGGCAAGGGCTCGCCTCCCAACGCATGTTCTGCTGGTCCCAAGCTACATGGTTGCGGGGAATCTTGAACGCGTACTCTTTCCTGAGCACGACTTGCAGGTCTTTGTCGTCGACCTGCTCGACCACTGCGATGCCGACACAGCGCAGCGCCACACGGTCGCCCTTCTTTAATGTTCTCTCCTGTCGGCATCGGTCGTAATATTGCTTGCTCGTCTTGATCAGGTAGTCCAATCCTGCGGAATCGTATCCTGAATCCCTCGCCCATAACGGGATGTTCCCGTTTGGATCGGCAACGAAAATCGCAGCGCGGTACGCGATCAACGTTTTCAACCTGGACTGTATTGCTGCCAATGAGAACGGGAGTCTGTCGCGGGGAAGACACAAGGCCTTTGGGTAAGCGTACTGGGCTCGCCACCCTAGCTCGTGTTCCACGACAGTGCCCCATAGGTTCACTTTCCCGTGGATTCCGTGCCGCCAGTATTGTGTCTCGCGTAGATGGTCAAGGCCTTTCGTTGCGTACACACCGCAGGTGCACTTCGCCTGTGGGACATCGTTCCTTTTGTGCACCGCCTCGGCGCCGACGACGGTCTCGAGAGTAAGAGCCCTGCAACTAGCTACGAAGGGGCGATTGGGAAACCATCGCTCACCATTGAGCGATTGGAGCCCTGTGGCCTCCCACCGCCAAACCCGGTAGCCGACGATCGCGGAGATGTAATCGGGAGCCTTCATCGGCTAGCTGGCACCTGCCCTGGCTCAGGTTCGGGCTCCGATTTGGGTACTTCCGGCTGAGAAATGGGATCGCGTCTGGGGTCACTCACCGGAAGTTCCAGAGGCTCCACGACAATGGTTCGCAGCGCCTCACCAATTTGCATTTTGGCTCCGTCCACTTTCGCCCCCGTTGTATTGAACAAGCGCGTTGCGAAAGTGCAAATAGGCGAGGTTCTTCAGCCTCATATCGGCGATCCAGCCAACAAAGAAGGCCGCAACCAGGCGCTGCTCCGCATCGCTACAGATCTCCAGCAGGTTGAGGTCTCCCTTCTCATCCGCGTTCCAACGCCGCTGGGCATCTAGGAACTCACGTTGAGCCGCTCCCATCTGGTGGTCCATCAGTCCTCCTTGAAAACTCATTGAGCCCGGGCACACGAGATCGAGGCAGGGTCCGTAATTCTCGGCAGCTCTGTATTGCAGGGCCGAAGCCGCCTGTTGTTTTCTCGGTAGTAAAAGGCGTGCGGAAGCCTATCCGGCGCAGTCCCGTTTACTACAGAGCATTGAAAAGAACGTTGGGGGAAGTGTAGCTCTTGGCGTGTTGCGGCTAGCCGTTGGCTTACTTGCTCAGTTGCTCGTTTGCGCCTCGCAGCTGTTTGGCGAAGGTTGCTTCTCCGGCCGGCAGGCGACGTTCGCGTGTTCGGCGGCGCTGTCCCGAGTGAACAATTCCTGGCAGACCATGCACCTCCGCATGCCCCGCTCAATTCTGAATACTTTCCCGCTCTGGTCAGCTGATCTTACCCCAGCGTAGATCCCGGGTTTCATCATTCGCTCAGTTCCTCCGTCCCGGCCATGCGCTGCATGTCCTCCGGCACGATCTCGTATGACTTTGAACGGTCAATCCTACTCCAACTGATAGTGTACAGAGCAGCTAGAAAAATCGTCCAGAAAGTCTGGGCACAGTTACCAAAGATCACCGTGAGATTACCCTCCAAAACTGGCCGTTTTTTCCACCTCCGACGTATACTTCAACTGGAGGCAGTGAGCCATGCTGAAGAAGGACTACATTCGAGACGGGAACCGCAAGATCATCGGCTCGGTCACAACTGGTTTCACCGACACGTCTTCCGTCGCGCGAGACGAAGGCAACAGGATCATCGGCCGCACCAACGAGCGGTTCCACACGACACGTGACGGACACGGGGACCTGGTGGCGATCAATTCCTCCGATCCCGGTCTCCTGATCGGGCACAAGAAGTAGCACCACGCACATCTCCCCTAAGAACTGCGACGCTCTCCCCACTTGAGTCAGACCGCGACCGCGGCCCCGACGATACAGGACTACGCGATTTCATTGCCCACCGAAACCATCGAGTACCCATTGTGCTCGGGCGCGGCAAGCTTAAGCGAACCGAGGTACTGGATCGCCTCGAATCAGACTCGCGTTGGTTCATCGTTGTACCTCGCAGTCTTCAGCCCCATCTTCCCGGCTGTTGGGATGGCGGCTGCGCAAGAGTTTTTGTCGCAAGACAGGAGGCGTTTAATGGACTATTTCCATGTGTTCGTGCTTACATCCTTGTCTCTTAACAAGAATGGCGATGTCAAAAGCCGAAATGTCGCGGTCACTTTTGATCTCTTCGAAGCTGAAGATCACAGAAACAAGAACGTCGAGAACGACTACGACACATTTGTCGTGCCCTCTGACTGGCGCGAGGACGCCGAGCAGTCCGAGTTGATCGCTGCGATGCGAGCGTTCCGCACAATGGTAAATCAGATGCAAGACGAGGCGCTGCGGTAGCGAGAATCATCCACAAACGTATGAGAAATCTCAGACATCGAGATTCGTCGCTGGCGTGCAATGTCCCAAACGCCGATGTAGGCAGGTGCACCAGCTTCATCACCGTTACTGACGAACTCTGGCAGCAAGCTATCAACGAGAATCTGCTTCCCGCTGTCAGGCTTGATCGTGGCCTGCTGCCATCAATGATCGCCCTAGGGTCGGGTGCGCTGATCCACATCTCGTCTATTCAACGAGGATTCCCACTCCACGACTCGACCCTTGCCTATGCGACCGTCAAAGCGGCTCTGACGAACTACAACAAGGCATTGTCGAATGAGGTCAGCCCAACAGGAGTCAGGGTCGTCATCGTTTCGTCCGGTCTCATTGAAACCGACGCCGCCACGAGAATGATCGAGCGAATGGCCGAGAAAGAAGACAGCGACTACGCGACCCCATGGCAAAAACTGATGGACATGCCTGGTGGAACACTGCTGGGGAGGCCAACCGGCCCGAGGAGGTCGCCGAGTTGGTCGTCGGCATTGCGTCAGACAGGGCGTCGGCAATCACCCGGAACCGAGTTCGTCATCGACGATGGAACCATTCGAACTGTTTATTACGCAAACTGCTCCTGCTTCACAACTTGAGTTTTCAAGTTAGAAGGAGCGCTAGCAAGTTAAATGAGTACTACCAAGGGCGTGTACGTCTGTCTCATTCCGGACTGAGAAATTCTTGTACCTATCACGGGGCTGGCGGTCGGGCCTTCCTGCAAAGGGGCGAAAAGCTGAGCCGCCAGCGTTCAGGGCCTCTCCCCAAAAAACAAATAAGGCAAGATTCCGGCGGCTGACCGGCATCTTGCCTTGTTGTTGTTGCGGTTGCGCCCTGGATTAGGCCAACTTTATAGTGTCGGCGCTAGCCGACGGTTCCGAGTTCTCGGTTGGCGCGGCGGGTCCAGCACCACGTGTCGATGACTTGGTTGCCGGCGTGTGAGTAAGTCCGTTCTGTCGGACGATCTTAAGGGCCTTACGCGCACCCGCGGCGCCCTCCGAAACGGTGGTGACGGCAGGTTGCTTGGCTGGCGGGAGTTGAGGCTGTATCTCATGCAGCAGCTCCAGATTCTTTAGCAAGGCGCGCTGGCTCCCGGTCAAGTAACGCTGCAGACCGGACATGCCACCCTGATTCCCGAAGTGTGCGTCACCCTCGCTAAGGAACTTCATTTCAAATCGCAGGCTCTGGCCCTGGCGCCAGTACTCGGTCACGATTGCATCGCAGAGCAACTGGACGCGCACATCGTCGCTTCCATATTGCGCTTGCAGACTCTCCAGCAGCTTGAGCAAGTCTGCGTCGAGCAGCTTGCCTTGGGAGGAGTAGATTAGGCGCTTGGCGCACAGGCCGTGTTTCACGGCATTGAAACGGCTGTTCGCCTTGCCGCGCGCGGTCTTGGGCCCGGTAGACTTTTTGGAATTCTCACGATTCGATTCCAGCTTGCGAGCGGAGACGGTTGAAGGATGGTTGCCCTCGACGTTCAGCGCCGCACCATTTTGCAGTTTGTGTGGCTTTTGCACAGATGTGTCCCTTTCTTGATGCTTGAAATAACCGAGGGCATTTCTCGACTTGAACATGACCCTACCCGGACGAGCTTTCGATCCTGGTACACGCCGACTAACTCTTGAAGGAGCAGTTGCTTGCGGCTACACGTTTGATGCACACAT
Source organism: Terriglobales bacterium (assembly GCA_035483835.1). Taxonomy (GTDB): domain Bacteria; phylum Acidobacteriota; class Terriglobia; order Terriglobales; family Acidobacteriaceae; genus JABDBE01. The sequence goes on from DATHPO010000198.1 coordinate 5,613, forward strand.
TATAGTAATGGTTACATAATACATTGTATATTATTGATATATATGCAGATATTATTGCACGTAAGCGCCTGACGTTCGGCGCGATCGAGGACTGCACAAATTGGCCCCATGTTGCTCTGCTGCTGGCGCGCTTGCACTGCGCGTTTCAGATCGGGAGATGTTGATGCTTCGATAAGAGAGGGTTTAGCTCAGACCAGATCCTCATTATTCCTGGCGTGGCTGGCCATGCGGGATTCCTCGACCCATAGCCCACGAAGGCTTGAACCTTTGCGAGGTTCATGTCGGATCGCACCAGCTTGGAGCATGTCGTATGTTCCTCGCATTCTGCAGCGTTGGCAGCGCCCTAGCTATGCCACGGGACCGGCTCCCGAGATTCGACACCGTAGCCATCAAGCGTGACATGCACACGAGGCAGAAGACTAAAGCGTCGAACCTGGGCATTGAACGCGGAGCACCTTTTGGAAGGCGAAGAATTTCCCTTTAGAACCTCGAAGGGGGTATACCCCGGAATTGAAAACTCCTGTTTCGGCGCGGGCGTCGATCTACTCAATTTTCTCCATATGCGTCTGAGACTCATGGTCAAACCAGTACATTCCCTCGTGTTCGTGCGCATCGACCAAGAACCCGAAAGACTGACAATCGCTAAGGGATTCGTCGCTACGAAACGGAGTTGAATCTACCTTTCCATTTACATGGAGCGGCTGAGGGGTAGTCGAAAAGAAGCCTGTGGTGGCCCCCACTTTGGCGCTTCCCGCCCTGCCGTTCGTAATCGTCATCTCTCGTGACTCATGAGGCGCCAAATGAAATGCAAATATCGAAAACACCGGACGCTGATAACTGTCGTGGCAAAGAAGACCCTGAAGGTCGGCGAAACGTCGCGCCCCGACACCACCCTCGCCGTATGCTTTACGACTTGCATTCGGTAGATTTATCAGGAAATCCATGCCGGACAGCGTCTGACTATGGATACGAAACTTCAGTTGAGAAGCATAAAGGTCTTTGTCAGATCGATTAGTGAACCGAAAACTGTAAGTCTGACCAGCAGCATCTTTGTCTGCAAATCTGACGTTGGTCGGACTGACATTCAACGAATACGGCCAAAGTGTCCATCCAAATGCTGCTATTCCAACTGCAACGAAAGACAAGACAATTCTGCGACTGAGATTGCTGTGCAGCCAAGGTGAATGCAGCGTCGGATGGATGCTACATGCAAAGATAGCCACTGATATCGCCACGGTGATCACCCTGCCAGTGTTATCAGCGCTAAACTGCCGAGCCAATAGAAAGAACACGAGAGCAATGACACTGGCCAAATACCACAGCGCAACATCCCCTCTCGATGTTCGGCCCTCTGGCATCGCGCACACCGCCTCGCTCTCCGAACGATACTTGAGTCAGTCGGGTAAAAACAGTTCGTCAAACAGGCGTCTCAGCAATCGTTGATAGGCTTGCGATCCGTTCTCCTTTATTTTGTGGACGCAGGCTGAAAAGTTTCAACCTTTAATGCAGCACCGATACCGCATGTGCCCCCAACGTTCGGACGAGCATCATGCTAGACTCGTCGGTGGTTGGGAGCAGGATTGTGAAGCGGAGAGCGTGGGCCTACATCTGTTGCGTAGGGTGCGCGGTAGCTGCATTTGCGTTGTTCTCGGGTTTGGCACTTGCCCAGACAAAACCCGAAGAGAAGACCCCACAATCGACATTTCGGGCTGCGGACTCACAGCAAAGTCCAGAGGCGACCTTCCGAGCGTATACCGACCTGGTTGTCATTCCGGTAACAGTGACCGATACGCTGAACCGATTCGTTCTCGGGCTTCAAAAAGAAGATTTCCATTTGTTCGAAGATGGCGTGGAGCAGAATGTGGCACATTTCTCCGGCGAGGATGCGCCTCTGTCTGTTGGCGTGCTGTTCGATGACAGCGGAAGTATGGCCTATAAGCTTCGGACTTCTCGCGACGCTGTCACACAGTTGCTGAACACGTTGACCAAAGAAGATGAGGCGTTTCTCGTAGAGTTTGCGGACCTTGCCAAAGTATCGATCGGATTCACGGGCCACACGGAAGAGATTCAAAGTGCTCTGAAAAACGCTCAGGCGGGCGGTCTGACCGCGATGCTTGATGCCATCGACACCGGACTGCGCGAGATGAAAAAGGCGAAGAATTCCCGGAAGGCAATCGTGGTCGTTTCTGATGGAGGGGATAACCGCAGCCACTACACGGCGGCCCAGATCGAGTCGCTTGTTCGCGAAGCGGACGTGCAAATCTACGCCATGGGTGTTTTCGAACCGGTCTTCTCTCTCGGGCTGACTCCTGAGGAAATCTCCGGGCCGCGTCTGTTGTCCGAAATTGCGGCGCAAACAGGCGGACGGGCTTTCGCAGCGGCGATCCCGGGCGATATGCCGAGCGTCGCAACCCGGATCGCCGTCGAATTGCGCAATCAGTACGTTCTTGGCTACTACCCCAGGAATAAATCCAGAGATGGAAAGTACCGCAAGGTCGAGGTGAAGCTTTCGCCGCCCCCCGGTCTTGGTTCCCTTCTCAAAGTGCACTGGCGCCTCGGGTACTACGCACCCGCTCAGTAATTTGCCTGTGACTAGCGGTGAACGCCCGCGTGTATTCCAACCGGTGAAACAGGGCGCGCCGGCGAAATAGGCCGTATCGGTGAAATAGGCCGCATGGGTGAAATCGGGCGCACTGGGATCGAACGCGGACCAGTAGCGCGTGGAAAAGGTGAAATTCCGGCGTATGGCGGTAAACCGAGAGGCGTTCGAAATCCACCCAGCCCCAGTCCTAGAAACAAAGGCAGATAAGTGTAGCCGGGCAAGTAGATGGAGTTGAACCCAGGCTGATCCGGGCCTAAGGAGCTGTACGTGCTGGACAAGCCAGGCCCCATGGCAGAAAGACCGAGCATCGGAAAGTAAGTAAAACTGTCAAGACCGGAGGTGTTCATCGAAGCGGGGTCCTGGATGTTCGCCGCTATGGCATTGTCCGCGGAAATCGATTGTTGGCGGCCTTCGGCCCAAGTGCTGAACGCATCGCGGGGCTCGTCGATCGATCGCTCCGGCACAAGCACGGGCGCAAACGGTACATACATCCCTTGCTTAACCAATAGCGCCCCCTGATTGGCGACAGCGGATACTTCGGCCGTACCCTGGAGCACCCACAAGCGCGGCGGATCGGAATCGATTCGGTAGACGCCCCGCTCGAAGAAGCGCACGTTCCAATTTCTGTAAATTAAAGTCACCGATGTGCCGGAGCCTGGCTCCGCCGAATCCACGACTGCCGAACCCGCCAGCAACTCGACACGGGTATCCGAGAGTTTGTTCGCAACCATGCGAATCGTAGTTCTCTGGCCTATGCGGACGAAGACATCAGGCGTAAGCAGCACCTCCGCACGGCCTTCCGCCGTGCGGAGTTCGGCGCCTTCGGGCACACTTGAAAATTTTCCGGGATGAGATTCCAGCGGCTGGTCGTCCAAGTAAACAGCGCCTTCGAAAAAATGGATTATGCCGGAATGAGTGGAGATCACCGATTGTCCGTCCGCAGGATGCGCCAGTAGGGTGGCTACGGCTAGGGTCCAAAACGCACACGCGCGACCGTAAAACATGAAACAACCCCGCATAGAGTATCTGCTCGTCCGCAGCTCCAGTCAAGGCAGCGTATCGAGCGGGTGAGAGTCGCGAACAGACGAGATGGATGTACAGATGTACAATCGACAGCATTTCGAAACCGGCAACGGAATCTGGCTCAAACCCGTTCCTGTAGCGGCAAAGGAGCTTTCCATTCATTCGTCGCGGCCGTATTTCGTAGTCACAACTCTCGCAATGGTTTTGGCGCTGGGGAACATTTCCCTGGCACAAAATCTGAACCGGCAGGTGGGCACGCAGTCTACATGACGGCCGATCCTCTGCTTCCGCGGGCCTCGGAGCAGCCCTGCAAAGTCCAGTTATTCTCTGACTACCAATTCGCGTTCTTTTCAGAATCTTAATAGGCCTTTCACTACACGCCTCCCGCCAATTGTCCGGGCCATGGGCAGCGGTCGTCTTCGAAGCCGATTTCAGCCAGAACGCGGGGCAGCAATTCGACGGGACGGCCAGCATCTACCTGGCCAACACCGACATTTATTTCGGAACGAGTCCGGAGCCGGTTGCCACGGTCACCAACACTTGGCACGTCGAGCGCGAGGTGACCGGCAACCGAAAAAGTATTCCAGCTAGGGAGGCGAAACTACATCTTTCAGAAACCAAAGGTAGATTGTGCTAGTGACCGGTTCCGAATTGAGCATGACACTTAGAACGTACGGCCGGGAACCCGACTATGGCGCCGGAATCACGGTCTGCTGCGGCGGACTGGAGTAGGCGCTCTCCTGGTTATTCGAATTGACTGCAGTGGAAACGTAGTAGTAGGTCTGGCCGTCGACGACCGAGTTGTCTGTGTAGTTTGTCCCTGCATTCAGCGAGGAATTGATCTTCGAGTAAGGGCCAGCCGAGCTAGCGCCGCGATAGATGTTATACCCAACCACGTCGGAGGACGTGCTGGCTGTCCAGGAGAGAGAGACGCTGTGGATCGGCGTCGGAGTACCCGTCCCGCTCAACGAAAGCACTACCGAATTCGAGGCATTACTGGCGAAAGAAACCGTACCGGAGGCTACACCGGTGGCTTGCGGCGTGAACGCCACGGTAAACTGCACATTATTGCCGGCTGGAATTGTTACCGGGAAGGACAGTCCGCTTAGAGTGAACTCCGAACTGCTCAGGTTAGCAGACGTGACGGTCACACTCGCTCCAGAGGCGCTGAGTTGTGCCGGAAGATTCGCACTGGTTGCGACCACCACATTGCCGAAGGCTAAGCTCGCAGGGGTTACCGCGAACTGCCCGGCAGCTGTCCCTGTGCCGGACAGCGGAATGTTCAAACTAGAATCCGACGCATTGGAGGCCACAGCAAAGTTCCCGCTGGAACTTCCTGCGCAGGACGGAGCAAAGGTGACACTGAAAGTTATGCTTTGTCCCGAAGTGAGGGTTACCGGCGGATTAAGCCCGGTGACACTAAAAGCCGTACCCGTAATAGTATCCTGGGATATAGTGACGCTTGATCCACCTACATTGGTCACCGTTTCCGACAGAGTCTGATTGTTGCTGACCTGCACGTTGCCGAAGCCGAGGCTGGCCGGATTTGCAGAGAGAGTTCCTGGTGCAACCCCGGTGCCTGAGAAAGAAATGTTGAGCGTTGGGTTCAAGGCATTGCTGGTGAGGGAGAAGTACCCGCTAGACGCTCCCGTCGACTGTGGAGCAAACACGACGTTGAAACTGGGGCTGCTGTGGCCCGGAGCTAAGGTCAAAGGCAGATTCAAGCCATTCACAGTGAATCCGCTGCCGGTGACTGCGGCTTGCGTGATAGTAACGCTGGAGCCACCGGAGTTGGTCACGGTTCCTGCCAACTTCTGATTGTTGCCGGTCTGCACGTTGCCGAAGTTGAGGCTCGACGGATTTGCGGCGAGCACACCCCCTGTAACTCCGGTACCCGACAAGGGGATATTGAGCGTTGGGTTGGAAGCATTGCTGGTAAGGGAAAGAGTACCGCTCGCCGCTCCCGCCGACTGCGGAGCGAAGACCACGTTGAAATTGGGGCTGCTCTGGCCCGGAGCTAAGGTCAAAGGTAAGTTCAAGCCATTCACAGTGAACCCGCTGCCGGTGACTGCGGCTTGCGTGACAGTGACGCTGGAGCCACCGGAGTTGGTCACGGTTCCTGTCAAGGTCTGATTGTTGCCGGTCTGCACGTTGCCGAAGTTGAGCCCTGCGGGAATTGGAGACAGCGAGCTAGGCGCCATGCCCGAACCTGACAGCGGCAGGTTTAGAGTCGAATTAGAAGCATTGCTTGCAAATGCAATGTTGCCGTTCGCAGTTCCAGCTGCTTGCGGGGCAAAGGTGACGCTGAAACTTGTGCTCCAACCCGCGGGCAGGGTAACTGGCAGGGTTAGCCCACTAACGCTGAAACCTGATCCCTGAGTCGTCGCTTGGGAGACCGTTACACTCGTGCCGCCAGAATTGGTCAGACTGACGGCTTGTGTCTGACTGTTCCCAACCAGAAGGCTACCGAAACTCACACTGCCGGGACTAGCGACAACGAAGCCAGAGCTTGTACCCGTGCCGGACAAGGAAACCGTCAGGACCGAAGCGTTATTAGTCCGCCTGTCGTGATGCCGAAATGCGCCATTATAAGTAAGAGAAATGCTGCCGGTTGCAGTGCCCGCGGACTGAGGGCTGAAAGCAACGGTTACGTTCAAGGACTGACCTGGAGACAAAATCACTGGGGACGCGAGCCCACTCAAACTGAACCCCGTCCCCGTGATGCCGGCTAGCGACAGGTTAAGACTCTGTCCACCCGAGTTGGCGATGGCCACGGATTGAGTGGCCCCCGTTCTCAGGGGAACGTTGCCGAAGTTTATGGTGGAGGGATTAGCGGTCAATTGCCCGAAGGCTCCGGAAGCGAAAAGAAGAAGGAATATCAGTACCAGTACGCACTTTACTGCTTTAAGTTGTGAACTGCGATCTCTCACTGCGTCGCCTCTCGTGCGCCGCAAATACTGCTCTGCGGGGGAGTGTGGAACTTTCTATCCCTTGGCTGCTGTGGCCAGAAATAGAAGTTGTTCCTTCGCTCATTGTCTTTCTAGTCGCCTGCAGAGCGGCAGATCACGAAAGGATGTTGGTTAATCCCTCGATCGGGCGTTGTGCACATGTCCCGGAGGACAGGTAATCTAACACCGAAACTCGAGACATCGTGTTGCTCCCAGGTGCACCGTTGAACCTTTTCCTTCTTGACGTGGTTGTCAAGTACGATGTCCTTTTCAACCACCCACCACCCGGTATTCTGGTTTTCTCCATAGCTGCTTGATCCAGCGATCGAAGGTCAGGCCGAGAACTGAGGAGAGTTAATGACCACCATCTCAGCAGGCAAACGCGGAGGACGTTCGAGAAGAGGCGCCCTCGCGTCGGATTTGTGTGAACTAACGTGGCTCTGTACCTATCGATCCACTCGTCGTCGGCAGCCAGTATCCTGCCCTCCAGTTGTCGAGGGGAGCGGTCCGACGTGTCGATTTGGAATTTTACGAACCAGTAGTCAGTTCCCATGCTGACCGAATAGCCGCGCGCAGTCTGCGCTGATCGCTTTCATCGAGCGTCAGGAACCGGAACGGCTGCTGAGCCCAGGAGATGGGGCTCAACATCTCTGCCGCCCCAAGCATCGGTCCGCCGTGAGTCAAGAACATCAACTTGACGCGGGCCCTGCCCTAGAAGGTCGACAAATAGAGCACACCGCCAGTGAGAGAGATTACCTGCAATTTGCCTGGGGTGTAGCGACCGTCCTCGAATCGAAGAACTGCGCGAGTGCTTTTGCGAGCCATGCTCGTGCGGCGCGCCGATTGGCGAGCGTTGGGGGGAGGTATGCCATATGCTAAGCCGAGTATCCTACAGCGCTGAAGAAGAGCGGGAGGTAACGAAAGGACCAGTCGCCGAGAAATAACGGTCGCCCCTCACTTACACCCCGATTACTCCGAAGTTGGAATCTCGTCCGCTGGTATGAATAAGGAAGCTCCGAATTTCTCAGGAGGCGGGGCTCGCGGACATTGCGAGGGTTTTGACGGCAGGAGGCGCAGGGGGGAGCGCCTCTGGGAGTGGTGAGCTGCTTTGAAGGTCGGGTTCTAAGCTGGAGAGGTTCCAAGCGGGCGAGTCGCTGGCTCGCCCGCCGTTGTTTGCTCAGGCGGCTTTGCCGGCAGCGATTTTGTGAGTGCCGGAGGTGTGGACATTGAATGTCCGGATGACCGGCGTCTGCTCCAGCAAGGGCGATAGTACCTCGTTGACTTTAGGATACACTTCCTGGTGATATCGCTCAGCGTCGTCTTTGCTGTTCCAGAAACTGAGACCGATGATGCGACTTGGCTCAGTGTCCGAGACCAGGACAGTCTCGTCCATGAATCCTTTCTGTTTTTGCAGCATGGGCAGGACCTTCTCCTGGATGGTTTTTGCGAGCTCGCTTGCTTTTCCGGATTTAGCGTTGATTTCAACTACTCGTGTGAACATCGGATGCTCCCTTCATTGGTTAGAGGGTGAAAGGAACCTTCGCCGCAGGGCGCGGCGACGGACTTGTTTTTGTATGTACTAAACACGCTACGCCTTTGCGGCTGATGGGTCAATTACCAGGAATGGTTGCAGAGACTAGATTGGCCCACGTTGACAATACGGCAGTATTCAGTGCGCATCGGATCACGAATTCTGCGTGGTTGTACTACCTTTCAACTCGTGGCGACAACTTCAAACAGATTCTCACTCTAACTCTCTAGCATGTGTTCAGGGGCAGCGGGACGTGTTCCTTCGTAAGGCGAAGCTCGGTTCAAGGTGATGTTAAATTGCGAGCATGGCACTGAACCGGCAACCAGCAGGAGACAAGCGCCAATGGGAGCGACGGCCGGTTGACATGCCAATCCGCGTAGTGGCCGATGATATGACAGGCACAGCGGTGATACCGGGTCGCGGAACCAAAATGAGCGAAGGTGGCATTTGCTTCTTTGCTCTTGCGAACTTAGCTATAGGAACTCGAATCGATGTTGAACTCATCGACTTCCATTTTGGCACACCGGTCCGTGTCAGCGGAATCGTTCGCAACCGGGCAGCCTACTTGTATGGAGTCGAATTCCTAATTGACCAGCAGGAAGATCGGCAACAAATCGGTCGCCCCAGCCACATTTCCGGCAGGACAACCCATCTCCAGTCCTCCTAGTCCCCCAAGCAGAAAGTCGCGGTGCCTTTCGCCCTCCCGCAGTCTCGGCATCCTCCCGAACCTTGCAAACTCCTGCTTGATCGACGGGAGTTCCAGCCGAGACTTGTTCGGTAGCTCCAGATTCTTAAGCAGCGCACACTGATTAGACAGCGCCACAGAAGACAGCAGCGCAATGAACCCATTGCTCCGTAGTGGTGTTGTCCCGCGCTCAGCTGGTGCCTGATCTCAATCACCATTCCCGATTGGAGACGGGGGATAGCTTGAAGAGCGAGCCGCACCTCGCCGCCGCAGGAACTCTCGGTGGCACGCAGCATTGCAGTTCGTTAGAGATTGCCGCCGTGTCCATGACCGTGCCGGCAACGGGATTTGCCGCCGAAGCATTTACGAAGGTGTTGAGTGCCTTCTCCCGCCTCAAAACAAAACGCCCCAGACTCACCAGGTCGCCAAGTCGTGGGACGTTAGGTCGAACAGCCCTCCCGCGAAAACTACTCAATCGCAATCTACCAGCCGTATTCAGTACTCGTGGAACCACACGGGCGAGCCATTGCACAAGCCGCAAGAACAGAGGAAACTGACACTTGATGATGCAGAGGTTATAGTCGCAACAGGACGGCCAGGACGTCGCTGAATACGCGATAATGATGGCAGTCATATTGGCGCTCGTAGCAGGCACTGTCCGACTCATCGGATCGAGCGCGACCAACACATTCGCCACAGTCGGAAGTTCAATCACGCAATAACGGCCAACGCTCGAGGACTCCTAGGACAGCTTGGACATGCCTCGCAATGAGTGGTCGGGCCTTGATCAACAAATGAAAAATTCAAAGGCCAACGCGGCGCACGAGGTCGGCGAAACGCGGGTCGAAACGCACGCTCTCGAATACGGGTTCTACATTCAAGTCCCTCAGCCTGACATCTTTCTGATCATAAGCTTTTTCCAGGCAGGCGAAGGCCTGATCCTTCTGTCCGAGTCCTACGTAAACAAACGCGATGCCGTACCACGATACATAAGTGCGCTTCGATTCCTCCAAGTAGGTTTCGAGTATGTGGTGGGCTTCCGCGTGCTTGCCAAGACGCGCGTACACATATCCCAATGCCGCGTCTCTTTCCGAGACCTTGAACAGGTTGACGGACTTCTGAAACTCCGCGATTGCCTTGCTCAACATTCCCTTTTGCAAATATGCCTTGCCCAGGTCATAGTTCGCTATGCTGAAGTTCGGGTCAATTTCCAGAGTCTTCCCCAGTTGCTCAATCGCCGGGTCAACTCTTCCGGCAAATAGAAGAATCCTTCCCGTGATGGCGTTGATAATTAGGGAAAGAGGGTCGAGCTCTTGAGCCCGTCGGATCTCCGCGATGGCTTCGTCGTGCCGGCCCTCTTGGGACAATAGTTCGGCGTACCACTGATGGGCCGTCGCGTAGCTCGGATTAAGTTCGATGGCTCGCTGAAACTCACTCTCGGCGCCTCGCCAATCCCACTCATAGTCCGCTCTGACTGCGCCCAGAGAGGTATGCGCTTCCGCCAGCGTCTCATCTAGCTCCAAAGCTTTCGTGGCCGCTCTCTGCGCCTTTGGGAGCGCCTCTTTGCTGGGGAGCACGGTGTACTCAGCCAACAAGATATAGCTGTCCGCCCGCCCCGCGTAGGCCAGTGCATACTGGGGATCTTGGTCGATCGCCTGGTCAAAGTATTCGATCGCTTTGGTGAATCCTTCCTCGGTTCGTTTGTTCCAGTTGTAGCGCCCCCGCAGATACAACTGAAAAGCCTCGGAACTTTCAGTTTGCGGTTTGACCAGACGGGCCATCTCCTCGTCCGATAGGTACAGCTGTAGTTGTCTGGGGACGTCACGTGAGATATCTTCCTGGACAGACTGAATGTCGGCCAGCTTCCGGCGGTACTGGTTGTCCCACAGCAGCGAGCCTTTCACGGCGTCGACCAACTCCATCTGGACTACGAGTGTGTCACCATGTTCCAGCAACTTCCCGCTCAGCACGGCGCGAACGTGCAGATCCCGTCCTGCCTTTTGAGGGTCTGACTCCGCGCCTTTGTAACGAAAGGCGGTGCTGCGGGCCACGACCCGCAAGCCGGGGAGCCGCGACAGGTTGTCGATAAGGTTCTCAGTGATGCCATCGGCAAGAAAGTCCTTGGTGGGATCCTCCGAGAGATTTTGCAGCGGCAGCACGGCCATCGAGATCGCCTGGCGGGAAGCGGTACCGGACATCCGACCTGGCCTGCGACTCAACGCCCAACCAACCAGCAACAGGACCACTATGGAAATGACCGCCACCATTCCGATCTTGGTGTTTTTCGATGAGAATGGAACCGGGTCCATGGGCGGAGTTACTTGCGGAGCGGGCAGTACGACAGACGGTTCCCGGTGACCATTGGCGACAAATGTCGCGGCGTAGCCGCCCTTTGGAACGCTAATCACGACTGGATCTTGTCTGCCCTCGTCCTCGTAGTACTCCCGCAGCTTGGCCCTCAGACGGCGAGCCTCAAGTCGCACAATTGGGTCCTTCTGAGGTTCGTAGGACGAGCAGCGACCAAAAACTTCGAGCCCTAACCGGTATTCCTTTAGTTGGTCGGCTTCACCGCGCAGGCTGTGTTCGACGGTATAACGCAGAAAACGTCTGAGAGGTGGGGAGCCGCGGAAGCTCGCACTCGCCAGAATCTGGTCGAGCTCTTTCCGGACGGAATCGGGGCTGGGGCATTTCCCATCGCCGTTCGATTCAGCTGGCATTTCTCGCCTTCGGCCGGGAGAAGCTGATCCCATGGGTCCTCGACGCAAGAAGTCGGATTGAGGGAGGGAACGCCGATTCGAGTCTTTAATTAATAGGTAGCCTACCGTAAAGCTACCCCAAAAGCCTTGCTAAAGTCGCCAAATTCTACCACAAATGCAGAGTCGGGCGAAGCCCTGTCTTTGCCCATTTTGAGAAGAGCCATACCTGACGCCGGCGGCGGGCACTTTTCCACTCTTTTCCAAGCTTTACGGCGTGGGAGGTCTTAAGAAAGTGGCGGAACTCCGCAAATCGACGATTCAAATTCTGGAGGCGACGATGAACTGGAAAGATACGAAATGTACACCGATGACAGCGCGCTGGTTAGTCTTTTGGAAGAGCACTGTGATTTGCCGGACAGCCGCGATGCTAACTTTAGTCCTCGTTGCCTCTATGGGAGCGGGATGGCTCTCTCCCACTTTAGCCCATTCCCAGACTACCGTGGAATGGAATCGGGCTTGGTGCAAGGCATTTGGCAACTGCTCATCCTTCCACCAGTTCTATCGTTGGCGGGCGAATTCCTTCGGAATCTTTAGGGCGATAAATCGCGATATTCAGATAGCCCAGCCCGGTAGTAACTCACGTTTCATTTTTGAACCGTACCCGGCGTTTGAGGTCCGCGGCAAACGCCTTGAACCGGTTCAACTGGGCTTTCACTCGGCGATAAACCGCCCGGCCCTTCCCAGCATCACCAATGACTTCTGGACAGGCGGGCCTGGAAACTGGAGCAACGCCGGCATGTGGACAGCCGGTCTTCCCAACGCAGGCGACAATGCCCTGATCGTAAATTCGAAGGTATCGCCGGTGACTCTGGACATCAACGCTACAATCAATAATCTAAGTATCGGCTCCCACGACAGCCTGAGCTTCAATCCCGGCACCACCTTAGCCGTAGACGGCGGCACTATCTCGAACGCAGGAAAAATCGTGATAACCGGTGGCAACAATGCCAATGCCGTTCTTAGCCTCGGCACTAACACTACACTCAAAGGCGGTGGCACGGTAACGCTGGCCTATAACGGTAGTGAAGCTGGCGCGGGCTATATCCAACAGGGTACTAGCGGTGTCACGCTAACGAACGTCGATAATATGATCAATGGAACCGGAGTGATCGGAAATGGCGGCTTGACGCTCGTCAATGAGTCTACAGGTGTGATCGATGCCAACACGCCAGGCGCATCGCTGACCCTGAATGGCAGTGGTGGAGTTACGAATCGAGGTTTAATGGAAGCCACGGGGACAAGCATTTTGGCGATTAACACGGCTGTGGACAACAATGCCGGAAACATCACCGCCAACGGCGGAACCGTTGAGATCGCGAGTGCGACCATTGCGGGTGGCACCCTGAACTCCATAAACGGCGGCAGCCTGGAGACGGTGGGCAACTCGGTTCTCGACGGCAGCACCGAGGGTGCGCTGACTTTGAGCAAGGGCAGCACCTACAATGACGGGCCGGGCACTACCACCGCGATTCTGGGAACCATCACGAATAACGGAGACATGGTGATCACGGGGGGCAATAACAGCAATGCGGTGCTGGGCTTGAATGGCAACACCACGCTGAACGGAGGGGGCACAGTGACGCTGGCCTACAACGGCAGCGAAGCTGGTTCCGGAATCATCCAGCAAAACGCATCCAATCTGACGCTCACCAATGTGAACAACACGATTGCAGGAACAGGAATCATTGGCAATGGTGGGTTGACAGTGATCAATCAAGCGAAGGGAGTAATTGATGCGAACGTATCTGGTGCGGGGCTGACGCTGAACGGTGGAGGAGGGGTAGCGAACAGTGGGCTGCTGGAAGCGACGGGGGGCGGAATTCTAGCGATCAATACGACGGTGAACAACGCTGGGGGAAACATCACGGCGAACGCTGGCATCGTCGAACTTGTGAATGCCACCATTGTGGGAGGAACGCTCAATAACATGGGGAAGGGTACGTTAGAGACTCTTGGCGGAGCTTCCAGTGTACTGGACGGGAGCACCAGTTCCGGAGCGATAACCATCAACGGAACCTATTCAGGCCTCACCAGCAGCAATACCGACGTCTTGGGGTCTATAAACAATAAAGGGACGATGGTGATAACTGGCGGTAATAACACCAATGCGATCTTAGGACTGAATGCCAATACTACCTTAACGGGCGGGGGTACCGTGACACTGGCGTACGACGGCAGCGAAGCTGGTTCCGGAATTATCCAGCAAAACGCCGCCAACTTAACCTTGACGAATGCCAATAACACCATTCAAGGTGAGGGCATCATCGGTAACGGCGGCTTGACGTTGGTCAACGAGTCGGGCGGCACTATCAATGCTAACTCTGCGGGCAGCCCGGTGACTGGAACTCTAACCCTGAATGGCGGTGGTGGAGTTACGAATCAAGGTTTAATGGAAGCCACCGGGACAAGCACTTTGGCGATTAACACGGGTGTGGACAACAATGCCGGAAATATCACCGCCAACGGCGGAACCGTTGAGGTGGTGAGTGCGACCATTGCAGGCGGCACCCTCAATTCTGTGAACGGCGGCAGCCTGGAGACGGTGGGCAACTCGGTTCTCGACGGCAGCACCGAGGGTGCGCTGACTTTGAGCAAGGGCAGCACCTACAATGACGGGCCGGGCGCTACCACCGCGATTCTGGGAACCATCACGAATAACGGAGACATGGTGATCACGGGGGGCAATAACAGCAATGCGGTGCTGGGCTTGAATGGCAGCACCACGCTGAACGGAGGGGGCACAGTGACGCTGGCCTACAACGGCAGCGAGGCTGGTTCCGGAATCATCCAGCAAAACGCATCCAATCTGACGCTCACGAATGTGAATAACGCGATTGAAGGAACAGGAATCATTGGCAATGGTGGGTTGACATTGATCAATCAAGCGAAGGGAGTAATTGATGCGAACGTATCTGGTGCGGGGCTGACGCTGAACGGTGGAGGAGGGGTAGCGAACAGTGGGCTACTGGAAGCGACGGGAGGCGGAATTCTAGCGATCAATACGACGGTGAACAACGCTGGGGGAAACATCACGGCGAACGCTGGCACCGTCGAACTTGTGAATGCCACCGTCGCTGGTGGCACCCTAAATTCTGTGAACGGCGGCGCCCTGGAGACGGTGGGCAACTCGGTTCTCGATGGTAGCACCGACGGTGCGCTGACTTTGAGCAAGGGCAGCACCTATAATGACGGGCCGGGCACTGCCACCGCGATTCTGGGAACCATCACGAATAACGGAAACATGGTGATCACGGGGGGCAATAACAGCAATGCGGAACTGGGCTTGAATGGCAACACCACGCTGAACGGAGGGGGCACAGTGACGCTGGCCTACAACGGCAGCGAAGCTGGTTCCGGAATCATCCAGCAAAACGCATCCAATCTGACGCTCACGAATGAAGAGACAATCCGGGGGATGGGAATAATCGGTAATGGCGGCTTGGCTCTCGTGAATGGCACGGCTGGAACTCTATTTGCGAATGTTGCCGGGCAAACGCTTCTGATCAACGGCTCTGGAAACATAACGAACGACGGCATCATGAGAGTAGCCTCGGGTGCAATCATGCGCGTGATGAACGGAGCCTTTACGAACTTTTCGGGCACGACTCTTAACGGCGGCACTTACAGTATCGCGGGAACCTTGGAAATCGACGAACTGGGCAGCACAGGTGGCGAAATCGTTACCAACGAAGCTGACATTATTCTGAATGGGGCCAACTCGAGCTTTATCGACGCAGCAGGTCAAAACGCACTTTCGAAATTGAATACAAACGCGAAAAGCGCCAGTTTTGCGATTGAGGGTGGCCGAGATTTTACCACTGCGGGCAAATTCACTAACAATGGAACGCTTACAGTGGGCAGCAGTAACAGTAAATTCAAAGTCACTGGAAACTTGACCAATTTCTCGACTACCACCCTCACGTTAACAGGTGGAACCTACGATCTGACCGGAACTTTGCAATTCAAGAACGCCGATATCGAGACGAATGCGGCCAATATAAGCCTTAGCGGGGGTTCTTCAGCCATCGTCGATCAGAACGGAAACAACGGACTGGTAAATTTTGCGACTAACGACGGCAGGTTTGCGATCAATAATGGTCGCAACTTCACCACGGCAGGTAATTTCACCAATAGCGGAACCTTAACAGTTGGGAGCAGCAACAGCACTTTCGACGTAAACGGCAGCCTGACAAACTTCTCGGGGACTACTCTCACAGGCGGTATATACAACCTTACGGGGACGCTGCAATTCAACGGGGCCAATATTGTGACCAATGCGGCGAATATTACCCTAACCGGAACCTCATCACAGATCATTGATCAACACAGCAACAACGGCTTGGCGAACTTTGCCACCAACAATGGCAGATTCGCTCTCGCGGGAGGCCGTTCGTTCACTACGGTCGGGAACTTTACCAACGCCGGCACCTTCGCTGTCAATACCGGCAGCATTTTCGCGCTGGGCGCATCAGGTATGTTCACGCAGTCGGCTGGCACGACGACAGATAACGGATCGCTGTCGGCCCCAGGCGCGGTCAACCTGCAAGGCGGCTCGTTGTTCGGGACAGGATCGATCACCGGAAACGTCCTGTCGAGTGGCACGGTAACCCCGGGCGACTCCTCGACGCTGACAGGAATTCTGACTGACACAGGCACTTACACTCAGAACTCGAAGGGTAATCTGGATATCTCCATCGGGGGGACTACTGCAGGTAGCAAATTCGATGAGCTGAATTCGACCAACGCGAGCTTGAACGGCACTTTGAACATCGGCTTAGTGAGCGGCTACGTTCCTACGATCGGCAACACATTTAAGATCATGAATTTCACATCGGAGACTGGGACGTTTTCGACCGTGAACGGCCTCAACATTAACAGCAAGGAGCATTTTAAGATCACCTATCAAGGGACCGATGTCCTTCTTACGGTGGTCTCTGGCGCGTTGGCGACAGGTCAGCCGATACACTCTCATTTCTTCCCCGGAGCTACTCACCAGCCGGCGATATTTGGGCGTTTCCAGATGGGTATGTTCTCCGACCTCTGGTTCCGGGGTCAGAGCCCTGACATCCCTGGCGGAGTAAGCACCCTATTCCATCCTGGGTTGGCGTTGGCCAAAGCCGGTTTTATGGCGGCGCCGAACAGGTTTGGCTTCAGCACGAATTTTCGAGTGCTGTCGACGGCAATCAGTTCCCGCACGTTTATAGAGGCTTTGCCCGGACGAGCGAACCTCGGCGATCCCCAATTTCAGGTCTCTGCTGCTCCCGCAACACTGCGCTCAAGCATTTTCAGACAGGCACTAGTCACGTCTCCTCTTCATTTTCAACTGACGCCGAACCCTGTCCACTTTGCAGCACTGCGCAGTGGGAACCCAGAAGATAGTTTCGGAGCGCCGCTTGCTGGTGCCCGCGTCGGTGCATCAGCCAGCGCTCCGGGAATGGTGTTCCGCAGTTCTCAATTCCAATCCATTTCTGTCAGCTTGGGCAGAGTAGCTAATTCCGCTGGTTCTGGCCTACTCGGCGTCAATCCCTCCGTACCTCCGCCGACCAGATGGGGAAGCCGCAACGTCCCAACAACCCGGACAAATTCGGGAGGTTTGCAAGCACTTCATGGCAGTTCGGCGATGCGCACTTTTTCAGTGTCGCTGTCCAACGTTATGACAAAACCCAAGGTCGGGTTTGCCATCCAGTAGATTGCGGGCAAGTGCGCGGGTCTTTGACCGCGGCGGAGGCCGACGGGGGTTGGTTAATGTCCGGGTCCACGCCGAGTCCCTGCCGAGGTGTTCGCTGAGTTAATGACTGCGCTGGCCTAGCAAATGCTTCTTTGATTCGTTCTTCAGAGAAACCGGGATCAATAATCGACGGGCCTCTTAGAAATCGGTTCGGCGAACAGGGAGGATCCAGTCCCACGAGCCTTCGGCCGTTACCCGCCGACAGGGAGCTCCGCTGGCTACCAACTCGCTCCGCGATCGAGCATTCGTCGTGAGTGAATCCGGGAAACGATTTTGGTGCCCGTATCACCACTGGACTATTGCAGTGGGTTTCACCGTCCTTGCGATTAAAGCTCTCTATTTCCTCGCTCCCAACGTTAAGCAGCGTTTCATTGCCACGCTGCCCGGAGCAGTTCTTTCTGTGGGCTGCTGGATCGGCTTGTCGTATGTGCTCGGGACTTATTTTCGCCACTTCGACAGCTTCAACAAAACCTATGGAACGCTCGGAGCCGCCACTGCACTGATGGTCTGGTTGTACTGGACAGGTTTTGCGATGCTAGTGGGAGCGGAACTCAACGCAGAACTGGCGAAGATAAGCAACGAAGGCAAATTGCAAGAGAAGCACGAACCACCTGCGGTTACAACAATTAATCTTGCGGCCTGAACTCTCCGTTCTGTAAGCACCTTGCTTATCTTATCCAGTGTGTTTTTGTCGCTCGCCAATCAAATCATCGAGAGGGGTAAAAAGAAAACGCAGATAGAGCAAGTGTTCGACGATCTGCAACAGGTTCGAGGGAGACTCGCTCTTGGACACAAACACATCTACCAATTCCAACACGCTCTCTGGTAGGTCATAATCGGCGGACAGCAGCACGATCGGAACGTCGGGTTGACCAGCTTTCATGCACGTTGCCAGCACATCGCCGCGCATTTCCGGCATGTGATAGTCGAGAAGCACTAAGTCAATGGGATGGGAAGCAAACAGCTGCAGAGCTTCCACTCCGCTTGTGCTGGCTAGAACGTTGCAGCCGCTTTCTTCGAGCAGCATCTTTCGCCCCTCAAGTCCGTTCCACTCGTCATCAACGCACAGGATTAGAGGTCTTTTTGGCATGGCAATCCTCGGATATTGTCAGCAGACCAGCACGAGAAGACTTGCCTTTGGCTGCCATTCCCGAAAGCAGCGCCTCTTCGCGAACAGTGGCACGAATCGTGCCAAACTCACAAAGGACAGCGGAGCAGAACTTAGGTCCAACAGGAGTCTAGGAGTGTAAACATTACTTAGTAACGACGGACACCATGTGTGTAAAAAGAGCCCGGAGGTGCGTGAGCATCATTTGGCACAAGATAACGGTCGGCAATTCTCCATGCGAGACTCGCAAAGGGATCTATCGATTCGGGAGTCGGGCGTCCAGGGCTTCGAGATGAGGTGTTCCGTGCCGGAAGCGAGCAAGCGGGATTACATTTTAATGCAAGACTTGGTCAACACGGCCGTGTTCAAGACCTTCCTTATCGTTATTTTCCACCAGTGGGTAGGCTCTTGCTCTGGCCTCACGCAACACGGTGCTCAAAGTCGTTCCCGATGCCACCGAGGCGGGGGACGGCTAGGATCTCGGCGACAGTTTGGACTGCGGATACAAGGGTTCGGTCTTCACGATTAGCATCGACAAGAACGGTGTCGGACCCGGCGGCGGGCTGAAGACCCACAGGCCGAACATGTAGTTCCTGAATACGCGCCGTTTCTGGTCGCATTCGGCCGCCCGCCGCTGGCAGAGTCAGTAGAACTGAGAGTAACGTTAGATCGCGTAGGTTGAAATGCACACCTTTTTCCGACCGACAACTCCTGCGCAGTCAAGCGCATCACACCTCAGCCTCTTGTGATCGGTGGGCTCGCCAAGCCGAGCTACTTCGCTCGCGGTAAGGCCGAGAGGTCGATACTTGCTGAAACTAAGTCAATCGTCTTCTTAATTGTTATGCGTTTGTCAGCACTGCTTTTTCTTCTATTCAGCGCGGCCGGCACTTGGTCTCAACTCCCATCCCAAGGTTCCCAAGCCGTCTATGAAGGCCAGACCGTAAGCGCCGTCGACCTGATTGCGAACCCCCATCGGGATGTGGAGGCCCTGCGCTCCTTTGTGGCTCAGAAAGCAGGACAGACTTATTCGCAGGAAAACGTAGAAGCCAGTGTAGCCGCTCTTGAAAAGAATGGGGATTTCAACAAAGTCGAAGTCAACGTGATCCCAGACCCCTCTGGACTGCGGCTCAATTTTATCCTCGAGCCCCCCTATTACCTAGGCATGATCGAATTTCCGGGCGCTGACAAATACTTCCCCTACACGCGTCTTTTGCAGGTTGTGAATCTTCCGGATGAAGACCCCTACGACAAAGCTCGTATTCCGGGCGCTGAAGCAGAGTTCCTGAACTTCCTCCGGAAAAACGGATACTTCCAGGCCCAAGTGCGCGCTGAGACTCAGATCGACGACGCGAATCGATTGGTGAATGTCAGCTTTTCCGCGGAAGTCGGAAAGCAGGCCCGCATCGGAAAAGTTGAGGTGCAGGGTCCCGCCGAACCTGAGGACGCCCGCTTGCTTCGCACGCTGCGTTCACTCCGCGCCAGATTCACCGGAGCACTCCTGAAGCCGGGGAAGCCCTACACTACGGAGCGCATCAAGGCTGCGACAAACCTGATCAAGAGAACGCTCGCACAGCAACGCCGTCTAGCCAGCGCCGTTCACCAGGATCCGCCGCAATATCATGCGGACACCAATCTCGTGGATGTGTCCTTCCAGGTTGAACTGGGTCCCGTGGTAACCGTTCGCACCACTGGTGCCCGCCTTTCGGCAATTCCTTTCATGTCCAAGCGGCAAATGAAGAAACTCATTCCCATCTATTCCGAGGGCACCATCGATCGCGACCTGGTGGACGAAGGTCAGCAGAATCTCGTCGACTATTTTCAGAAGAAAGGCTTCTTCGACGTCGAGGTAAAGACCGATTTTCAGCAACGGCCAGGCCAGATCTTGCTCGTGTACGAAATCGATCGCGGGAAGAAGCATAAAGTCGATCGCATCTCCTTCCGTGGAAACAACCAGATTCCCGAAAAAGACTTGCTCGCCCAGGTCGCGGTAAAGAAGTCTCACATCTGGTCGCACGGCAGCATCAGCCAGAAACTGCTGAAGCAGAGCGTGAACAATCTGCAAGCCCTTTATCGGGACAGAGGATACGAAGAGGTCAAGATCACTTCGCAAGTCACCGACCACGAACCCAAGATCGATGTAGCATTTGAGATCGAAGAAGGCCCGCAAACGCTGGTCGACGACGTTCGAGTTACCGGAAACGGCAGCGTTCCCTACGATCAGCTCACCGCTCCGAAAGGCTTCGAACTGCGGTCCGGTGCGCCGTTCTCTCCACGGCGCCTGTCCGAAGACCGCAACCGAATCTCAGCCACATATCTGAACCGTGGATATCTCAACGCCGAGGTAAAGACCGTGGTGAGCCGCCACCAAGATGATCCCCATCGCGTGGACGTCACATACGCCGTCACGGAACGGCAGATGGTGCGCGTCAGCGAAGTGGCATGCTTGGGACAAAAACAAACGCGGCTCTCGCTAATCAAGAAAACAACACAGATTCCACGCGAATCTCCCATGGGAAGGGGTCAGTTGCTGGAGGCGGAAACGCACCTCTATGACCTCAACGTCTTCGACTGGTCTAGCGTAGGTCCGAGAAAACCGATTACGGATCAGACCGAGGAAGAAGCGCTGGTCAAGGTGCACGAAGCCAAGCGCAATGAGATCATCTATGGATTCGGTTTTGAGGTCTCGCATCGTGGTGGGAATATCCCCTCCGGATCGGTGGCCGTGCCGGGACTTCCCACGATTGGTCTAGGTAACAATCAGATCGCACCCAGCCAGTCCACTTTCGCCAGCCCGCGTGGCTCGATTGAGTTCGCACGCAGAAATATGCGGGGGCTGGCAGAGACCGCGAGCGCCTCACTTCTACTCTCGCGCCTCGACCAGCGAGCAGTTGCCGCCTACGCCCAGCCGCACTTTCTGGCTTCGCAATGGAGCTCTCTGAGCAGTTTCTCGATTGAGCACACGACAGAGAATCCGCTCTTTGCGGCTGGCCTCGGCGATTTATCGTTCCAGGTCGAGCGGCTCGTAAGCAAAAAGACCAACACCCGGCTCCAGCTTCGCTACGATTTCAACAAGACCGTCCTGTCGCATTTGTTGGTTCCCGAGCTCGTGCCACCGCAAGACCGCAACATACACCTCTCCACAATCTCTGCCACTCTTATTCGGGACACCCGCGACAAGCCACTTGATGCGCACCATGGCGTTTTCACGACAGTTGATCTGGGAATTACCCCCGTGACTCTTGGCTCCAGCGCAAGTTTCGCCAGGCTCTTCGGACAATACGCCTTCTACAAACCATTTCATTCCGCAGTATTCGCCAATAGCGTCCGTTTAGGTTTGGTCAAAGCTTTCGCGGGGAGCTTCGTTCCCACCAGTCAGCTTTACTTCTCCGGCGGCGGCACCTCGCTGCGCGGCTTCCCAATCAACCAGGCCGGTCCGCAAAGCCTGGTGCCATTCTGCAATGTTCTGACGGGTCAGTCGGGATGCGTCAACGTCACTGTGCCCCTAGGCGGACGGCAACTCTTCATCTTGAACTCTGAACTGCGCTTTCCGCTTGGGATCATGAAAGCTCTGGGCGGAGTCTTGTTCTACGACGGTGGAAACGTGTACAGCGCGATCAACTTCAACAATTTCGTAACCAACTACACCAACACGGTTGGAATTGGACTGCGATACTCGACCCCGATAGGCCCTATTCGCATTGATGTCGGGCGCAATCTGAATCCAGTACCCGGACTCAACGCAACCCAGTACTACATCACATTAGGTCAGGCCTTTTAGGAGAAGTTATGCCGTGGCGGCGCACAATTCGTTGGACGTTCGCGGTTCTCGGAGTCTTAGTTTTCGCCGCCGCCGTGGGTGGATATCTGTTTCTGAACAGTCACAGCTTCCACGAATACGCACTTCGCACAATTGTGCAAGACACGAACGACGCAACTGGCGGGCGGGTCGAGATTCGCAACTTCGATTTCGAACTGCCGACGCTCACGCTCACCGCCCATCTCTACAACATTACCCTTCATGGCAGCGAGCACCCCGACCAACCACCACTGTTGCAGGTCGACAAACTCACAGTGGGTCTCAAAATTCAATCCCTGCTACATCGCAAGATTACGCTGCAGGAACTTCTCGTCGACCACCCGGTGGTCCACTTGGCGGTCGATCGTGAAGGCAAAAGCAATATTCCGCAATCTCCGCCAAGCAAGAGCAGCAGCCGCACTACTGTTTTCGATTTGGCTGTCGGGCATGTGAATGTAACCGACGGTGAAATCGATTGCAACGACAAGAAAACGTCGCTGGTCGCCGACCTCTACGATCTGGGCACGGAAATCCGCTTTGATCCTCTGGCGAGCCGTTATAGCGGTAGGATTTCGTACGACAAAGGCCATCTGCGTTATGCGGCGTACTCTAGTCTTCCCCACAGCCTGACCGCGAAATTCAGCGCAACGCCCGCTGCCCTATCGCTCGAATCGGCCGAGCTCAAAGTTGGTTCTTCGGCTATCTCGCTCCGTGGGGATATGACGGACTACAGCAATCCGGCGCTCGAAGGGGACTACGATATTCGGATTCACACGCAAGATTTTGCTTCGATGTCGCGGGCTCTAACTCCAGCTGGGGATGTTTCGCTATCAGGCAGGATCCGTTACCAGGGAACAAGTGACCAGCCGCTGTTGCGGAGCGTATCGACTGATGGCCACATCGCAAGCGGAGCACTTGAAGTTGCGTCTTCCGAAGGCCGCCTCGAGCTTCGCCGGCTCCAGGGACGATATGAGCTCACGAACGGTTCGTTACAGGCACACAACATTAGCGCTGAGCTGCTTGGAGGCCAAATCAATGCCGATGTCAATATCGAGCATCTAGATACCACGGCAGTGTCTCGAATTCGAACTTCCTTAAAGGGCATCTCGCTGCAGGCTGTGGAGCAAGCCATTCGCAAGCCGGAACTCAAACCTGTGGCCCTCTTGGGTAGGCTCGACGGTACCGCAGAAGTGGCCTGGACGGGCAGCGTCCGCAACATCAGCGCCCATTCCGACTTGAGTCTGCGGACTGCTGCAAACAGTGGGACGAATCGCTCCTCCAGCGCGGTTCCCGTCGATGGATCCATTCACGTGACTTACGACGGCCCGCGGAATATCATAACCTTCCGCCAGACCACCCTCCACATTCCTTCGACAACGCTCGCGGTAGAGGGCGAGGTTAGCAACCACTCGAACCTCCAGATTCAGGCAAATGCTGACGACCTACATCAGCTTGTGGCATTGGCTTCGGATCTCCACTCTGGTGAATCCGTAGCGATAGCGATCTCGGGTACGGCCTCGCTGAACGCGGTGATGCAGGGCTCCGCGCAGGAACCTCGCCTCGCCGGGCAATTGAGCGCACAGAATCTCCAAGTACAAGGCAGTCAGTGGAGCAGCGCGAAAATCATAGTCCAGGCCAGCCCCTCGCAGATAACGCTGCAGAACGGATCCCTCGTAAATGCCCATCAAGGCAAGGCCACTTTCAGCGCCAGCGCGGGGCTGCGAAATTGGTCTTACCTTCCTTCCTATCCGATCGCTGTTACCCTTTCCGTGCAACAAATGTCCGTGGCTGACTTGCAGCGGCTGGCGAACCTGCAATATCCCGTTTCCGGTGATTTGTCGGCGGACATTTCTCTTCACGGTTCAGAACTCAATCCCGTCGGAACTGGGTCCGCGAGGATCGTGAATGCTCGTGCTTACGACGAGCCCGTCCAGAAGCTGGCGATGAGATTCCACGCCGACAAAGGTTCTGTGACTTCGACGCTCGACGTCGGCCTGCCCGCGGGTTCGGCCAATGGAAACCTTTCCTACACTCCGAAAACCAAGGCATACGCCCTCCGCCTGGATGCTCCGTCGATTGTTTTGCAAAAGCTCCGAGCCCTGCAGGCCAAGAATTTGCAGCTTACCGGGACTCTGACGGCGTCTGCGAGTGGAGTGGGAACATTGGATAATCCCCAGTTGACTGCCGTTCTCGAACTGCCTCAGCTTCAACTTCGACAGAAGTCAATCTCCGGAGTGAAAGCAGAAGTCCATGTAGCCAATCATCGCGCCGATCTGACTCTGCATTCCCAACTTGCGAGGGCTTCGGTTCAGGCGCATGGCGCGGTGAATCTCAGCGGCGACTACTACACCGAGGGAACGATTGACACCACCAGCGTTCCGCTCGATCAGTTGCTCGCACTGTATGTACCTAACTTGCCTGATGGCTTCGAGGGCCAAACCGAATTCCACGCAGCGCTGAAGGGGCCTTTGCGGGACAAGTCCAGAGTCGAAGCCCATCTTACCGTTCCCACGCTGAGCGCCAGCTATCAATCACTTCAACTCGGCACAGCAGGCCCGATTCGTGCGGACTACTCGCATTCGGTCGTGACACTTCAGCCTGCGGAAATTCGCGGCACCGGCACATCTCTTCGGGTGCAAGGCAGCATTCCCCTCGACGGAGCAACCGCCCCCAATCTCACCGCGCGAGGCTCCGTAGACGTTCGTGTACTGCGTATTGTTGAGCCTGAGGTGCGGAGCTCGGGAATTCTTTCTCTCGACATTCGGACGACCGGATCCCCGAAAAGCCCAAACCTTCATGGGCAGGTCCATTTGAAAGACGTCGCTTTTTCGACTCCTGATACTCCCCTAGGCGTGGAGAAACTGAATGGATCTCTCGACATTGACAACGACCGGTTGCAGCTCTCGAGCCTTACCGGTCAGGTTGGAGGCGGCCAAGTATCGGTGGGAGGCTTCATCGCTTACCGGCCAAACCTGCAATTCAACCTCGCCTTACAGAGCAGGTCCGTTCGTTTACGGTACCCCGAGGGTCTAAGAATGTTGCTCAATAGCAACCTTGCATTTACCGGCACCTCGCAGGATTCAACCTTGAATGGGCGCGTGCTGATCGACAACCTGTCGTTCACACCCGACTTTGACCTAGCGAAATTCAGTGACCAGTTCGGCGGCAGCGCAGCACCTTCTCAACCGGGCTTTGCCGATACCATCAAGCTAGCCGTTAGCGTGCAATCGACCGATCAGCTTAGCGCGACCAGTTCGCAGGCCAGCGTGGAGGGAGATGTGAACTTGCGAGTGATCGGCACGGTCGCAAACCCAGTAGTCATCGGCAGAACCAACCTGACCTCTGGTGAGCTTTTTTATCGGAATGTTCGCTACCAGCTTCAGCGCGGCATCATCACCTTCGACAATCCCAACGAGACTGAACCAGTGATGAATGTCTCGGTGACCACAACCGTAGAACAATACAATCTGACCCTCACCTTGCGTGGCCCTTTCGACAAGCTCACCACGTCGTATGTTTCTGATCCACCATTGGCTACGGCGGACATCATAAACCTCATCACGCAGGGCAAGACTACACAGGAGGCGAACGCCGCCAGCCAGAGCACAGATTCGATGATTGCTTCGCAGGCAGCGGGTCAGTTCAGTAGCAGCGTGCAGAAACTCGCTGGCATTTCCAGCCTGCAGATCGATCCGCTCGTTGGCGGGACCAATCAGAGCCCCTCCACTCGCGTTGCCATCCAACAACGCGTCACCAAGAATTTTCTTTTCACTTTTTCGACAGACGTCTCTCAACCCGGAAACGAGATGGTCCAAGGTGACTACCAGCTCAACAAGCGCTGGTCGGTCAGTATGACACGAGATCAGACTGGAGGGGTTTCCGTAAATGGTAGGTATCACACAAACTTCTGATGGGCGTTGACGGCAAGTGGAGCGATGCCTTGTGGCATGGAACCATTTGGACTGCAACATTTTGTTGTCCGGCCGCTTCGAAGAGGCATCACAGTTGCGTATGCGCAAACGTCTGATTTCTCCGATTCCGGGCGACCGCACACTTCTTGATCGAGATGGGCTCGATCTGGCGAACTGTGGAATGGTCGAAATCACATCGGAGGATGAAACCTACCCCATTGAAGGTGCGCTGCAACTTGGAGAGAGACGAGGCTGGCGCGCTGCTGAGCCCGGCCCCCAAGTCATCCGACTTCTATTCGACCAACCACAAAGAATCAAACGTATCTGGTTGGTTTTCGAGGAAACAGAAAACTCGCGCACACAAGAGTTCACGCTGAGGTGGTCGCCGGATCACGGGCGTTCGTTCCGAGAAATTGTTCGCCAGCAATGGAATTTCAGTCCACCTATGACGGTACGGGAGACCGAGGACTACGCCGTGGATCTCACCGATGTAACCGTGCTTGAATTGAGAATTCTGCCTGACCAGAGCGGCGGAACGGTTCGCGCATCGCTCGCGAGCTTGCGTTTGACTTGATGAGTGGGATGGGAAAGACTTGAAAGCACTTTGTCCATATTGCTTGTCGCGCGATGAGAGGGACGCGGACCCTCAGTTCACTGGGTTACTGCCGGCAGTGGAAACGGTTCCTGCATCGCTCGCAAGGACAGTTGCCGATCTGGAGCTAGGTGAGTAACACCACAGCTGCCATTTCGCTGTCGTTCTCACTGCGCTAACTTCATCGAAATTCTTGGGCTGGCTGCCGTTTATGGATTGTGGGGGAGCGCGGCTGCCACCAGCATGGCCGTGAGCGAAGCTTTCATTATCAACTATCTCGGAGGAGATCGGTTGCCTCGCCGAGGGCGTGCGGAAGACACTGAGACATCTCCAGCAACTGGACGATTGGGGAGTAGGCTGGCGCAGTTTCCAAGAACCGTTCTTCGATAGCTGCGGAATGATGCGGGACGTGGTCATCTCCATCATGGCCACGCTCGCAGAGCAGGAACGCATAACCATCTCTGAGGGTCTAAAGCTGGGCTCGCAAGGACACGGAAGGCGGGCACACGGCTAAGTAGGCGTCCTGCGCAAGTTGACATGGCGTTGGTGGAAATGCGGCACGCTGGCGGAGAGTCATTACGCGGCATCGCCAGATCGTTGCGGGTATCGCCTGCCCTGCTCATCAAGCGGCACAAGGCGGCAGCAGCCAACTGAACTGGTTTTACAAGAAAACACCTACCGGGAATTTCCTGTACCGAATACCGTATCCGAGCGACTTTTCTACAGTATTCAACTAAACTCTGAATACAACTTTGCGCCACACAAATCCCTCGAAGAGGCTGCATTCGGAAGAAGCGGACCGTGACGTTCGGGGGCCCGCAGCTCTCAGTCCACACCACCCAGTGCATTAAACGCAATACGGGGAAAGCGAGGGGTTGCGGGCAGGAGGAGATCATGCATAACATTCGCTTCGTTCGTGCGTTAGTATTCGCGTTCGTGATAATGGCTCTGTCGGCTGCGTCACAGGCGCAGATTGCCATCTCAATTAACATCGCGCCACCTGCGCTGCCAGTGTACGAGCAGCCGCCCTGCCCCAGCGCAGGTTATATCTGGACGCCGGGCTATTGGGCTTACGGCCCCGATGGCTATTTCTGGGTACCAGGAACATGGGTTGAGGTTCCTGCCGCTGGTCTTCTATGGACGCCCGGCTATTGGGGCTGGAACAACGGCGTCTACGTTTGGAACGCCGGGTACTGGGGACCCCAAGTAGGTTTCTACGGCGGCATCGTGTACGGCTATGGCTACACCGGTGTCGGCTACCAGGGCGGATACTGGAACAATGGGCAGTTCTATTACAACCGCTCAGTCAACAACGTAACCACAACGAACATCACCAATGTGTATAACAAGACCGTCATCAATAACACCACCGTGAACTATGTGAGCTACAACGGTGGAGCGGGAGGAACGAGTGCCCGACCCACGCCTCAGGAACAGGCAGCGGCGCAGCAGAAGCATGTGCCAGCGACAGCCGTCCAAGTTCAGCATGAACAGTCGGCGAAGGGGGACCGTAACCAGCTGGCATCAGTCAACCACGGCCAACCGGCGGTTGCTGCTACCGCGAAGCCCGGGGCGCTTACGGGAAGTGGTATTGTAAAAGCTAGCCGCGCAGGTGCACCTTACAATCCTCCCGCCGAACGGGCCAACAACCAAGGGGCGCGACCAGAAAACAATCGACCTGAGACCAACGCTCCTCGCCCAGAAACGCCACAAGGTGCGACTCCAGCAACCCATCCTGCGACACCACATCCGCCAACTGCATCTCAACCCGAGAGTGCACCTCGGATGGAGAACAAGCCCTCCGAGCAAAACATGCCTCACCCGGAGACCCAACCCCGACAGGAGAACACGCCTCGTCCGGAAAGCGCTCCACATCCGGAAGCGACACCACACCCAGAGATTGCGCCCAACCCGAAGGGTGAGGCTCATCCGGAGCAAGCTCATCCCGAAAAGCAGCCGCATCCGGAAGAACAGCCTCGTCCGGAAAAGGAACCGGACCGGCCTCCGCAGTAGCAAGCGCTACTGCCAAAAGGCAGTTGCTTAGCAACAAAAATGCCCGAGGACAGTTGAGTGCTTTGTCCTCGGGCGTTTGTCTCTCCTGGTTTGAGATCGCCGCGCTGCTCGCAATCCTACCCAAAGGGCTGGCTGACAGGGATTTTGAAGGTGTTGGCCAACTTCACGAGTGGGTCAATCGAAGGTCCTTCTCGCCTCGATGCAGGCGGCAAAGTCGGTATGTTATTTCATCCGTTCTTGGGATACGTTCGCGCACTGCAGCAGGTGGTCGGCGGCAATGAACCCATTAGCTTTCTTGAGTCGTTTGAATCAAAAGTCGGTCGTGCAAGCACTGAGCCTCTATTCGATCTTTGGCTGCTTGGAATCCACCGATACCTCCCATACACTCCTGACTCCAAACTCATGATGGACGAGGTCTCTTTATTTGCAAAATCCGTGAGGTCCTCGGTCCTGAAGTGAGGGGCGAATTTTCCACAAGGCCAGCCAGATCAATTGCGGACTGCGCGATAGCAAAACAAAATGCCTGGCGCAGAGTTGAATCCACGTCAGGCAGTCGGTCTTCAGTTACATTTCAGTCGCTACCCTAACACATTGTATACGCGACGCTCGATGGGGATTTGTGCACGCAAATCGTAGTTCTCGCGCTGGGAGGAGGGCTAATTCCGGTCGCCCGCGAATCGCTAGCTATTACGCTGGGGACGGATCTTGTGCTAGCACCCCGCCAGAATGCTGCCCGGAAAGTGAAACGGGGTGAGATCTGACTCACGCGGGCTGAACCGGGCGTGGAAAATCCCAGCATGCGCCTTGCCTAGCCAACCCATGCTACGGACCAAGCATCTGAGGTCGTGCGCGCTAGGGCGGGCAGGATGGCTGTCGAGAGCGGCCACAACTTATGCAAATCCGCCCTGTGCGCATCCATTGACGCTGGGCGCGAGCTCCAGTTCAAGCCTCGCCCTCACTGCACGATTATCGCAACGCCAAGCGCATCGCGTTTCCCTGGCGCTCAGTTGATCTTCACGATTGCCGGATGGTCCTTGGCGAGAGTTCCCAAGATGGTCGGCTGACTGTTCGTTCCATCTTTCGCAGCAGTTTCATCTCTGGTACGCGAGTGAACCTCAGACTGTGCAGCTAGCTCGACAAATGAACGGAAGGGGCTTGTCAAGGATACTGAAGTGGACTCTAATCTGGACGCCTAGTCCGGACGACGACTTGCGACGCGGGTGTCGCTTTTCTTTAGGTATTCAGCGGAACTAAACAGTGGCGTAACTCGTGCTCGCGATTACCGCGTGGCTAGCTTCCTCTCCTCTGGGCTCATTTGGTTCCAAAGAACTCTCATGTCTTCCTCAACAATTCGGTTGCGGGGGTTTTGGAGTTGGGCACGAGCGAACCAGCGATACGCGAGAGGCAGGTCTCGGGTTTCGCAGTGACCAGTTGCGTACATAGTTCCCATAGCGCTTTGGGCCTTTGCACTGGAGTGCTCAGCTGCAGCGAGAAGATCTTGCCGGGCGCGAACACAATTAGCCGGCACACCATCTCCGTAGAGATACTTTTCACCTTCGGTCTCGGAATTATTGCGGCCAGGTGTGCTCGCAGAGACCGACGAGGCGAGTCCGGCTACTCTTTCCTGCGACGGGTCCAGAGTAGGAGTCTCTTCAATGGCACTTTGAGCGTGCTCATAAGCTAATTCTGACGGTTCAGGGCTCTGCGGTGTCAGCACTTCTATAGATGAAACCGAAACGTGTGTCGCGGTAGAATTCGTCGGCCTGAACTGGCTAATAGCCGGGCTCTTCCAAAAGCTACTCGCCAACGTGTGCAACTCGCGCCACTGCCAGCCGGCCAGTGCAACCGTGAAACTGAAAAGGACCAGAAGGAGATACCGCCCCATGTGAGATGGACTTACTTCAGCTTGAAAAGGGTAACTCCCACTGTTCGTTATCCCAGCAGTCGGACGCACAGTCGAAGATCTGCCAGCACGTGGACGTGTAGGCTGTTCCGGTGGTTTTTGCCCCTCGGTCAAGGGTTCGGTGGATTCGAGAAGTGCTCCGCACCTTAGGCAAAGGAGATTCGCCGAATTGTTGTTGGCCCCGCACAGTTTGCAGCATATCGCCATCGAAACTTGGCCAGCATTCCTGGTACCTCTTGCGCCTAGAACGGCTATACGCCTGCCTTTGCTGCGACTTAATTGAGTTTCTGCAGGTACCCAAAGGCAAGATCCAACGGACTTCATAGTGCAAAATGTCCCTTGCGTCGGCAGAATGTTCCTGATGCATAAGCTGAGAACTTTTCACTGACGGTGACTACAGTGCTTGCTGTATTGCCCGCGTCCGGGGTGTGCGCTACGTTTAATTGTGTCTTGCTGTGATCCTTGGCGGTCACGAGTTAGCGTCAGCCTCATTCACACTCCGACCTTCACAACTGGAAGGAGACGGCAACTTCACATGCGCCATCTCGTTAGTTCCTCTGGGATTCGATCGGTTCTGCAACGGGAGAACTATATGAAAATACTGATGGTCGTTACATTCGCCATGGCTATGCTGATGTCCTCAGTCGCTGTGGCTCAATACGGCGCGCAGCAACCGGACAACGCGAAATCTGGCATGTCGATGAAAACCGCGAGTATCACGGGAAAAATCAGCGATGACGGCAAGATATTCGTGAACGACAAGGACGGTAAGAGTTGGACTATAAGCAACCCGGACGTGGTAAAAGGTCATGAAGGGCACCACGTTACCCTGCAAGCACACGTGGATGCGGACACGAACGAGATCAAAGTCCTGTCGCTGAAGATGGCGAAGGATAACATGCAGAAATGAATCACTCGTTCGCGATCAGTGACATGGCAGGACCGGCGGATCCCCGGGTCCCCCGTTTGCCAGCTATTTCGCAACTACGTGCAAGCTTCCATTGCTGCGACTGCGCTCGACGAGGGAATAGCTGTAACTGGTAGCTGAGCTGCGATGAGCGTGCGCTTCGCATTCGAATGGATGTCGAGGCTGCCGCCCAGTTGCCGTAGTCTCTCTCGCATACCCCGGATTCCCACACCTGGGGTGCCCGTTGAAGTCATTTCAAATTGTTTTTCTGGTGGTATGCCCTTGCCGCGATCCTCAACTTCGACGCGAATGTGATTGTCGGAGGCTGCAATTCGAATCGTTGCCGTCGGGCTTCCCGAGTGGCGATGAATATTGGTCAGACATTCCTGCACGGTTCGAAAGATAGCCGTTTCTGACTCGCGTGGAAGCCGCCCAAAATCCACAGGGAAGTCCAATTCGACTTCAATCTTACTGCGCTGCGCGAATCCCTCCACGTACCAACGAAGGGCGGAAGCAAGTCCTGCTTCATCCAACAACGGGGGATGGAGCAAGTGGGAAATGGTGCGGACCTCCTTACTGAGTTCTTGCACCAGCGCCGCACTGTCGTTGACCGTGCTCGCAATCTTGGTGAGACGCTCGATCTCGGTGCCCACCACAGCAAGGTTCATTCCCAGGGCCGCCAGCATCTGCCCTACGCTGTCGTGCAACTCGCGGGCGATGCGCCGTCGCTCATCATCCTGTAATTGGAGCAGGCGCGCCGAGAGCTCGCGCAGATTTTGATTGGTCCTATCGAGTTCGACCGTGCGCTGTTGCACTGCTTCTTCCAGTTCTGCTTGTTCTGACCACAGCAGATTCTCACGACGACGACGCGCTTCTCCCATCGCAATCAGGATGCCGGATACGAACAAGAATGCCACAATACCAGCCGCCTGCTGCATCCCGTGAACGCCAAGTGAGTGTGCCGGGGACATGAACCAATACCGCAATCCAACGAGGCCGAGAATTCCACTCAGGATGGATGGGCCGACGCCACAGTACCACGCACAGAAAGCTACCGCCGGAAAAACCGTGATGTAAGGGATGTAGTCACCCAGAAAGCGATTCAGCACCAGACGGACCAATAACGCCGCTACAGTCGCCAGCAGAGCGACCATGTAACGTACTACAGTTTTCTTTGAGATTCGGGTGGATAGCGAAGCTTTAGTCGTCACAGTCTTACCCTCGCTTTGGCAAATCTATAAGCGACTCAATGAAGGCCAGACCCGCTATGACGAAGTAACATCAATGCTATAACAAGAACGTGCTTGGCGGAACAACTTTTTGCCGGAACAACGTCACCCGCAGGTGCCGTATAAGCGAATGAACACACCGCGTGCCTTGTAGTTGCGCGGCAGTTTTGAAACAACACCATGTTCTGTTTCAAAGTTCTGACCGCCAAGGTTGGCGATCGCGCGGCAAGGCAGAACTATCTCTCTTCTCCTGCTGCATCGCTAGCCGCTCCTCCTTCTATCGCGTGTCGGTAAGATCAGCGATTTCGGTTAAGTGCAGCAGGCAGGCCAACTGATGGCGGATATAAACTTGCTTTCAAGTCGCGGATGCGCTCTTGCCTCCTGTAGTATTCGCGGAGTTCAGCGTCCGTCAAGCCGACATAGGTTTCCAGTTCTAATGCCTCGACTTGCTTTTGGAGCAGCGCGACCAATTCCGCCCGGCGTTGTTTAACACTATCGTCTCTCATTTGGCAGCCCCGGCACAGCCTGGTCGGGGGTCGTGGGCGAAGGAGCGCAAACTCAAGCATCAAGTTTAGCGAAGGGTTCACGCTTGTTCGATGGGGCGCAAACCCTATTTCTCCAGAATTAACCCAGTAGTCGGCGGGAATCAGGATTCTCTTCAGTGAGTCTGAAGACTTTTGGTTTTTTGTGGCTTCGAGAATGTAATTTCGCCAAAACATGCCCCTCCTGTACCCCACATTTTATCTTGCGGATACAACAGTGCCCATGCATTTCTCCATGCAAAAGGGCCCCTTACTTTGGCCCTAAGTTGTTTTCAGGCATCGCATCTGACTGGAGACTTGCCTATTGAACATGGATCATCTTGCCACCGGAATCCAGGGTGCCATGCACCCGAACTTTCTTGCCTTCGTACTGTTTCACTACGTCTTGGTGATCGATGTCGTAAGTGGTGTTGCTCGTGGAATCCTGAAACATATACTTGTCCCCTGATTTCACGATCATACCGGTAAATACCTGAACTCCTGGCTGCTGCGACTGAGCCTGGGAGTCCGGCGCCTGTCCTGTTTGGTCCGGTGCCTGCCTAGGTTGCTGCTGTTGAGCTGGATCCTGACCGGGCTGCTGGGTTGGATACTTCTGTTGGGCGGATGGCGCGGCAGGTTGACCGAAGAGATGAGCGCTCATAAGCATCATCCCGCACACGACAAGAAGCACGGCAAGAAGCTGCGTGGAGTCTGTCTGTCTTTTCCCTTTCATGAGACCTCCGAAACGGGTTTAGTCGATTCGGTAAGGTGGAGCAAACTGCTTGCCAAGTGTTCCTTCTGTACTGCGATTTTCGAAAGTGGAAATGCGGACGTTCGATTTACAAGCTTTAGGCCGGATCGGAGTTGTCCACGAAGAATTTTAAGACTACCCATCCGATATTCACTTATCTGCGAACTACAGCGAAGACCGTATGCGATTCGTTGCGCGAAGTGATCTTCGAAAGCAGAAGAGAGCAAAATTTGCTCGGTCGTCAGCCTGTTCGCGCCTGTGCCAAAACTCTGCTCACAAGTGGACTCCAGGTTCATTTCGGCTATTCGTTGTAAGAACACACAGTAACTCGTTGAACGGATTCGCGAGAGGAAGTGCTGCAAAACAAACGTGCAAGGTGCCTTCATGTGTAGCGTTCCCATATAAGTGCAAGAGCTATGCAAATTGTCACTGGTGATGACAAAGTTTTACAAAAAAGTCGGGCTATCGGCTTGACTTGCACTGCGGTTTCTTCTAAAGGTGAAATTTGAGTGCCCAACTAGGGACGAGAGGAAAAGAATGCCAATGCAAACTCAAGAGCAAAACACTCTCAACATAAAACTCGTCCACTTTACCAAACAAAATTCGCCCGATGAGCCGGTGCAGGTTGCCTTCGCGGTTACTGATGATCAAGGGAAAGAAGAGATCATCACGGGCGAGGTCCCCTACAGCTATGACCTTTTCCACCTCTTTCAGGAAAATGGCTGGCTGAACATTCGACGAGGGGTTGCCTCGATCCGCGAGAGCCGGACGCCGCGTCGAGCAATGTCAGCGTAGTCATTCCTTGCTGACTCCCCGCTGGGACCCCAAGAAATAAGGGGCCCCAGCCTCTCTTGCTTGCGATTCATCGCTTGTGAGAGGTTCTTGATAGAATTTCCAAACAAGCCGGAGGTTTAATGATGATGCGTGACGATCAACTTTCGATTGGTGACATCTGCGGAGATCCAACGG
The DNA here is from genome assembly GCA_035483835.1 of Terriglobales bacterium. Lineage (GTDB taxonomy): Bacteria > Acidobacteriota > Terriglobia > Terriglobales > Acidobacteriaceae > JABDBE01. The sequence continues at coordinate 40,586 of DATHPO010000198.1, forward strand.
GCTTACGAGTCAGAGTAGAAGACGTTGACATCTACGATTACGTTCATTTCTCGGTCATTGAAAACGGTGACAAAGAGCAGGAAGGGGATGAGGGAGAGTCGGGAGACATGTCCCATGTGGCTTTCGTTCATCGCTTCACGAAGCTGGGCAATACGTTTGCCAACAGGACGGCCGCGTAGCCAATCTTGGTTCCTCGAAAATCGAGGAAATAAAGACTTTCTCCGCGTCAGATCCAGCGGGCGTTATTACTCTGGGAGGCGCCCGCTTCAGTTCCGATCGCAAATCCTACGCGTAGGACTATTTTCGAATCCTTTCTGACCTGTACGTCGTGGATGGGCTGAAATGGAAAGAATGTTACGGGGCTAAGATCCAATTAATGCTCCCGACCTACCTTCTCTCCTTTCGTCTGAGACGGTTCTGCTGAAGAGACCTCACCACCGAGCGAACACGATCATTGTTGACGGTTAGTCGGCTACTCGGAAGTTATCCGAGCCGCCAGCTCTAGGGGGTTGTCCCAAGTGGCGGAACATCCCGATAACGCTCATTCAGGAGTTTGAGTGTAAATAACCTCTCCCAGCCTGGCTTTCCCCGTTATGGGATTACTTCCTGTCTGCCCGTTATCTGGGCACAATGCGACTACGAAACGCGCCGCGGTTATTGAAAATTGGCAGTGAAACAGGTTGAGCGGTTCGTGTCCGGTCTCGACGAACCTTCACATCCGATCGGCAATTACGGCACGTTGTCGTCAAATTTTCACTCGGTCGGAGATATTCGCTGGTACGTGGAGGGACAATAAATGATTAAATCGGCGGTCGTTTGCGGTTCTAGCCCGGCGCCCGTCTGGAAGGAGTTCATGGCTCCAGGTGGGTCAGCAGCACGATGTCGGCTTCGCCTTTGCCCACTGCCGCATAGATAGATTTTCCATCCGACGACCACGAGACTCGGCGTGCAATGAAAGTGGCTTGGTGGCCGAAATCGGTCACCGGTCTCAGACTGCCGTTGTCGGTTGCCACCGTCCAAATGTTCGTGGTTGGCCCGTCCATCAGCAGGACGACGAGGAACTTTCCATCCGGAGAAAGTACTGGTTGCATGAGTAGAGACGACGACAGGCGCGAACCTGCAAGCCGGGTCAACACTTTGTTTGGACCGTTGTCAGGCTTGGCCACGTGGATTTCCATATCCGAAAAACCGTTCACACCCGCCCGGGTTACGACGTAGTAGAGCGTTCCGTCAGCCGCGACGGCCGGTCCGCGGCCATCCGGGCGGACTGACCTGAGGTCGGTCCCATCCGGACGAACTTTATCGATGCGGAAACCGTTCGCGGTCGGGGGTGACACGTAAAGCCACTTTCCGTCGGGCGACCAGCACGCCCATCCTCCGCCATCCGAGACTTTGTGCGCATTCGTGCCGTCGGCGTTGACTACCCACTGGTCTACATTCCATCCCGAGCTGCCACGATTGACGTACGCAATGTGCTGTCCGTCGGGCGACCACACCGGAACTCCCAAATCGATGCGCGGATCCTGCTCGAACGTGAGCTGCCGGGTTTTCCCTGTTTCTGGCTGCAAGATCCAGAGATTTCCGTGGCCTCCACTATCACTGAGATAGACAATCTCGCGATCGTCCGGAGCAGCCGAAGGCGTTTGTACGGCCCCGGTCTGATGCGTGACCTGGACACCGTGCTGCACATTGTCCTGAGGCGTTCCGTCCACAGGATACTTCCAGATATCGAACTGCACCCGATCGCGGCTGGCGACCACATTGCCGTCGCGGTCCACATCCGGCGATATGTAAGAGGTTTCGCCAAAGGTGAGCTGTTGCGGAGTATTGTTTCTTAGGCGAGCTAACCACAGGTTCATGATTCGCATGTACAGGACGGTATCGCCCCGCGAAGAGCTGAAAATCACGCCCGAGCTGTCCGGTAACCAGGAAAAACCTGCCTCCGGATTTCCGTCCTGAGTGATGCGATGCGGCTCGCCGCCGCTGATCGACACGTAGAAGATGTCATAGTCAAACGTTCGGCCACCCTGGTACCCCAACATGCGGTCGTCAGGAGACCAGCGCAAGTTGGAATAAATGTAATCTCCAGGAAGTCGGGTGATCAGGTGAGCATTCGACCCATCGCCATCTGCGACGGTCAACTCAATTTTTCCTTGATTCTCTCGCAAGTACGCAATCTGTTTGCCATGATGGCTCAGATCGCCAGGAATCAGGCTGCTGACAATGGGGCGCGGCGTGCCGCCCAGCGCGGGAATCTCCCAGACTTGACCCTGTCCATTAGCTTGCGGAGATGGCGAGAAATAAATCAGGGAGCTGGAATCGGCTGACCAGCGCGGCGACTGATGGTCGGCATCATCATGCGTGACCTGAAGCGGCGCTCCCGCCGAGAGCAGCCTCAGCCAAACTTGCCGCTGGCCGCCAAGGTCGGCCGTGAACGCCACCGATTTGCCATCGGGCGAAAGCGCCGGAAATTCCTCCATACCCACGAAGTCGGTCAGTCGTCTCAATCCAACGGGCAGGCGATTCTCCGTGCGCACTGTAAGCCGAGCCGCGACAAATCCTGCCACTATGGCCAACACAACCGCAACTCCGACAATGAGTGGCGACAACTTTCGGCTCACTTTGCCCACCGATATAGGAATTGTAGGACTGCTTTCATCCCGCGAAAGCATTTCCAGGTTGAACGCCAAGTCGCGAGCCGACTGAAACCTGTCGCTAGGGTCTTTTTCAAGGCATCGGTGGACAATGCGCCCCAACACCGGCGCCAGATTGCGAACACTGGTAGTCAGCTCCGCGGGTTCCTCTTTGAGGATCGCGCTCATAGTGTCGGCAGCTGTTGTTCCCTGGAAGGCCCGTTTTCCCGAGATCATTTCGTAGCAAGTCGCGCCCAAGGAGAAAATGTCGGAGCGAGCATCCGCAGTGAGCCCGCGCACCTGCTCCGGGGACATGTATCCTAGCGTTCCGAGCAGCATGCCGGGCTGAGTGGCATTGAAGTCTGCGACTGTGCTTTCACGTCCCGCCGGATCGGGGCAGGTCAGCTTGGCCAATCCGAAGTCGAGTATTTTCACTAGTCCGTCGCGCGTGACAAACAGATTTTCCGGCTTGAGATCGCGGTGGACGACCCCGTGATCATGCGCCGCCGCCAACCCCCGAGCTATTTGCAAGCTATAATCCACGCTTTTCCGCACCGCAAGTGCGCCTTGCAGCAGCCGCTCTCGCAAAGTTTGTCCTTGCAAGAGCTCGGTAACCAGATATGGAGCTCCCGCCTGCGTGGTTCCGAATCGGTAAACGATGAGAATATTAGGATGGTTCAGCGCGGCGGCAGCTCTCGCCTCTTGTTCGAAGCGGTGCAGTCTTTCTGGGTCAGAGCCGAGTTCTTCCGGTAACACTTTGACGGCTACTTCGCGACCCAAGCTGTGGTCACGAGCCCGATATACCTCGCCCATAGCCCCAGCCCCGAGAGGACCAAGAATTTCGCATTCACCGAACCGCGTTCCGGCTGCTATTGCCATAATTAGTGCCGATTATAGAACCGCAACTGAGAATCTTAAGAACCACATAATGAATTTTTCGGAGGGAACAACAAGAGGCCCGGTCGGCTGGGGTGACTTAACTCCATGACCGCCGAACAATGAGTGGACGTGCATGCTGCCAACGACGAAACCTAGCGCATGGAGCGCGACTTTCGGCATGGCCATCCGTCCCAAGAACTGAGGCCGACGCTTCAACGCTGAGAACTTGCCCGCTAACTTCCGCATCGTCGGCAAACAGGAAGTTATCCGAGCGGCCGACCGGCAGGCAATCGTCTCGATTGGCGTCCGAGTGGTTGCGATAAGTCCAAGTGGCCGCCCAGGTACTTGATCAGTTGCCCACGCGCGTACGCCTGGCTGAGGAAGGGCGTATTCACCTCGTCCAGGACGATAACGGTTAGCGAGCGGGGCTTGCTCTGGTCGGCAGTCAGATTGGTGAATGTGCCCACGCGAGATGTGTTACGTCAAAAGAATTGCCGTCTCGAAAGATGAGCTAGAACTCGTTAGTCGGCAGACTTGTCAAACCGGTACTTGACAACAATCTTGAGGCTCTGACGCGAGCTTTAACTTCTGCGGCCAGTGTGAGTCGTGTTGCTATACGGCAGACTCTAAGCGCTGAAGTTCGCAGTGTAATTCATCAATGCGCTTCCGCCGCCCTTCATATTCCCAGCGGTCCCTGTCGCTTGCGCCACCGTACGTTTCCTTCTCTATCGAGGCGATCTGAGTTCGGTCAGTTCATGCCGGACTCGTTGCGGTATCCTGAGCACGCTGTAGCCATAAAGCACCCCAACTTAGATTAAAGCAGCGCCCAAGGCGCTTCTATACCCTACACGCTGTATGGACTAGATAGTCGCTTCGGTCTATTCATCGCTCCGTGTATTTATCTGAACGCACGCCAGGAGGGATCGTGGACGACCGTCGGAAGGTGAAGAATGAAGTGTAGTTGGTGTGGAGTTGGTCAATTCTCGTTGTCGGATTCATTCTTGTTCTTGCCGCCTTTGCCAACAATCTTCTTGCCCAGCTTCCCTATTCCCTTGCCACTTCCTTTACCGACCTTGGCCGCGCCTTTTGCTGTCCCGACTCCGAGGTCCTGGGCAGCACCTCCTGCGCCTTTGCCCACATCAGCGGCGGCGTTGCCGGGGTGCAAGGTAACGAGATTGCCAGCCCCTCCTGCGGTGCCTTTGCCTAGGCTCTCAGCCCCCTTGCCAGCACCTTTGCCAACGTCCTCACCGCCCTTGCCTATTTCCTTGCCGGAGCTACGCTCAACCTTCTGATTCTCGCCCTTCTGCACGGATTCCGTCTGGGCCGTCCCCTGATCCTGAGGCGGATTCGCGGGACGTGCAAATGCAGGCAGCAGACTCAAAACAACCAAGATGCACGCTGCCAAAAAAATCGACGCGAAGTTAGTGTCAGCCTTCATTTGCTTTTCTCCTGAATCGATCTGAATAATCATCGTAGTGTCGCTATACCCTCGTAGATTTTGATGATTGCTGCGTGCGAGAAGATCACGAAACGTGCTTACGGTATTCGCTGTATTGCCTGCAACCGAGACCTGGGCTACTTTTGTTGCATCCCCAACGCGAATGGCGGTCATGGGTTAGCGTCGGCGGCAGGTCATCTTCATTCGCCGCGACATTTGGACCCTCACGACCGCCCACATCGAACTCCTGACTTTGAGGCCGGACGATCCACAGCGTCTGGCCTTTTCTTTCTCACACTGTCACATATTTCCACCATTCCTGTTACTTCTGCCAGTGTTCTCTGCGGGTGAGTTCTGATGTAATGTGACAGTAGCATGGGGGCCCGGAGAACATCTGGCTTGGAAATGGTGCAGATGCTTCCGCATTCTCCGGCCCTTAATCCACCCACATGCAGCATCGCGCGTATTGCTCGCTCCTGATCGGCGGAATAATTTACCAATGCCTCTTTCAATCGCCGCAGTACCAATCCCGCCACCCAATCCGCAATATAGGCGGGAGTAGCCACCAGCCCCTTCCCTTTTATCCGCCCTCGCGACCGGCCGGTTATCGCCACCCAAGATCACAGATCACTGTCCCTCACCCGCTCGTGCCACCGACTTTACCTCGCCGGTGCTATTTACACATTTCAGGTCCAGAACTATTGTGTCGGCGAAGCAGTTCAGGGGAGAGCTGCTGAGAAAGCGTCCTAGACTTGGAGGAGTCTGGGGCGCTTTCTTTTTGGGTCAACCCCGAAGCTTGGTTTTTCTTGGCTGTATCGCTGTGTAGTTAGCCGCTGGCACGCGTAGAGGCAGACTCAGCGTTAGTATGCAGGTGGAATCCTGTCGATTCAGCGCAGCCAGTTGTAACAGCGATAGCTCCGCTTGTAGTCTCTCTCGCAACGGTCCCCATAGTGCGCATCCAAGGCAGAAGGTCGCGTATTCCCTCTAGCGTGAGGGGAGTTTCAACGTTAACGAGACGAATGTCTGCCGATCTCGAACTTGAAAATGTCATCGTCCAACGTCCTCCGCATTGATTTTACAGATCGAACTTCAAGGCAGTGGGAATGAATCGCAGATTCCCGTTGTGACGGGTGCTGATTTGTTATTCGTTTTGGAGTCCGAGGTGATGCTTGCGATGACGTTTTGCTGGGGGCTTACGGCTTCCTGTTCACGTTGAGCGGGGGCCCATTTTCACTCGCTGCGAATCCGAGAATACCTTCTACGATTTTTTCTCTTCTCGCACCCCAACATCCTTCATGTTCCTCATGCTGGAACCCGGCCAAACCATTAACGCGGAACGTCATCTAAGGATCGGTTGTTTTACGTCACACGTCGTTAGCTTCGTGGTCTGATTTTCGCTCTTAAATGAATTAGGATTGCTGTGCGAAGGCAGGAGCGCACTGATACGAAGAGCAGGGTTAAAGCACAATCGAACGCTCAATCACATCCTATCTCTCTTAAAGGTTGGCAGGAGATCGCAGGATTCCTCGGCCAGCCGACCTTTGTTGCTCAACGCTGGGCTAAGACGGGAATGCCTGTAACTCGCGAAGGCCGATTCGTCACCGCTACACCAGAAGCATTGAACGAGTGGCTAGGGCGCGAATCTGGAACCGCGCCTATTCATGTCGCTACACCCCAAACCGATCTGTCGGCTGAATTGAAGCGCGGGCTTACGTACGTCCGTCGAGAGCACTCGACTGGTAGAAAGTCCAAGGCATGATGATGGGAGGATTCGGTAAGCTAACCTGGCAACGGTATATCGCATCTCCTTATATGCTACGATAGCGCTCGCCGCTTCGCACGCCATTAGGCAGGGGTCGCGATGCATCTCCTACGATTGTTCTTGGCGGTATGGATTGAATTCGGAATTGTGACGGTCTTCTTCCTGTACTGGCTGGCCGCGCGAACCGCCCGACACATCAATACGCTCGACCAGCCATTTCTGGACCAGAATTCCTTCCAGCAACTCCTGTCTGCTGCTTATACCCTGCAGGAGAACAATCACTCGCTGGTCAAGGAAACTAAAGCGGACTCCTCCCAGACAGTTTCGCTGCGGCCAGAGCCGGGGCAGATGGCTCACTCAGATCTTGAGCCGTTAGCGTCCCGAACTCATTTGACGGTCCCGAATTCCCGTGACAGGCGAATCCCTCAGAGCGACGAGTTCTTCTGGAGGGTTGCGACGGCGGTAGCAATGGCATCGCTTTTCGTTCTGCTATTCGTCAGTCCGCATGATCGCCTCTCACCCTTGCCCGCCAGGCTGGAGATCCAGCAAGAAGTGCCACTCCGCAGAGTTCTGCCGCGGAGCGACGAAGTCGGCATGAAGACGATTACGATGGAACCACAGGCGAAGAAGACCGGGCCGAACGGACAAGCCCTTGATGCTGACAAGCCTGGAAAAAGTGTGCCAGCAGCTGCCCACAAGAAGATCGTGAATCCGACCCGTCATTCCAATTATGAGAGCGAAGCCGACATGGTCGCTCCAGACACCGTGGTGCGTTACGGCAGACGTGCCGTTCGTCGGTAGTTCCGAGACTCGCCTTCCCCCAACCTATGTGAGCGCTCCTCTTCCAGGCGACCAGAATGCATCTCTACGCTTGTTCTTCACGACATGGTTTTCACTCGCGATCGAACGGTCTCTCTGTTGTTCTGGTCGTGTGAGCGAACCGCTGCAACAGTTGAAGATTCAGACAAGTGATTCTCTCCCCAACGAGCCCAGATAGGGACGGCAACCGCGCCGCTAGAGTCTCCTGACTTACAGCGTCCAGAGTAGTTTGGTTTTGTCATTACTCGTGACTACACGGCACACAGCGGTTCGTTTTCTGCTATTCCTGCTTTCTCAAGCAGACGCAGCAGTTTATCGAAGGTATTGGTGAGAGGAATGCTGTAACTCACAGAATGCAAGCGCTCGGGGGACGTTGGCCGACCAGTGATTCCACTAGCTATGCAAATTCTCACCAGTAGTGCCAAACTTTTACAAAAAATCCACGCCCGCTGCTTGACTTGCACGTCGGGCTTTCTCTAGGGTGAAACTCGATCCGAACAACAGCAACAATGAAGACGTCAGAACCATCTGTGATCTTAAAGAAGAGCGGTTCCTGGGCCCACATCCAGATCAATCCGTCGCCCGTCTTCTGGACTGTGGTTGGGGCATGGATGTGGGTTGGTATCTTACATCTTGCCCACGTGGTGTGAAACTCTTACGCCGCCTTCTTCTGCTGCTTCACTTTTGCCCACCTCGCACGCTGAAACACCGCAAGCTTCTTGCGGGCTGCCGCCGACATTGTTCGCTTCGGCTTTACTCCGACTACTTTCCCGTTCGTAGATGCTCTCTTCGCCCATCGTGCCTTCTGCGCCAGGCTGATCTTTCTGCGAGCTGCCGCGGACAGAGTATGCCTGGGCTTCGTGTATGAACTCCCGCCGTCTAACTTGCCGAGTACCGATAGAGCCGCGTCTATATGTTTGAGCTGCGTTACAAGATTTGTCCGCTCGGCTCGCAACTCGGAGACTATCGACACTAATCCCGTGATTGCCATTGTCCCCCCTGGTGGACGATTGTACTTCACCGTCCGAATAGATTGCTGAGAGAGCGTCGCACCGGAAGAAGCGGGCCGACATACGCGCGGGCCGACACCGCCCGCACCCACGGCATCTGGCAGGCGCTTGCGGAACTGGTCGGCGCTTCTGCGGATGTTTGTAGGAACTTTGTGGAGCCAGGATTTTACGATGATTGAAGCCTATCTTGACGAAAGTGGCGTATCCAAGCGAATTTAAGCCAAGCTAAGTTCCAGTTCCGCCGAGAGCGACTTCTTGCGGACTTGGCTCACCAGCTTTGATGCTTTGATGGGCTTCGCGTACGGCTCGAAACGATTTGTGATTAAATCACTGCTGTCGTGGTGGAGGTTGTATGCAACGGAAAATAGGCCTGCGTGTAGTGTTTCTGTTCACGGTGCTGGCGATCGCAGGCGGCTATGCGGTCATCCGCTTTTGGCATCCATCTTTAGTGGAAAGCGGGATCATATGGTTCCTGGTCGCGTGGATAGGTGGAACCACTCAGCTCATCAAGTTTGAGCTCAACGACGTTTGGGAGAAACTCGGGCGGATTGAGGAAAAGTTGAATGCAATTGAACGCGGAAAAGTAAAAACACGGTAAGGAGAAGTTGAGCTTCCCCCTCTGGGACGATTGTAACTCCGGAACCTTTATGCCAACACACTGGTAGGATCGTGGAGCGGAAAGGAGGCCCATGAATGCGCGAGAGTGTGAAGCGGACGGGCAAAAGAGCTGGGCTTGCCATTGCTGAATTTCGCGGCCGTTCTTGGACTCTTGTTCAGCACGCAGGTATTAATTCGCGGCCACGTAAAAGACACAGGGGCATCGGTAATTCTGTCCTCAGTTATCTTCTCTGCGTACTTGGCCGGAACGCGATCGATCGAGGGCCATCAACCCCCGGAGTTGGTCGGGAAGTGTGACGTCACCGAATTTGCTGGAGGGTTTGGACTCGGGATCGCTCTGTTCTCCTCGTCATGGGCTTGCTGTGGATTGTTGGTGACTACCATCTAGCCGGACACGGATCGGCCTCCGGTCTGGAAAAGCCTGTTGATCGACGGCACGGACTATTGTGGTCTCTGGCACACCGCAGAAGGCTGGCTGCTGAAGGGCACGGTCATCGGAGTCCTCTTCCCATCAAGATTAGCCTTGGCCCGCTAGAGACTAGCGACGGCATCGTCGTTACGAGCGCGATTCGTGACATCGGCGAGCGGAAACTGTCGGAAGAGGGCCTGTGCCTCCAGCGCCCGCCTGATATTCGCGAAAAGCTGGAAGCACTCAAGAAGTTGGAAATGGGCAAGGTAATGCGGATGACTCTTCGCTTTCGTCAGCGCTTCTGGGACACAATTTCCGCATCCGGCAACGGACGCAAGACACTCTCCGAAATGGGCTTTCCGTTCTCCGAAGATGAGTGGTTTCCCACCTGGTGGACGACCATACCCAACAAACTGCCGATTATTACCGGGTGGACTCCTTTCCGCAGTGCCGAGCGGCTATCCGGCAACAGTCGCACTTTCGTTATCGTCCAATGTTTGCGGACGCTCGCCACGCTGCTCCATATTGGATCAGAGCAACTTGCGCAATTGCTGGATGCCGCCTACTTTCATGATTGGCAGACCGATCCGTTTTCTCGCGGGGCTTATAGTTATGACACAGTCGGCTCGGATGGTGCGCAGCAGACTTTGGCGACTCCGGTAGAGAATACTCTGTTCTTCGCCGGTAAAGCCACGATACGACCGGACACAACGGAACTGTCCATGACGCGATTGCAAGTGGGAGGCGTGCAGCGCGGGAGTTCCTGCTTGGCTTTCGCTAAGAGCCTTACAAATTGGGAGAGGTAGTCTTCGACCACCCCGGAGGAATTCACGATAAATGTCCCAGCAACCTCAGCCCATCGTCTGGCCCGGCCGTCCTTATCCCTTGGGATCGACATGGGACGGAGAGGGCGTCAACTTCGCGCTCTGCTCTGAGCATGCGGAGAAAGTGGAACTTTGCCTCTTCGACATTTCCGGAAAACGCGAGACCCTTCGTGTCCCGCTTCCCGAGCAAACCGACATGGTCTGGCACGGCTACCTCCCAGAAGTGCGGCCAGGTCAGTTGTACGGATATAGAGTCTACGGTCCTTATGCGCCGGAACAAGGGCACCGTTTTAATCATCACAAACTCTTGCTCGATCCTTATGGCAAGCAGATTCAGGGGGCGATTCGTTGGAGCGACTCTCAATTCGGGTATCGGGTCGGACACAGGCAGGAAGATCTCTCTTTTGATCGCCGCGACGATGCTGGCGGAATGCCGAAGAACCGTGTGATCGACTCTGCCTTCACCTGGGGAACTGACGCACCCCCCAGGATCCCTTGGCACGAGACTTTGATCTACGAGCTCCACGTAAAGGGATTTACCATGTGCCATCCCGACGTTCGCGCCCAGTTGCGCGGAACATATGCGGGACTGGCCACGGCACCCGTGATCGAATACCTCACCCGCCTCGGAGTGACTTCGGTCGAACTCATGCCCGTACACAGCTTCGTGGACGATCGCCAACTCGTCGAACGAGGCCTACGCAATTATTGGGGCTATAACTCCATCGGATTTCTTGCGCTCGAGCCTCGGTACATGGCAACTAGCTCAATCCGCGAATTCAAGACAATGGTTAAGATCTTGCATTCGGCGGGACTGGAAGTGATTCTCGACGTTGTCTACAACCACACTGCCGAGGGCAACCATCTGGGGCCCACGCTTTCGCTGAAGGGCATCGACAACAGCACTTACTATCGCCTTATGCCCGATAATCCGCGCTATTACAGGGATTACACGGGCACCGGGAACACCTTGAACATGCGGCATCCGCGGGTGCTGCAGCTGATCATGGATAGTCTGCGCTACTGGGTTCTTGAGATGCACGTGGACGGCTTCCGCTTCGACCTCGCCGCCACTCTCGCCCGAGAACTTCATGAGGTTGATCGCCTGGGAGCTTTCCTCGACATCATCCATCAGGATCCTGTGCTCTGCCAGGTCAAGTTGATTGCCGAACCCTGGGATCTTGGCGAAGGAGGATATCAGGTCGGAAACTTCCCCGTGGGTTGGGCTGAATGGAACGATCGTTATCGAGATACGGTGCGTAGTTACTGGAAGGGTGACGGAGGGCTTCTGGGGGACATGGCTTATCGCATTACCGGTTCAAGCGATCTGTACGCGCACAGCGGCCGGCGTCCTTATGCCAGCATCAACTTTATTACTGCGCATGACGGCTTCACATTACAGGATCTCGTCAGCTACAACCAAAAACACAACGAAGCCAACGGGGAAGACAATCGCGATGGCAACAACGACAATCGCAGCTGGAATTGCGGAGTTGAGGGTCCCACCGAGGATCCCGACGTTCAGGCATTGCGCGCCAAGCAGAAGCGAAATCTGCTCGCGACACTCCTGCTCTCTCAAGGCGTACCGATGCTGTATGCGGGAGATGCAATCGGGCACACGCAGATGGGAAATAACAACGCCTACTGCCAGGACAATCAAATCAGCTGGCTGACTTGGAATTTGCAGCCGCAAGATCGCGACTTGTTGGCGTTTGTACAGCGCATGATCAACCTGCGGAAGAGGCATCCCGTATTTCGCCGGCGCCGTTTTTTCCAGGGTCGTCCGATCAAGGGGGCAAATGTAAAAGATTTGCTGTGGCTCAATCCCAGCGGCAACGAGATGAGCGAGGAGGAGTGGCGCGATCCTTCGCTTCACTGTCTGGGAATGTTTCTCTCCGGCCAGGGACTGGATGAGACCGATGAACGAGGACGGAAACTTGGGGACGAAAACTTCCTCGTTCTTCTGAATGCGCACCACGAAGATGTTGGATTTGTGTTGCCGGCCTTCCGTGCCGGTACCCGGTGGACGGCGTGGATGGATACTTCTCGAGAAGGCGGTTTGCGATCCGTCGATACCTACGATGCGGTCGCAACTTACCCATTGCAGGCGCGGTCGATGGTCGTGTTGCTGGAACGGCGCGGAAACGGCAAGAAGGAAGAATCAAATGAAGCGACGCTATAGCATGCCGTTCGGCTCCGAGTGTCGCGACGACGGGAGCGTGCGCTTTCGTTTGTGGGCCCCGACAGCGCGTCAGGTTGATGTTTGCCCAACCGGCCCACACGAATCGGTGCGAATCGCAATGGACCATTGCGACGGTGGTTGGTTCGAACTCATTACCGACGCGGCTAGATCAGGGAGTCAATATCACTTTCGGATTGATGGTGAACGCGAAGTCTCCGACCCAGCCTCCCGGTTTCAGCCGCGAGACGTGCATGGGCCGAGCGAAGTCATCGATCCCTTTGCCTTCGAATGGCGCGATCAAACCTGGCGTGGGCGTCGATGGGAAGAAGCAGTGATCTATGAACTGCATGTCGGATCTTTCACACCAGCCGGAACTTTTTCCGCGGTGGGCGAACGGCTCGACGATCTCGCGGATCTGGGAATCACGGCTGTGGAGTTGATGCCGGTGGCGGACTTCCCCGGCAAGCGCAATTGGGGCTACGACGGCGTCTTCCCATTCGCTCCCGATAGTATTTACGGTCGGCCCGAAGATCTCAAAGAACTGGTTCAGAGCGCCCATGCGCACGGAATCATGGCTTTCCTCGACGTCGTCTACAACCACTTTGGCCCGGAAGGAAATTATCTTAGGTCTTACGCGCCACAATTCTTTACTGATCGGCATCGTACTCCGTGGGGAGATGGCATTAATTTCGATGGGCCCGAAAGTCGAGGTGTCCGAGACTTCTTCATCCACAATGCGCTTTACTGGCTGACCGAATATCATTTCGACGGCCTCCGTCTCGATGCGGTGCACACGATTATTGACGACTCGACCCCACACATCCTCACGGAATTGGCCGATGCGGCCCGGAGTTCCATCGAGCCCGATCGCCATGTCCATCTCATTCTGGAAAACGACCTCAATCAGGCGCGCTATCTTAAACGCGAAGAGCACTGCCAGCCCAAGTGGTACGCCGCTCAGTGGAATGACGACGTTCACCACGCCTTACATGTTCTGACCACGGGTGAACTGGACGGTTATTATTCAGACTATTCGGAACGTGCTCTCGATCAATTGGGCCGCTGCCTGGTAGCCGGATTCGCGTATCAAGGTGAAGCTTCCGCGTATCGGAATGGCAAACCGCGTGGTGAATCCACCGCAGGTTTGCCGCTCACCGCATTTGTCTCCTTTCTTCAGAATCATGATCAGATCGGAAACCGAGCTTTCGGAGAGCGAATCATTAAACTTGCAGACCGTCGCGCTGTGCGGGCGGCGACTGCGATCCTGTTGCTCGCGCCCTCGCCTCCACTTCTCTTCATGGGGGAAGAGTTTGGAGCTGAAACACCATTCCTTTTTTTCTGCGATTTCGAGAAGGACTTGGCAGCGGCAGTCACCGAGGGTCGGCGAAATGAGTTCTCTCATTTTGCGAGATTCGCCGACCCGGCCAAACGTGAGCGGATTCCCGACCCGAACGCCGAAGCAACGTTTGAGGCTTCGCGGCTCGACTGGAGCGTGACTGCGGAACCGCGCCATGAATTGTGGCTGCGCTGCTATCGCGACTTATTGAAGTTACGGAGTCAGTACGTCGTCCCGCGCCTTTCCATGACATGCGCGGTAAGTGCGAACTACGAAGTCAAAGCACGTCGAGGTCTCCGCGCGTGCTGGAGGTTTCCTGACGACTCAGAACTCATTCTGATGGCGAATCTCGGTGTCGATCGGCTGTCAGGTCTGACTCCTCCCGCATCGCAGGTTATCTATGCCAGCCAGGAAGTGAGCGACAGCACTTTGAGAGAGGGGACACTGCCGCCTTGGTCCGTGGTGTGGTTTCTGCAATCATGAAATCGCGCTCCTCCATTCCGCTCGCGACGTACCGCCTGCAACTCAATCGCGACTTCACTTTTGCCCAGGCCACGGCGATCGTTCCTTACCTTGCAGCGCTTGGCGTCAGTCACTGCTATATTTCTCCGATCTTGAAGGCTCGTGCGGGCAGTATGCACGGTTACGACATCGTCGACCACAACTCGCTCAATCCTGAAATCGGGAGCCCGGAGGAGTTCGACGGCTTGGTCGAAACTCTTCACGAACATGGCATGGGATTGATACTGGACATCGTGCCCAACCACATGGGCGTCATGGGTAATGACAACGCATGGTGGCTCGACGTTCTTGAAAACGGGGGATCTTCTGTCTATGCGAATTTTTTCGATATTGACTGGCATCCGATCAAAGCTGAGCTCCACGGAAAAGTGCTGATTCCGGTGCTTCACGATCATTACGGCGTGGTACTGGAGAGTGGTGACCTGAAGCTAATCTTTCGCCATGACCGCGGCGACTTCGCGGTGTCTTACCGTGGTCATCGCTTTCCGGTGGATCCTCGCGAGTATCCTCGAATTCTGAAGCATTGCAGGGACACAGTCACGGCGGACCTCGGCGAGCAGAATCCGGACTTGTTGGAGTTTCAGAGCCTGATTACCGCTTTCAGCCATTTGCCGGCGAGATACGAGGTCAGCGCGGATCGCATCGCCGAGCGCAATCGTGACAAGGAAATTCACAAGCACCGGCTAGCGGAGTTGTGCTCACGATCCCCCGAAATTGTCAGCTGCATCCAGCGAGCCATCGGATCAATAAATGGGTCAACCGCTGATCCTGCAAGCTTCGAAGAGCTCCACGAACTTATCAAAGCGCAAGCGTTTCGGTTGGCTAATTGGAGAGTCGCTTCCGACGACGTCAACTATCGGCGGTTTTTCGATACCAACGATCTGGCTGGCATTTGCGTCGAGAACGAGGCCGTCTTTCAAGCAACCCACCGCCTGGTCCTCAGCCTGATGGCAGATGGCAAGGTGGACGGGTTGCGCATCGATCATCCTGACGGCCTCTACAATCCAGCTCAATATTTTGAGCGACTCCACAGCAGCATTGCCGATGTCACAAAGAATGCTGAGATCGGACCACGCTATGTGGTCATCGAGAAAATTCTCTCTGGCGCCGAACGGCTACCTGCCGAGTGGCCGGTATGCGGAACTACAGGCTACGACTTCGCCAATCTCGTTAACGGAGTCTTCGTAGACCCAGAGGCTGCTGTGAGTTTGGATCGCATTTACCGAAACTTCATCGATAACGAAATCGATCTCGATGAGCTCGCATACGACTGCCGAATGCTGGTCATGCGCTTTGCCTTGGCCAGCGAACTCAGCGTGCTTTCAAGTCAACTCAGCCGTATTGCACTTTCTAAACGGCGCACCTGCGACTTCACGCTCAACAGTCTGCGCGATGCTCTGGCAGAAGTGGTCGCCTGCTTCCCGGTATACCGCACCTACGTCAGCTCCTCGGGCGTTTCGAACAAGGACGTACGCTATATCCGCAGTGCCGTTGCCTCGGCAAAATGGAGAAGTCCGGCCGCGGATACCAGTATCTTTGACTTCATAAGCAATGTTCTTCTGACCACCATCGCCGAAGGGCAAGACACGGCTTACCGGAATGCAGTGACAACCTTCGCCATGAAGTTCCAGCAGTTCACCGGCCCCGTGATGGCTAAGGGCCTGGAAGATACGGCCTTTTACCGTTACCACCGCCTGGCCTCGTTGAACGATGTCGGAAGCGACTTTCACCAGTTCGGAACCACAACCCCGGAGTTTCATCTCGCTAATCAGGAGCGCCTCCGCAGTTGGCCTCACACCATGCTAGCCAGCAGCACACATGACTCGAAGCGTTCCGAGGATGTGAGGGCTCGTATTAATGTGATCTCGGAAATTCCAGGACTGTGGAGGCTTCGCGTGCGGGAGTGGAGGCGATTTAATCGCAACCATAAGCACCTCGTCAACGGCAGACATGCTCCGACGCCGAATGACGAGTATTTGCTGTATCAGACGTTGGTTGGCGCCTGGCCATCGTCGCCTTTGGACAATACAGACAGCTGGAGGATGTTTGGAGAGCGGATGGAAAACTACATGCTGAAGGCCATCCGCGAGGCTAAGCAGAATACCAGCTGGATCAATCGCAATGCCGAATACGAAAACGCAGTTTTGTCGTTCGTCAGGGCATTGCTCGCACAGGGCGCACAGAACCGCTTCCTCAACGACTTTTTGCCCTTCCAACGCCGTGTTGCGCGCATTGGCTTGTGGAATGGCCTGGCGCAGACGCTGCTTAAACTAACGTGTCCGGGCGTGCCCGACATCTACCAGGGAAATGAAATGTGGGATTTCAGTTTGGTCGACCCAGACAACCGGCGCCCGGTAGACTATCTCCGCCACAGCCAAATGTTTGAGAGTATCCGCGAGTTGGGACGCGAGCCT